>JBDRJH010000195.1:0-3437 GCA_043815125.1 Verrucomicrobiota bacterium
CCCGGTGCGCAGACACGCGCCAGTGAATGTGTCGCAGGCTGTCGCCGGGGAGGTATTCGCGCACAATGCGAAAATCGTCGCCCGCCCGCCCCCGCAGGGCGGCAGCGCCGGTCGTCGTCTCGGGCGCGCGGACGCCCCCGGTCGCACGGGCGCCCAGCCTGCCCCGCGCAGGATAGACCACCAGTTCATCCCCGGCCTGCGAGTGGACGGTGACCTCCGCCACCCCGAAAGGAAACCGGCTCGACCAACGCAGTCCGGGCGCGATGTGCACCCCCCGCGGCAGCGGTTCCAGGCGGCAGTGCAGGCGCAGACACGCCCCCGCCGGCACACTCGGCGCAAACTTGCGGCCCAGTTTGCCCAGCGGGTCGGTTACCGCCACCATGCGCGCGGTCGTGCGCCGCAGGCTGCACAGATGGAGTTCCACGCCGAACTCCTCGCCCGCGTGCGGCGCCGCGGCGAGCACCCGGCGACAGACCAGCCCGCGCAGGCTCGTGAACGGCATCACCACCGCCACGAGGAACAGGCCGAGCAGGAGGCTGGCCAGAAGGTACGTCAGGTTCAGCCCCGCGTTGAACGCCCCGACTGCCATCAGGCAGCCGACCAGCAGCAGCACCCAGCCGCCGCGCGTCAGGCGAAATGTTTTCTTCACAGCCATGTGGCAGCCATTGTCGGCCCCCCGCGGAGCCTGCGGACGCCTGCCGTCAACCGGGGCAGTTGTGTCTTCGCGGTTGCGCGGCCGGCTCACACGGGCACGGGAAGCGTGTTCAGGATTTCATCCAGCACGCGCGCGGCCGCCCCGTCGCCGCGGGCATCGGCGCCGCCCCGGCAGACAAGCCGGTGCAGGAGCACCGGTCGGCACATGCGCTTGACGTCGTCGGGAGTTGCGTAGTCGCGCCCCTCGAGCAGCGCGCGGGTCTGGGCGCCGCGATAGAGCGCCAGCGCCCCGCGCGGGCTGATGCCCACATCCACTTCCGGCGTCTCCCGCGTCCGCTCGACGATCGCCAGGGCATACGCGGCCACCGCGTCGTCCACGCGCACCTTGCCGGCCGTCTCCTGGATGGCCAGCACCGCGTCCGCATCGAGCACGGGTTCCAGGTTTTCCACCGAGTCCATGGTGATGTAATCCCTGAGAATTCGCAGCTCGTCGTCATGCGCCGGATAGCCGATGGCCACGCACAGGAAAAAGCGGTCCAGTTCCGATTCCGGCAGCGGATACGTGCCCTCGAACTCGTAGGGATTCTGCGTCGCGAGCACCATGAAGGGGTCGGGCAGCCGGTGCGTCACGCCGTCCACGGACACCTGGCAATCGTTCATCCCTTCGAGCAGGCTGCTCTGCGTGCGCGGGCTGGTGCGGTTGATCTCGTCGGCGAGCACGATATTGGCAAAGATGGGTCCGCGCTTGAAGACGAAATCCGCGCTTTGCTGATCGTACACGCTCACGCCGACTACGTCCGCAGGCAGCATGTCGGCGGTGAACTGGATGCGCTGGAAAGAGCAATCGAGCGAGCGCGCCAACGCGCGCGCCAGCAGGGTCTTGCCCACGCCCGGCACGTCCTGGATGAGCACGTGCCCGCCCGAAAACAGCGCCACCAGCACGGTGCGGATCGCTTCGGGCTTGCCGTAGAGCACGCGCTCGATATTCGCCTGCAGCTGCGCGATCTTTTCGGTTGCGGCAGTAGTCAACGCATCCCCCCACACCGGGTGTCGAGTTTTCCGTCCACGAAGACGCTCTCCCTTCCCCTTTGTGCCACATTGTAGCTTCCGCCTCGCCCACGGCGCAAGCGGCCACCCCCGCGGGCGAGACGACGATGCGCTTCACCCGCGCCGTTGCGCTCCGCGGGGGCGATGCGTATCATCTGGCGTGCGGGGATCATTGGCCTGAGGAGGAGGCGAGATTGCGCGGAGGAAGGTTTTGCATTGCGGCGGTCGGCCTGGTGCTTGCGCTGTCACGGGCGGCTGCCGGGGCGGCGGCCTTTGCGGACGTTACCGCCGCGGTCGGGCTGACCGGGCTGGGCGCCACTGCGGCGGCATGGGGTGATTACAACAACGACGGTTGGGCGGACCTGTATGTGAATGGCCGGCTCTGGCGCAATGAGAGCGGCCGGTTTGCGCGCGTCGGGGATGCGCCGCTCAACGGCGACGGCGGGCTGTGGGGCGATTATGACAACGACGGCTGGCTGGACCTCTACTGCTGGGGCAACGGCAAGCTCTTCAGGAATGTCGCGGGCAGGAGCTTTGTCGAGGTGAGCGGCCTGCTCCCCGCACGGCCGATGAAATTCAGCCGCGGCGCGGTGTGGGGCGATTTCAACGGCGACGGATTCCTCGACCTCTACGTCGGCGGTTACGAAATCTGGAAGACGCAGGAGGAATTCCCCGACGTTGTTTACCTCAACCGGCAGGGCAAGTCTTTCACTGAGGTCTGGCGCACTAAGGGCAAGCCGCGTCGCGCGCGCGGTATCACCGCAGCAGACTTTGACGAGGACGGGGATCTCGACATCTATGTTTCCAACTACCGATTGCAGGCCAACACGCTCTGGCGCAATGACGGGAAAGGCGTTTTCCAGGACGTGGCCCCGCGCTGCGGCGCGGCAGGTGACGGCGACCGCGGGGCATGGGGACACACGATCGGCTCGGCCTGGGGTGACTTTGACAACGACGGCCACTTCGATCTTTTCGTCGGGAATTTCAGCCATCGCCCCGCGGATCAGGACCGGCCGAAGTTCCTGAGGAACCTGGGGCCTGAAGGCAGATGGCGTTTCCGGGACAAGAGCGCGACCGCCGGACTGCGCTGGCAGGAGTCATACGCCTCGCCGTCGCCCGGAGATTTTGACAATGACGGCAACCTCGACTTCTTCTTCACCACGGTTTACACGGGCGACAAGAGCGTGCTCTACCGCAACCGCGGCGACTGGCGCTTCACCGAAGTGACCGGGGAAGCGGGCGTCGCCACGGCCAACACCTACCAGTCTGCGTGGGCTGATTTCGACAATGACGGCGACCTCGATCTGGTCTCCGGGGGCAGGCTCTTCCGCAATCCGGGCAATGCCAACCACTGGCTCAAGGTGCGCCTGGCAGGCGGCGGCAGGGTCAACCGCGCGGCCGTCGGTTCGCAGGTGCGGATCAGACTGCCCGGGAAGACGCTCACGCGGCAGGTCGAGGGCGCAACCGGAGAGGGCAACCAGAACGACCTGACGCTCCACTTCGGACTCGGCGCACATGCCGGCCAGGTTGAATTGCTGATTCGCTGGACCGACGGCGCGGGCAGTACCGTTACAACCGACAACAACCGGCTCGTGACGGTTCGCAGGGGCGAATGACCGCAGTGCGAATGACGTCGTCAGGGGGCAGTGGCTTCCGCTTGGGAGGGTTCGCTTTGCTGGCGGGCAAGGCGCAGGCGGAGCTGCTCATATACCTTCGTTTCCGCGGGGTCCATGACC
>JBDRJH010000196.1:0-11906 GCA_043815125.1 Verrucomicrobiota bacterium
GTCACCGACGCCGACCTCGCCGCCTTCTTCGCCGACAACGCCGGCCGCTACGAAATCCCCGTCCGCACCCGCGTCGACTACATCGCCTTCCCCGTCGCCCCGCAGTCCGTGGCCGTCACCGACGAGGAACTCCTCTCCACCTACCTCGCCAACCCCGCCCGGTTCCCCGCGCCCGACGCCGCCGAGCAGCCCGCCGACGCCGCCCAGACCAGCGCCTTCGACAACTTCGCCAAGGTGAAACCCCAGGTCGAAGCCGCCGTCCGCGCCCAGAAAGCCCGCCGCTCCGCCGGCCAGACCGCCGCCGATCTCGCCCTCGAACTGTTCGAAAACAAAATCGCGCCCGCCGCCCTCCCCGACTTCCTCGCCAAGCGCAACCTCACCCTCCAGACCGCCGCTCCCGTCGGCCCCGGCACCACCCCCGCCAAACTCGCCGGCATCCCGCAGCTCGCCGAGACCGCCGCCGGCCTCGGCCCCGACCGTCCCTACTCCGACGCCCTCGCCGGCAACGACCGCACCGTCATCCTCGTCTGGCGCGAAACCATCCCCGCCCGCCAGCCCGAGCTCGCCGAGGTCCGCGCCGAGGTGGAGTCCGACCTCAAGGTCGCCCGTCTGCGCGAACGCCTCGCCGCCGCCGGCAAGACCCTGCGCGACGACCTCTCCGCCCGCCTCAAAACCGGCGCGCAGTTCACCGACGCCGCCACCGCCGCCGCCAAGGCCGCCGGCCTCACCGTCCAGACCAAGTCCTTCGCCGGCTTCACCTTCAACGAGCCGCCCGAAGGCCTCGACTTCACCGCGCTCAACGCCCTGCAAAACCTCTCCGCCGGCGACCTCAGCCCCGTCGTCACCGTCTCCCGCGACAAGGCCCTCCTCCTCCACGTCTCCGAAAAACAGCTGCCCGACCTCACCGCCGCCAACCCCCGCTACGACGAGATCAAGGCCCGCATCGCCAACGTGCTTGCCCAGCGCAACGGCGAGGACGCCCTCGCCGCCATCGTGGACAAGGAACTCGCCCGCACCGCCCCCACCACCGCCCCCTGAGCGGCCCGCAGCGCCGAAGCCCCCCCTCCCCTCAAGAGCCGCGTCCGCCCGACGCGGCTTTTTCGCGCCCACGCCCGACGCGCCGCGGCCATCCCCGACAAAACTCCGCGCAAAACCCGCGAAACCGACTCGCATCGCTCGCGTCTACATGGCTAGGTCGAGCCAGTCATGCCCGTTTACCGCTACACCCCGGCCAAAGCCCCCTGCAAACTCTGCGGCGACGGCTTCGACCACCGTCACCCCGGCACCGAGCCCGCCCTCACCGCCTGCCCCACCTGCGGACAAGCCGTCAGCCGCGTCGCCATCCAACAGGTCAACACGCCCAAACTCATGAAGCCCCTCTCCATCTCCGACGCCAAACGCGCCGGCTTCACCGTGCTCAAGCGCATCTCCTCCGGCGAATTCGAGAAACAATGAACCGTCCCCTGTCCGCCCTCCTCGCCGCGCTTTTGTTCACCGGCGCCCTCCCCGCCCAGGAACCCGCCCAACACGTCTCCGCCGACACCCCCGCCGCCGAGCTCGTCGCCCTCACCCTGCGCCAAGCCGTCGAGCGCGCCCTCGCCGCCAACTTCGACGTGCGTATCCAGCGCAGCAATACCGACACCGCGCGCGACGAGGCCGTCATCGCAGGCGCCGACTACGCCCCCGTGTTCAGCGCCCGCGCCGCCCTCTCCGAGGACCAGAGCGCCGGCGGCTTCAACGGCACCATCCCCGTCCCCGGCACCCTCTTCGAAAGCCGCGATTCGCGCATCGGCGTCTCCCAGAAAATCTCCACCGGCGCCACCCTCACCGCCAGCAGCAATCTCGACCGCAGCCAGCGCAACAACACCAACCCCGCCTACAACGCCGACGCCACCCTCGCCGTCAGCCAGCCTCTGCTCAAAGGCGCCGGGCGCGAGACCAACCTCGCCGCCATCCGCCGCGCCGAGCTCGGCATTATCAGCGCCGACCTCGGTTTCAAGGGCACCGTGCTCACCGTCGTGCGCGACGTCGAGGCCGCCTACTCGCGCCTCGTCTTTAGCCGCAACCAGCTCGACGTGCGCGCCTTCAGCCTGGAGGTCGCCCAAAAACTCGCCGAGGAAAACCGCGCCAAGCGCGACTCCGGCGTCGCCACCGACCTCGACGTCCTCCAGGCCGACGTCGGCGTCGCCAACGCCCAGCGCGACCTCCTTCTCGCCGGACAGGCCGTGCGCGACAACGAGGACACCCTGCTCGCCCTCATCGGCGGCGTCGCCGAGCAGACCGTCGGCCCCGTCGCTCTGCCCGAGCCCGCCGCCCTGCCCGACGCCGACTTCGCCCGCTCCTACAAGCTCGCCCTCGACAACTTCCCCGACCACGCCGACGCCCTCGTCGCCGTCGACCGCGCCCGGGTCAACGTCGGCGCCGCCCGCCGCAACCGCCTGCCCGACCTCGACCTCGGCGCCGCCGTCGGCCTCAACAGCCAGCAAAACGACGCCACCTCCGCCATCGACGAGCTGCCCACCGGCGACGGCTACTCGTGGCAGGTCGATCTCACCCTCACCCTGCCCTGGGGACTCCAGGCCGATCGCGCCCGCCATCGTCAGGCGCTCTCCGAGCTGCACCGCGCCGAGACCCGCCTGCGCCAGGTGGACCAGGACATCCTCGTCGCCGTGCGCGCCGCCGTGCGCGCCGTCGAGACCAGCCGCGAAAACGTGCGCATCACCCGGCTCGCCTCCGAGTTGAGCGAGCGTCAGTTCGATCTCGAAAAAGCCCGCTACGACGCCGGACTCTCCACCTTTCGCCGCGTGCAGGAAGCCCGCGAGGAGCTCGACGCCGCGCGCGTCAACGAACTGCAGGCCCAAGTCGACCTCCGCGTCGCCCGCGCAGATCTCGCCCGTCTCGAAGGTTCCACTCTCGACGCCTACGGCATCGACCTCGCCCAACGCTGACCCGGGTGCGTTTCAATCCCGTAGCCGCGAGCGCCAGCGAGTGGATGCCGGCGAGTGACCTGATCTCCGCTCGCTGGCGCTCGCGGCTACGTTACGGGAAAGGCCAGCATTCAGTTTAAGCCGCCCTAACCGCGATACTCGGCGGCGAACAACTCGACGGATTCACCGGCGTGGCGCCAGCGGATGTTCCAGCCGGAAACCGTCATGCCGAAGGTGCGCCCGGGATCGTCGAGGTAGGCGGGCTGCAAATTCAGACGCAGCAGATTGCGAACAAGCGCCAGCACCGCCGGCCCGCCGGTGGCCCCGTGGTTGAGGATCTTTTGCGCCAACACCTCGGGGATGCACACCAGCTCCGGCTTGCGCTGTTCGGGCGCTCCGCCGGCCCAGTCGGCGCGGGCATCGGCCACGGCCTCGCACCACGGCAGGTAGGGCTTGATGTCGTAGACGGGAGTGCCGTCGACACAGTCGATCGCGGCCACGCGCAGCCGTCCGGGTTCGATGGCCAGCAGCCGGACCAGCGAGAGCCCGAGGCCGTTGGGCCGTTGCGGCGAGCGCGAGGCAAAGACCCCCACCCGCTCGTTGCCACCCAACCGCGGCGGACGCACCGTGGCCGCGCCGTCCCAGGACGGATTTTTATGAAATCCCGTCACCAGCCAGACGTGTGAAAACGCCTCCAGGCCGCGCGTGAACTCGGGCGCGGCAAACGCGGACAAAAACTCGACCACGCCCTCGGCCTCCTCGACCAGACCGCTCTGGCGCGGCACGCCAAACTTTTCCGCGAACGGCGTGCGCAGGATGGCGACAGGGGTGATGGACTGGGGATTGGTTTGCACAGGATACAAGTGGTGTAGAGTTGGCCGTCCCGGCCAATCCATGCGCCGGGGACGGCGCACGCTACAACGGCTACTTCGCCGAAAGCACGTGCAGATTGGCCATGCTGATGCCGCTGAGCATCGCGCCAACGATGCCGAGGAAACCCTGGTCGGTGCCGCACAGGTAGAGGTTGGACAACGGGGTGCGCCCGTCGCGGATCTTTTGCGGCGAGCCGTAGATCGCGCCACCGAGGTGGCCGGTGAACTTGGTGATCGTGCGCGGCGTGAACATGTCGGTGGCCAGCGTCGCCTGCGCGAGCACGGCGTCGTCGACCGCCGGCAGGAAGCGGCGGGCGCTGCGCTGGATGTCGGCGTAACGGGCGGCCTTGTCGGCGCGGTATTGGTCCTCGGGCAGTTGCGCCCAAAGTTCGTGCGAGGCCAGACAGGTGCAGCGGAAGATGCCCTCGGGCAGCTCGCGAGCGTCGTCGTAGGCGAAGTTGTTGGGGAAACAAATCACGCCGCTGCGGTCGTCGACCTGCGTCTCGCTGCGCGCGTAGGTGAAGCGCTCGGAATCGTTAAAAAAGATGATGGTGTCGTCGCCCCAGCCCAGCGCGGTCGGCTGGCGGTCAAGGATGGTGATGGTCTCCGCGTAGCTGAGTGCGCCGACGGGGTGCGGCTCACGCGCGACGGTTGGATCGACCAGCCGTTCGGTCTCGGCGGCGCCGGCGGAGCTGATCACGTGGTCGGCGGTGACCTCGGTGCCGTCGTCCAGGACGAGCGCGGCGGCACGGCCGGCGCGGGCGACGATGCGGGCGACGCCGCACTTCATGCGACGCTCGCCGCCAGCCTGGCGGTATTTGTCCTGCAGCACGCGCAAGATGACGCGCACCCCGTCGAAAGGCCGCGCGAAGCCTTCAAAGAAGAGGGCTTTGAACATGATCACGAACTGGCTGAAATCCATGTCGTGCTCGCTGGCGCTGCCGTAATACATGACCGGGCAAAAGATCATGTCCTCGAGCAGCGGGTCGCCGAGATGGCGACGAACGACCTCGCGGGCGGATTGATAGCCGGCGTCGAGCGCGACCTCGTCGTGCGTGCGGATGACCTGCACGAGCGCGCGGAAGCCGTCGATCTGCGCCGGGAACTGGCGGGCGACCTCGGACTCAAGCACGGCGAAGTCGTTGGTGAATCGCAGGGAGGTTTCCCCGCGCGGGCCGAAGGCGATGCGGGATTGTTTTTGTTCGCAGAGGGCGAACTCGGCGCGGTCGATGCGCAGCTGGCGCAGCAGCTTGGTGAGCGGCGTGCCCTTGACGCCGGGCCGCACGAAGTTGGTCATCGCGTGCAGGCCCACGTCGTATTTGCGACCGTCGATGCTGTAGAACCCGTTGAGTCCGCCGACCGCGTTGTGACGCTCGAAGATGCAGACCTTCTTGCCGAAGTGCGCGAGCCGGATGCCGGCGGCGAGGCCGGACATGCCGGCTCCGATGATGGCGACGTCGTAGTGGGTGGAGGTGTTCAAGGGGAAAGAAAAACTGCAATAGCCACCAAAAGCACAGAAGGCGCAAAAGTAGATTAAGGTAACGAAACGTCTTTTGCGCTTTTTGTGCCTTTTGTGGCCATAAAAAAGGCCCGACCGAGGTCAGGCCTAATTCGTAGGATTTCGATGCGCTTACTTGCCAAGGGCTTCGAACTTGGGGGTGAGGTATTCGGCGCAGCTATCGAGCGAGGCGAGCTGCGGGTAGTCGGCCTCGGGGACCTCGATGTTGTGCTGCTTGCGGAGCTCCATGACGATGTCGAGGAAGTCCATGGAATCGAGTTCCATCTGGTCGCGCAGACGCACGTCGGGCTTGATGTTGGTGAGATCCTCGTCGGGAGCGATGTCGGCGATGATGTCGAGCACCACCTGTTTGCATTCTTCTTTGGTCATTTCGTGGGTGTTAAAGGGTCGGACTTAGGCGACAAATCGTTTCACAATCAACGTGGAATTTATGCCCAGCATACCGAAGGAGTTGTTGAGGATGGTGTCCACTTTCGCAACCTTGCGCGGCTGATTTAACACGAGGTTTGGCAGCTCGCACTTGGGGTCGAGGTTGTCGACGTTGATGCTGGGGTGGACGACGAGATCGTCGAAGGACGGCAGGTTGCCGGCCAGCTCAAGGGCGCCGGCCGCGCCCATGCAGTGGCCAATGTAGGACTTGGTGTTGTTGATGTAGGTGTCGGGGCAGCCCTCGCCAAAAACCGCGCGGATGGCCTCGCACTCCTGGATGTCGCCCATGGGGGTGGAGGTGGCGTGGGTGTTGATGATGTGGATGTCCTGCGGGGCCATGCCGGCGTTCTTGAGCGCCTTATGCACGCACTCGGCCTGGCGGCCGGGGTTGGGCAGCACGTAGTCGGAGGCGTCGGAGTTGACGCAGTAGCCGGCGATCTCGCCGTAGATTTTCGCCCCGCGCGCCTGGGCGTCCTCCAACCGTTCGAGGGTGTAGAGGGCGCCACCCTCGGAGATGACGATGCCGTTGCGGTCGCGGTCGAAGGGACGGGAGGCTTTTTTCGGGTCGGCGTGGGTGGCGAGGGCGTTCTGGGACTTGAAGCCGGCGAAGATGCCGAAGGTGTGGATCGACTCGCTGACGCCGCCGCAGATGGCGAGGTCGACCTCGCCGAGACGGAGCATCTGGGCGGCGTGGATCAGGCCGAGGTTGCCGGCCGCGCAGGCCGCGCCGATGGTGTAGGCCGGGCCGGTGGTGCCGAGATTGAGGGAGGTCTCGCCGGAGGGGTTGTTGGCCACCGTGCGGGGGTTGTGGTAGTGCGACCAATACTTGGTGTCGTAGTCGAACTTGGAGATGGCGTAGATCTCGTTCTCGGTCTCGACGTTGCCGTGTTCGGTGCAGCCGATGTAGATGCCGACGCGGTCCTTGGCGAGCGCGTCGAGGTCGAGGCCGCTGTCGGCGATGGCCTCGCGGGCGCAGTAGATGGAGATGGAGCCGGCGCGGGTGCCGACGCGGAGCTCCTTTTTCTTTTGATACTTAAGGGCGTCGTAGTGGCAGACGCCGGCGATCAGGCGGCCCATGTAGCGGACATCCATCGGTTCGACGCCGGCGACGCCGGAAAGCAGGTTTTGGCGGAATTCCGCCAGCGAGTTGCCATTGGGGGCGGTAAGGCCGACTCCGGTGATGACGATGCGCGCGGGTTTGAAAGACATGGAGTAAAAACCTCTAGCCAACGGGTCGTGAAAGGCAATACAAGCCTAGGCTCTATGCTGAACGTTCTCGTTGTTGGTGGAGCCGGCTACATCGGTAGCCATTGTGTGCGTCAATTGATCGCCGCCGGTCATCGGCCGGTGGTGCTGGACAATCTCGTCTTTGGTTACCGGCAGGCCGTCGACCCCGACGTGCCGCTCTACACGGTCAACCTCGGCAACGAGAGCGAGGTCGGCAAGATCCTCCGCAAGGAGAAGATCGATCTGGTGATGCACTTCGCGGCCTACGCCTATGTGGGCGAGAGCGTGACCGACCCGATGAAGTATTACTTCAACAACGTGGCCTCCACCCTGCACCTGCTGCGCTGCATGATGGGCTCGGGCGTGAAGAAGTTTGTCTTCTCCTCCACCTGCGCCACCTACGGCATTCCCGAGAAGATGCCCCTGGTCGAGACCATGCCGCAGGCGCCGATCAATCCCTACGGCCAGACCAAGCTCGATGTTGAAAACATCCTGAAGTCCTTCGCCGCCGCCTACGGCCTGAGCTTTGCGGCTTTCCGCTACTTCAACGCCGCCGGCGCGGCCGAGGACGGCACCATCGGCGAGTGTCACAACCCCGAGACCCACCTCATCCCCCTCGCCATGGACGCGGCCACCGGCAAACGCCCCCCGCTCCAGGTCTTCGGCAACGACTACCCCACCCCGGACGGCACCTGCCTGCGCGACTCCGTGCACGTGGACGACCTGAGTCGCGCCCACATCGCCGTGTTCGACAAGCTCGCCGAGCCCGGCACCGCCCTCTTCTACAACCTCGGCACCGGCACGCCGACCTCCGTGCTGGAGGTCATCAATGCCGTCGAGAAGGTCACCGGCCTGAAAGTCCCCCACTCCTTCGCGCCGCGCCGCGCCGGCGACCCGCCCGCGCTCTACGCCGACTCCTCCAAGGCCAAGGGCGAGCTGGGTTGGACGCCCAAATACATGACCATCGAGCCCATCGTCGAGACCGCCTGGAAGTGGCACTCGTCGCGACCGGACGGGTTTGCCAAGAACTGAGCGCGGGAATCGCGGTAGGGCGCGGACTCCGTTCCGCGCCGGCTTCCAAATCGGCGGCGAGCGGAGTCGCGGCCCTACCCTCAGCACAAAAAAGCCGCCTCGTTGGAGGCGGCTTTTTGTTTTCGGAAGCGTGCGGCGACGAATCGCTCAGCTGAGGGTCTGGATGATCTTCACCAGCGGCAGGAACATCGCGATGACGATGGTGCCGACGCAGACGGCCATGAATACGATCATGATCGGCTCGATGATCGAGGTGATGCCGGACACGGCGTTGTCGACCTCGTCGTCGTAGGTGTCGGCGATACGGGAAAGCATCTCGGGCAGCGCGCCGGTTTCCTCGCCGACCTCGATCATGGAGGTGACCATGGTCGGGAAGACCTTGGTGGCTTCCATCGGCTTGGCGATGTTGTCACCTTCCTTCACGCGGTCATGCACGCTGTTGAGCGCCTCGGCCACGTAGATGTTGCCGGAGGTGTCGCGGGTGATGATGAGCGCCTGCAGGATGGGCACGCCGGAAGAGAGCAGCGTGGACAGCGTGCGGGTAAAGCGGCCGACGGCGGCCTTGAGGAAGAGCGGGCCGAACGCGGGGATGTGCAGCTGCGCCCAATTGAGGAAGCGCGAACCGCCGCGGGTCTTGGCCAAGAACTTGATGAGGAACCAGCCGCCGATGATCAGACCGCCGGCGATCAGATAGTGGTTTTTGATGAAGTTACTGACGGCCAGCACGTATTGGGTGAGCGCGGGCAGGGGCGCGCCCTTGAGCAGGCTGGCGAAGATGGATTCGAACTTCGGGATAACGAAGACCATGAGAGCGGCCACGATGAGCACCGCGACGCCGGCGATGATGATCGGGTAGGTCATGGCGGACTTGACCTTGCCCTTGATCTTCTCGGCCTTCTCCATGAACTTCGAGAGGCGGTCGAGCACGGTGCCGAGCACGCCGCCGGCCTCGCCGGCCTTCACCATGTTGACGTAGAGGCGGTCAAAGACCTTGGGATACTGGAGCAGGCCGTCCGAGAACGTGCCGCCGGAACGGATGGTCTCGGCGACGCCGTCGACCACGGCCTTGAAGGGCAGGTTCTTCTCTTGGCGGCCGAGCGTTTCCAAGCTGCGCAGGATGGGCATGCCGGCGTTGACCAGCGTGGAGAGCTGGCGGGTAAAAACGGCCAGACCGGCGTTGTTGATGACCTTGCCGAAGGTGATGCCGCCGGCGCCTTTCTTTTTGCGGGCGGGGGGCTCGTTGCGGAAGGGCGAGTTGGTTTCACCGCCGGCGGAGCCGCCGCGGGCAGGGGCGGCCTTCTTGGTGCCGACGCGCAGGCCGCCGGCGTTGCCCTCGGCCATGATCTGCGTGGGGAGAAGGCCCTGGGCCTTGAGTTCGGCGGCGGCCTGCTCCTGGGTGGCGGCCTCGATCATGCCTTTCTTGTCCTTGCCGGTGGAGGAGTCGATGGCGTTGTAAGTGAATTTGGGCATAGGGGGATGGGAGTGAACTAAATGGGGACTGGGCGTTCGTCAAAAAATTAAACCGGGCGCCGGTTCAGGTGTATTTGACGACTTCCTCGATGGAGGTGGCGCCGTCGAAGATGGCGCGCAGACCGTCGTCGCGCAGGGTGCGCATACCCTGTTCGAGCGCCTTTTGTTTGATGACGAGCGTGGAGGAGCGCTTGACGACGAGATCGCGGATGGCTTCGGACATGCGCAGCCACTCGTAGATACCCATGCGGCCCCGGTAGCCGGTGTCGCTGCAATCGTCGCAGCCCTTGCCGTAGAAGAACTCGCGGCCGCCGATGTCGATGGGGTCGATGCCGAGCTGCTGCAAGAGGGCCGCGGGCGGCTCGTAGGCGGTGCGGCACTTGGAACAGATGCGGCGCACGAGACGCTGGGCGAGCACGGCCTCCAGCGAGGAGGCGATCAGGAAGGGCTCGACGCCCATGTCGACCAGACGGGTGACCGCGCCGGCGGCGTCGTTGGTGTGCAGGGTGGAGAGCACCAAGTGACCGGTGAGCGAGGCCTGGATGGAGATCTGGGCGGTCTCCAGGTCGCGGATCTCACCGACCATGATGACGTCGGGGTCCTGGCGCAGGAAGGAGCGGAGCGCAGCTGCGAAGGTGAGGCCGACGCCGTGGTTGACCGGCACCTGCATGATGCCCTCGATCTCGTATTCCACGGGGTCCTCGGCGGTGAGGAGCTTGAGGTCGGTGGTGTTGATGATGCGCAGGGCGCTGTAGAGCGTGGTGGTCTTGCCGGAGCCGGTGGGGCCGGTCACGATGAAGATGCCGTTGGGACGATGGATGATGTCGTGGATGCCTTCGTTGACGTCCTCGGGCATGCCGAGCTGGCTGATGTCGAGCTGCACGGCGCTCTGGTCGAGCACGCGGAGCACGACGGACTCGCCGAACTGGGTGGGCAGGGTCGAGACGCGCAGGTCGACGGCGCGGCCGGCGATGGTGAGCTTGATGCGGCCGTCCTGCGGGATGCGACGTTCGGCGATGTTGAGATTGGCGAGCACCTTGACGCGCGAGGTGATGGGCAGCGCGAGGTGCTTGGGCGGCGGGGCCATTTCGTAGAGCGCGCCGTCGATGCGGTAGCGGATCTTGAACTCGTGTTCGAAGGGCTCGAAGTGGATGTCGGAGGCCTTGTCGCGAATGGCCTGCGCGAGCACGAGGTTGACGAAACGGATGATCGGCGTCTGGCCGGCCATGGCCTCGATGTCGACGTCGCTGAGGTCGCCCTCGCCCTCGCCGCCGGCGTCGGTGCTGAGTTCCTGCAGGAGGTCGTCGATGCTGGACTCGTCCTCGCCGTAGTGGAGCTTGAGGAGGGCCTCGACCTTGTCGGGATCGCAGACGACGAGGTTGATGTCCTTGCCGAGGGCGAAGGTGAGGTCGTCGATGATCTGGCTGTTGAAGGGGTCGGTGGCGAGCAGCTCGACGCTTTGGCCGCTGGTGCCGAGCGGGACGACGCCATACATGCGGGCCAGGCTGGGCTGGATGGTGGCGGCGGCCTCGGTGGTCAACGCGCTGGGCGGGTCGGCCAGGTAACGGAAACCGAGGTGCTCGGCGATGACGGCGAGGAGCTTGGATTTCTCGACCAGGCCGAGTTCGACCAGCAGGGTGGCGGTGGGTTTGCCGGTGGCTTTGTGTTCCTCGTTGAGGTCGCGCAGACTGGCCTCGTCGATGAGGTTTTTGTCGCGGCAGATGTCGAGAATGGCCTGGCTGTGGCTGTCAAACATAGGGGAAAAGGACCGCCGGGGCGGGCTGGGGATGGGGATGTTTTGAGTTTAAAGGGTCTTGAGCGCCTCGCCCATGGACACGAGCTTCTCGCGCATGACAGTGGAGTCCTGGCATTTTTCCAGGGCCTCGTCGGCGGTGATGAGCTTGCGGTTCACCAGGCTGAGCAGGTGGGTGTCCATGGTGATCATGCCCATGTTGCCGCCGGTCTGGATATCCGAGGTGATGCGGAAGGTCTTGTTTTCGCGGATCATGGCGGCGATCGAGGTCGTGTTGATCATGATCTCGTAGCTGGCGATGCGGCCGCCGCCGACCTTTTTGCAGAGGACCTGGGAGATGACCGCGACGATGGACGAGGCCAGCTGGGTGCGGATCATGTCCTTCATGTTGGCCGGGAAGGCGTCGACGATGCGGTCGATGGTCTTGGCCGCGCCGTTGGTGTGCAGGGTGCCGAAAACCAGGTGGCCGGTTTCCGCCGCGGAGATGGCGGCCTCGATGGTCTCGAGGTCGCGCATTTCACCGACGAGGATGATGTCGGGGTCCTGGCGGAGGGCGCGCTTGATGGCCTCGGAGAAGCTGTTCACGTCCTCGCCGATCTCGCGCTGGGTGACGATGCAGCGCTTGTGGGGGTGGTAATACTCGATGGGGTCCTCGACGGTGATGATGTGACCCTCGC
>JBDRJH010000197.1:0-20652 GCA_043815125.1 Verrucomicrobiota bacterium
ATCACCGACGAGAACACCAAGCCCAACGTGAAACCGAAAAGGATACTGCAAATGATCACGCCCATCGCCACGAAACCGCCCACCATCAGGATGCCGCGCATGAACGAAAAATCCTTGCGCGTGACAAACGCCGTCGCCGTCAGACCCGCGAACAACAGCCCCGTGATGATGCCCGCCATCGGAATGATCGCCGGGTCGCCGCTTCGATACATCGCAATGTAGAGCAACGGCGCAAAAATCACCGTCTCCACCGCCACGAACAGCCCCAGCCCCAGATATTGCAACGCCGGCGAGGCCTCGGAACGCGCCAACTTGTCGGCCATCCACGAGACCGCCATGAACACACCCAGCACCACCAGCCAACCCATGCCGCCGGTCATCGTCTGGATCAGCCCTTCGATGCCCGGCGTTTGCAGCAACATCGCCTCAAGGCACACAAAGGCCAAAATCGCCCCGGCCAAATGCAGGTAAGTGCGACGGATAAATTGCGCGCGATCCGCCGAGGCGGCGTCAGCGACGGTCACGAACGGATTGCCGTAGGACTGGGACATGGGAGTTCTTTCGTTGAGAGTTAACTGACGCGGACCGCCCCCGACCGTGCGGAAAATCCCCGCCGACGCAACGTTCCAGCCGCGCCCACATTGCATACCCGCCAACCCGCGTTTGATTTTTCCGGCGAATGCGTGTTCATCCCCGTGACACGTGGCCGCCTCCTCCGCCAATTCCGACACCCTCTCCGGCGTTCTTGAGCGCATCATTTTCCTCAACGAGGAGAACCACTACACCATCGCGGAGTTCCGCCCCGAGGGGTCCGACGACCGCGTGACCATCACCGGCCAACTCCCCGGCGTGCAATGCGGCGAAACCCTCGCCCTCACCGGCACCTGGACCCGCCACGCCCAACACGGCGACCAGTTCAAACTCACCGCCTTCTCCTCCAAACTCCCCTCCTCCGCCTACGGCATCCGCAAATACCTTGGCAGCGGACTCGTCCCCGGCATCGGCAAGGTCTACGCCAATAAAATCGTCGACGCCTTCGGCACCGAGACGTTCCGCATCCTCACCGAGGAATCCGCCCGCCTGCGCCACGTGCCCGGCATCGGCAAAAAACGCGCCGGCGCCATCAAGCAGGCCTGGGACGACCAACGCGCCTTCCGCGAGCTCTACATTTTCCTCCAGACCTACGGCGTGACCAACAGCCAGTGCGTGAAACTCATCAAGCACTACGGCGGCGAGGCCAAGACCATCCTCATGCGCGAGCCCTACCGCGTGGCCCGCGAGATCGACGGCATCGGCTTCAAGACCGCCGACCGCATCGCCATCAACCTCGGCTTTGCCAACGACGCCCCGCCCCGCCTCGACGCCGGCCTCATCTACGCCCTCGAAGTCCTCCAGGAGGAAGGCCACACCGCCATCCGCGAAGCCGACCTCGTCAGCCACGCCGCCGAGCTGCTGGAGAGCCAGGCGAACTTCCTCGAACCGCGCATCAACGCCCTCGTCGAGGCCCGCGCCCTCTCGCGCCACCAGCCCGCCGGCGAGGCCAACCCGCTGCCCGGCTCCGCCTTCATCCAACTGCCCGTGCTCGACCGCGCCGAACAAAAGATCGCCGCCGTGGTCGCCCGCCTGTCCGCCGTCGGCAGCTGCCTCCCCCCCATCAAGACCGACGCCGCCGTCGAATGGGCCGAGAAAAAAGCCGGCTTCGAATTCGCCGCCCAGCAACGCGCCGGCCTCAAGAACGCCCTCGTATCCAAAATCTCCATACTTACCGGCGGGCCGGGCACCGGCAAGGCCCAGCCGCTCGACGCGCTCGTGCTCACCCCGACGGGCTTTCGCCGCATCGGCAGCCTGCGCGTGGGCTCGCGCATCGTCACCGCCGAGGGCGGCATCACCAAGGTCACCGGCATCCATCCGCAGGGCCAAAAAGACATCCATCGCGTCACCTTCGCCGACGGCAGATCGACCCGCTGCTGCGACGATCACCTGTGGCGCGCCTGGACCCGAGTCTCCGTCTGGAGCCCGTCCAAAAAGAAAAAAATCCGCGCCCGCGACTGGAGGGTCGTTCCACTCAACTACCTTCGCAAGCGCATCGCCGAGGACCGCGCGGAAAGCAATCGCATCGCTATCCCCCTGCTGGAGGCGTGTCCCGACACTCCGGCCCGGGACTTCTTCTGCGCCCCCTACGTGATTGGCGCGCTCATCGGCGACGGGACCATCTCCGCCTCCACTCAGCTAACCACCACCGATCCTTTTGTTCATGACAAAATCCGCGACCTGATCGCACCGCTCGGACTCACGCTCAAGCCCGTCACGCTCCATGGCACCGATACGATTTCCTATCGGCTCACCCACACCAAACGCGGAGTGCCGAACACCCTCGGCGCCCACTTGCGCGAACTCGGCCTGAATGTCGGCGCGACGCAAAAGTTCATCCCGGATATCTTCTTTTCCGGTTCGCTCGAGCAACGCCGCCAGCTCCTCCATGGCCTGCTCGACACCGATGGCACCGTGGACAAACACGGCGTCGTTTCCTTCAGCTCCAGCAGCCAACGTCTCGCCCGCGATGTGCAACGCCTCGCCTGGTCCCTCGGCTGCATCGCCACGATTGGCGCGATCAAGCATCCCACCTACACCCACAACGGCGAAAAGCGCGCGGGCCAGCCCTCCTACATCGTCACCCTGCAACATCCCGAGCCCGCCACCCTGCTTAGCCTTCCGCGCAAACTGGCCCGCTTCCAACGTCCCAACGCCCGCAAGCGCCTCGGCCACCGCCTGCGAATCGCCTCCATCGAACCCGCGGGCCAAGCCGAGTGCGTCTGCATCTCCATCGACTCCCCCACCGGGCTCTATGTGACCGATGACTACATCGTCACGCACAACACCACGATCCTCCGCGCGCTCGTGGATATTCTCCGCGCCAAGAAGGTCCGCGTGCACCTCGCCGCGCCCACCGGCCGCGCGGCCCAACGGCTCGCCGAGACCACCGGCGGCTTTGCCTCGACCATCCACCGCCTGCTGAAGTTCGATCCCGCCCGCGGCGGTTTCACCACCAACGAGGACCAGCCGCTCTCCACCGACTTCCTCGTCGTGGACGAAGCCTCCATGCTCGATACGCGCCTCGCCGCCGCGCTGCTCCAGGCCGTGCCCGCGCGCGCCCACCTGCTGCTCGTCGGCGACACCGACCAGTTGCCTTCCGTCGGCGCCGGAAACGTATTAAAAGATCTGATACGCACCGGCGTCGTGCCCGTCACCCGGCTCGACGTCATCTACCGCCAAAAAGGTCAGAGCCAGATCGTCACCACCGCCCACGCCATCAACGCCGGCGAGCCCGCGCTGCCCCCTTCCTTCAACGAAGTCGCCGACGCGCAGGCCTGGAGCGACCTCAACTTCATCGTCGCCGACTCCGCCGAGGACTGCCTGCGCAAGATCACCCAGCTCTGCACCGAGTTCATCCCGCGCCACTACGTGTGGTTTCACCCGATCAAGGACGTGCAGGTCCTCGCGCCCATGCACAAGGGCACCGCCGGCGTGGCCAACCTCAACACTCAGCTGCAGGCCGCGCTCAATCCCCACGGCGGCCCCGGCGTGCGCGGCCCGGCCGGCGAATACAAACCCGGCGACAAGGTCATCCAGCTCAAAAACAACTACGACAAAAACCTCTTCAACGGCGACATCGGCGCCGTCACCGCCGCCGACCCCGCCGCCGGCACCATCACCGCCGATTTCTCCGGCGAGACCCACACCTTTGACCGCGGCGAACTCGGCGACCTCGCCCCCGCCTACGCCGTGAGCATCCACAAAAGCCAGGGCAGCGAATACCCGGTCGTCATCGTGCCGCTCTTGAAAGCCCATTTCATGATGCTTCAGCGCAACCTGCTCTACACCGCGATCACCCGCGGCAAAAAGAAGGTCTTCATCGTCGGCGAGCCGGCCGCCTTTGGCATGGCCGTGCGCAACAACGAAGCCCGCGACCGCACCACCCACCTGCGCGAAAAAATCGCCGCCGCCGACCCGGCGTCTTGATCGGGCGCACGCGGGCGAACGGACCCCACCCCACCGACCTCGCCGGCAAGGCCCGCACCAGGTTGACCGCACCTTGGCCAAGGCCACGGCCCCGCCGCATCCGGCTGATGATCACAGCCGTGCATGAATTCATTCCATCCCACGGGGCATATTTTCTGCTTGGTAATATGGATAGAACTACCTATTCGAACTGGGGTCAGTCGCCTAAACCAACCCGCAACCATTCCTTCGCAATGAGCCAGATAGCCACCGCCTTGGCCAAGGCCAAGGAGCGCCCCGTCACCCAGGCACCATTCATGGTCGGTGCCGTCCCCGGTCGCCCGATTCCCGGAGCGGTCATCCCCAAGCGTTTCTCCACCAACATCATCTGGGGGATTGTGCTGGCCTTGAGCATTGGCACCGCCGGCACGGTTTACTGGTTGTCCAAACAAGTCGAAGAGCCCGCGGACATCATCGCCGCCGCGCACGCCGAGGCCGGGCAGGTCGGGATCAGCCCCGGCCCGACCGGGTCGGTCACCGCTCCGGTCGCCGGCCAACCGACCACGCCCGCCGCGGCCTTGGCGCGCATGACGCGCAACGAGTCGGCCGTGCGCCAGCTCAGCATCAGCGCCGTCCTCCCGGGCGAGCAGCCGCGCGTCATGGCCAACGGCAAGATTTACCACGTCGGCGACGTCATTCTGCCGCCCGACATCAGCTTCGCGGGCACTGAAAACGGCCAGCTCATCTTCACCGATCTGGCCGGCAATCGCTTCGTCCGCCGGTTCTAGGCGGTTCAACCGCCAGGACCACCTACCGCTCCGCCACCGCCAGCTGCCCGCAGCCGGCGGCGATGTCGATGCCACGCCGCTGACGCACCGTGCTCGGCAGGTCGTAGGTCGCGAGGATGTCCTGGAACTGGCGCGCCGACTCGCCGCCGCTGGGCGCTCCGTCGTAGCCGTTGGTCGGATTGAGCGGGATCAGGTTGACCTGCGCCTGCATGCCCTTGAGCAGCGAGCCCACCGCGTGCGCCTGATCGGCACCGTCGTTTTTGCCCTCGATCAGGGTCCACTCAAAGAAGATCCGCTTGTCCATCTTCGTGATGTAGTAGCGGCAGGCGTCCATCAGCATCTCCAGCGGCCAGGCCCGGGCCGCCGGCACCAGCGCCAGGCGCTCCGCCTGGGTCGCGCCGTGCAGCGAAACCGCCAGGTGCACCGGACGCTTTTCGTCGGCGAGGCGGATGATGCCGGGGACGACCCCGACCGTGCTCACGCTGATTTTTTTCGCGCCGAGCGACAGGCCGCCCTGATCGCGCAGGATGTCGATAGCCTTCATCACCGTGTCGTAGTTGTGCAGCGGCTCGCCCATGCCCATGAACACGATGTTGCGCAGCCGCTCGTGACGGTGGTGCGGCGAGTCGTGATCGGGCTCGGCCAGCGCGGGGTTTTCAACCGAGGTCTCGCGCAACACCCGGTCGACATGCAGCGCCTGCGAAACGATTTCGCCCGCGGTGAGGTGGCGGGTATAGCCCATCTGGCCGGTCGCGCAAAACACGCAGCCCATCGCGCAGCCCACCTGCGAGCTCACGCAGGCGGTGGTGCGGCCCGAGTAGCGCATCAGCACCGTCTCGATGCGGTGGTGGTCGGCGAGCCCGAGCAGGTATTTGCGGGTGAACCCGTCGTTCGAGTGCGTCTCGCGCGTGATCGGCAGCAGATCCAGCGACACCGTTTCCTCGAGGATCGTGCGCAGCGAGATCGGCAGCTTGGCCACCTCGCCCCAGTTGCGGGCGCCGTCGAGGTAGACGCCGCGCCAGGCGTTGCGCGCGTGCACGGGACGGTGGCCGAGCGACGCGATATGATCGGTCAGTTCGGCCTTGGAAAAATCATAAAAGCTGCGGAGCGGTGCGGACACGGAATCGCCAAGGCGACGCGACCCCGCCCCGATGGCAAGCCCGAAGCCCGCCGCCTCCGGCCAACTCGAGGTAAATCTCTCCGAGTAACCATAATGGTTACTTTGATTTTAGATCACTCCTCCTCTTTAAAACCCATAAAATCCGCGCCTATATTCCGACAAAGTAACCATTATGGTTACTTTGTTTCACCGGGAGTTTGCAGGCGGGACTTGCGGAAGGAGCGGGCGGGGCATCGACTGGGAGACATGAGCAGCGCCATCGCCATCGGTTTCGACGCCGACGACACCCTCTGGCACAACGAAAACATCTTCGTGAACGTGCACGCGCGTTTCTGCGAACTGCTCGGCCACCACCACGATGCCGCCGAGGTCGAGCGGGTGCTCTTCGCCACCGAGATGCGCAACCTCGAACTCTACGGCTACGGCGTGAAGAGCTTCACCCTCTCGGCCATCGAGACGGCCATCGAGTTGACCGAAGGCCGCATCGGCACCGACGAGATCCGCGAACTCATCCAACAGGGACGCGAGATGCTGGCCCACCCGGTGGAGCTGCTCGACGGCGTGCCCGAGACGCTCGCCGACCTCGCCGCCAAACATCCGCTCATCCTCATCACCAAGGGCGACCTGCGCGACCAACAGCGCAAGCTGGCCAAGTCGGGCCTCGCCGACCGCTTCCGCCACGTGGAGATCGTGGCCGAGAAGGACGCGGACACCTACGCAAAAATCCTGCGTCGTCACGCGGTCGAGCCGCGCCGGTTCTTCATGGTCGGCAACTCGCTCAAGTCCGACATCCTGCCGGTGCTCGAACTCGGCGGCGGCGGCGCCCACGTGCCCTACCCGCTGACCTGGCAACACGAACGCGTCGACACGACGCCGGTCGCCGACGGACGTTTTTTCCCGCTCGCCTCGCTGCGCGACGTGCCGGCCGCCGTGCACGGCTGGGTCGCCGCCTTCGCCTGAACCCTCGGCCCCAACCAACATGTGCGGACGCTTCGCCCTGAAAAAGGCCCACCTTGCGCAGATCGCCCGGCAAGCCGCGGCCATGGTCGGCGAACACGTGCCGCCGGGCTCGCGCTACAACATCCCGCCCGGCGTGCGCATTGCGGTCATCCGTAATCGCGCCGCGGCCGGCGGACGCGAACTCACGGATTTGCACTGGGGACTCACGCCCGCCTGGACCGGCCCGGACGCGCGTCCGGTGACCAATGCCCGCGCCGAGACCGCGGCCGACAAACCCACTTTTCGCGAGGCCATCCGCCGGCGTCGCTGCCTGATTCCGGCGACCGCATTCTACGAGTGGACCGCGGGCGTCGGCGCACGCCGGCCGTGGGCGTTCCTCGCGCCCGACGGCGAGCCGTTCTGCCTCGGCGGCCTGTGGGAGGACGACGCCTGCGCGGTCGTCACCACCGCGGCCAACACGGTGATGGCTCCCGTGCACCACCGCATGCCCGTGCTGCTGGCGCCGGGGGATTACGACGCCTGGCTGGACCCGCGTAGTGACTTATCAACTACGGCGTTGACCTCGTTGTTGCAACCCGCGCCCGCCGGACGGTTGATCGCCCGGCCGGTCTCGACGCGCATCAACGCCGTGCGCAACGACGACGAGGCGTGCCTGGCCGAGGCGGCGCACGCGGAAGCAGAGCCGGACGCGCAGCTGGAGCTGGGCTGGTGAAGCCCGGAGGCCGCCTGCTCGCAGGCGCGAGCACCGTTCCCGACGGCACGACGTTAAACGCGCCTGCAAGCAGGCGGCCTCCGGGAGCCATTCCGATGTGAGCACAAAAAAACCGCCGGGCGCGGGGCCCGGCGGTTTGAGGTATCAAGCGTATGCTTTGAGGTCGGACCTTAGGCCTTCACGTGACCGGAGACCAGCTTGGTCATCTCGAACATGGTGACAGACTTCTTGCCGTTGAAGACGGCCTTGAGCTTGTCGTCGGCGAGGATGACGGTCTTGGCCTTCGGATCCTGGAGCTTGTTCTTCTTGATGTAGTCCCAGAGCTTCTTGGTGAGCTCGGTGCGGGGGAGCGGCTTGGAGCCAACGACGGCCGCGAGGACGTCATCAGGCTGAACGGGCTTCATGAATGCAGCGTTAGGCTTACGGGTGGTTTTTTTGGCCATATCGACTGTCGGTCCTAGAGTGCGCGCGAGTGAAAGCAACAGATTTTTGAGCGTCTTAAATCGGTCGTTTTCAGAGGAGAAATTACGAACTTGCACAATCGCCGCGGAGCGGCTTTGCGCGGCGCCTCACGCGGAGCTCTGGGTGAACTGCGCGTGCAGCTCCGCGTAGTGGCCGCGGAGGGCGAGCAATTCGTCGTGCGTGCCACGCTCGACGACCTCGCCCTGGTCGAGCACGAGCACGAGGTCGGCGTGGCGGATGGTGCTGAGGCGGTGAGCGACGACGAGGCTGGTCCGCCCCTTGAGCAGTCGCGCAAGCGCGGTTTGCAGACGGGCTTCGGTGAGCGCGTCGATGGAGCTGGTGGCCTCGTCGAGAATGACGAGGCGCGGATCGGCGAGCATCGCGCGGGTGAAGCAGACGATCTGGCGCTGGCCGAGCGAGAGGCCGCCGCCGCGTTCGCCGACCTCGGTGTGCAGGCCGTTTGGAAGGGCCTCGAGCAGGTCGAGACAGTCAAGTGCGCGGGCGGCGGCGCGCACGTCGTCCTCGGTGGCGTCGGGTTTGGCGAGGCGGATGTTCGCCAGCACGGTGCCGGTGAAGAGAAAATTTTGCTGCGTGACCATGCCCATCTGGCGGTGCAACGAGCGGCCGGTGACGGCGTGGACGTCGTGCCCGTCGAGCAGGACGGCGCCGGAGTCGGGCAGGTAGAACTTGGTGACGAGGTTGAGGATCGAGCTCTTGCCGCTGCCGGTGTGGCCGACGAGCGCGACGGTTTGCCCGGGCCGGGCCTCGAAGGAGACGCCGCGCAGGACGGGGGTGTCCTTGACGTAGGCGAAGCCGACGTCGCGAAACTCGACGTGCAGGCCGGCGGACGACGCGGTGCCCTCCGCGGTGCGCGGGTCGGGCAGCGGGGCGGCGTCGGGCGCGTCGGTCCAGTCGGGCTTGAGGTCGATCAGCCGGAAGACGCGCTCGGCACCGGCCATGGAGATGAGCGCGTGGTTGTATTGGTTGGCGAGGACCTGGATGGGTTGGAAAAAGAGGTTGGCCAGGAAGAAGAAGGTGATGAGGTCGCCGACCTCCATGTGGCCGCCAAAGGTGCGCCAGCCGCCGAGCATGAGCAGCGCGGAGATGAAGAACTGGGTGTTGAGCTCGAGGATCGGCACGAGCACGGCGGAGGTGCGCGCGAGGCTGATGTTGTAGCGGGCGTGGTCGGCGATGAGGCTGCGGAAGAGGCCGGCGTTCACGTCCTCGCGCACGAAGCCCTGGGTAACACGGATGCCGTTGACCGACTCGGCGAGGTTGGCGGTGATGCGGCTGAAGCTCTCCTGGGTGGCGCGCGAGTAGTGACTGAGGCGGACTCGGAAGTAGCGGTTGATGGCCCAGAGAATGGGCGCCATGGCGAGCACGACCAGGAACATGACCCGGTCGGTCCAGGCCATCATGGCGGCGGCGGCGACCATCTGGCCGGCCTGCACGATGCTGACGAAGAACACGTCCTGGATGCCGGCGCGCAGGGCCTCGATGTCGGACGTCATGCGTCCGATGATGCGGCCGAGCTTGGTGCGGTGGAAAAAGCCCATCGGCTGGCGTTGCACGCAGGCGAAGACCTCGTTGCGCAGGCGGTTGACCACGGTCTCGCCGAGTTCCTGGGCGAAGCGCTGGCGGAAGTGGAACATGCCCTCGGTCACCAGCGCGAGCAGCGCATAGCCGGCGACCGACCAGAGCAGCGCGCGGTGATCGGCCCGCGCGACGGGACCGGCGATGATGACGCCGACCGCCCAGGCGAGCATGGGCAGTTGCACGGCGCGCGAGAGCGTCAGGAAGATGAGCCAGTTGCGCTTGGCGGCGAGCGGGCGGGTGTAGCCGAAGAGCCGGCGGATCAGGCCCCACTCGAGCGGACGGGCGTGGGTGTCGTCGTCGCCCGAGACGGGTTTTTCCAGGATGGTGAGCGACGGGGTGCGGTTGGCGGGCGGTTTCATGCGGGGCCTCCCTTCGTCTCGCTATCGTCGGCGGCGAGGTCGCGGCCGTCGACCAGCTGGAGAGCGGCGACGCGGCGGTAGGCGCCCGGGGTGCGCAGGAGCGCGGCGTGGGTGCCGCGCTGGACGATGCGGCCGTTTTCCATGACGAGGATGAGGTCGGCGCGGCGCAGGGTGCTCACGCGATGGGCGACGATGAAGGTGGTGCGGCCGGCGATGGCGTTGTCGAGTGCGGTGAAGATTTCCTGCTCGGTCTGCGCGTCGATGGCGGCGGTGGGGTCGTCGAGCAGGAGGATCGCCGGTTCGAGCAGAATGGCGCGGGCCAGCGCGAGGCGTTGCCGCTGGCCGCCGGAGAGGCTGTTGCCGCCCTCGCCGAGCACGGTGTCGTAGCCCTGCGGAAGCGCCATGATGAAGTCGTGCGCGGAGGCGATGCGCGCGGCTTTCTCGACTTGCGCTCGGGTGGCGTCAGGGTGGCCGAAGGCGATGTTGGCGGCGACGGTGTTGGAGAAGAGAAAGCTTTCCTGGAAGACCAGACCGATGCCGTGGCGGAGGTCGTCGAGGTGCAGCTGGCGCACGTCAACGCCGTCTATCAGCACCCGACCCTGCTGGGGGTCGAAGAACCGCGGGATCAGGCTCATCAGGGAGCTCTTGCCCGCACCGGTGGCGCCGAGGATGGCGACGCAGGCGCCGGGGGCGACGTCGAGATCGACTTCGCGCACCACGGGATCGCCGGACCGGTGGGCGAAGCTGACGTTCTCAAAGGTGACGCGGCCCTCCAGTCGCGGACGGCGGATGGCGTCGGGGGCGTTGCGCACCTCGACGGGCGCGTCGAGGATCTCGAACACGCGGCGTGCGCCGATCAGCGACTGTTGCACGCTGTTGACGAGGGTGGCCACCTGGTTGACCTGGCCGGAGAACTGTTCGAGCAGGCCGGCGAAGATCACCAGGCCGGTGCCGAGGGCGAGTTCGCCGCGCATGACCTGCAGACCGCCGAAACCGAGCAGGATGACGATGTTGACGCGGGTCAACAGGCCGACCGCCGGCGAGAACAGGCTGATGCGCCAGAATATCCCGCGCTGTTGCTCCAGCACGGCGGCGTTCTTCACCTCGAAGGCGGCGCGGTCCTCATCCTCGCGACCGAAGGCCTTGGTGACCTGCATGCCCTGCACGCTCTCGGCGAAGTGCTGGACCATGCGGTCGATCAGCTTTCGGCTCTGCGCGTAGCGCGGCTGTATCCGTCTTGAGAATACGGTCGACATGATCGCGAGCACGGGCGTGGTGGCGAGGCAGGCGACCGTTAGGGAGGGGCTGAGGCTCGACATGAAGACGATGTAGACCGTCAGCGAGATGACCATGATGACGCACTGGATCATGACCTGGTCGACAAACATGCGCACGGCCTGCACGTCGCCGGTCACGCGGGTGATGATCGAGCCGGTGGAGTTGGCGTCGAAGAAACGGAAGCTGAGCCGCTGGAGCTTGTCGTAGACCTCGCCGCGCAGGTCGACCACCAGGTGTTTTTGCACGAGGATGTTGATCGAGAGCGTGTAGGCGTAGTTGAGCAGGGCGCGCAGCACGGCGAAGCCGAGGATCCCGCCGGCGATGGCCAGCAGCACGAGGATGGGCTCGCCACCGGGCGGCAGCGAGGGCAGGAAACGCATCTCCGGGAGCGGCACCTCCGGGTCCATGACGTGCCGGATGTAGTCGATGCCCAGGCCGGTCAGCGAGAGGCCGGTCAGGCCGAGGGTCAGCAGGACCAGCTGCAGGGCGAGCACCTGGATGCAGCGCAGGCGGTAGCGCCAGGCCAGGCCGAAGAGCCGCCGGACAAGCGCCCAGTTGGAAACGGGCGCGGCGGCGGCGCTGGTAGGGGGAGGTTCTTCCATGGCGAGGAATCAACCTATGCGCGCCCGGGCGGAAACTTCACGCCGGTTTTTAAGAATTTGTTTTCAGGCCGCCGTCGGACGGGGTGACCAGGCCGCGCAGGTCGCGCCCGGCAGGCTGTTGGAAAACGGCCAGCCCGAACTGGTCGATCACGGCCAGCAGATGGTCGAAGATGTCGGCCTGAATGCCCTCATACACGGCCCAGCGGGTGTCGTTGGTGAAGACGTAAATCTCCAGCGGCAGGCCGTGCTCGGTGGGCTGGAGCTGCCGCACCAGAAACGTCATGTCCTGATGGATACGGGGGTTGGCCTTGAGGTAGGCGACGCAGTAGGCGCGGAAGGTGCCGAGGTTGGTGAGGCGGCGACCGTTGCCGAGCACGCCGAGGTCGTCGTCGCGGCGTCGGTTTTCCTCGGCGATTTCCTTGAGCTTTTCGGTCAGGTAGGGCTTGAGCAGGCGGATTTGCTCCCAGCGGTGCAGCTGGTCCTCGTCGGCGAACCTGATCGTGGACATGTCGATGAGGAGGGCGCGCTTGATCCGGCGCCCGCCCATTTCCTGCATCCCGCGCCAGTTCTTGAACGACTCGGAGATGAGCGCGTAGGTGGGGATGGTGGTGATGGTCTTGTCCCAGTTGCGGACCTTCACGGTGGTGAGGGCGACGTCGATCACGTCGCCGTCGGCGCCGGCCTTGGGCATCTCGATCCAGTCGCCGACACGCACGAGCTGGTTGACCGAGATCTGGATGCCCGCGACGAAGCCGAGGATGGCGTCCTTGAACACCAGCAGCAGCACCGCCATGACCGCGCCGAGGCCCGAAAGGAAATACAGCGGCGAGCGTCCCAGCACCTGCGAGAGCACAAAGACCAGGCCCATGAGCACCATCACGAGCTTGATTGCCTGCGCAAAGCCCTTGATCGGCACCTTGGCCCCGTAGGCGCTGCGGTTGAACAGCTTTTCCAACGCGCCAAGGAAAGCCATGAGCACCATCACCATGATGATGATGAGGTAGATGTTGACGAAGGTGTTGACGGCTTTGAGCACCTCGGGCGACCGGCCGAGCACGTCGTCACCGAAGAAATTGATGACCAGCGCGGGCGCGATGTGCGAGATGCGCGAGAAGAAGCCCGACTCCACCAGCGCGTCGTCCCACTTGGCCGAGCTGCGCTGGATGATCGCGGTGACCACCCGCAGCAGCACCTGCTTGGCGATGAAGTTGAACGCCCAGGCGAGCACCACGAGGCCGGCCAGTGCCAGACCGCGGGCCAGCAGGTCGGCGCTCACCGCGTCGAGGCCGCTGGAGGTGAACGTATCCGTCAAACGAGTCAGCAAGGTATCCATGGTCGCAAAAACAAACGCCCACCCAAACCCCCGCGCCGCCCGGACGCAACCCCGACCGGCGGCCGGCCTCCCCGCGCTTGCCTCCGCGGGCCCCGCCGGCAGAGTGAACCCCATGCACTTTCGCCGCCCGATTCTCGCGTTGATCATTGCCGGCCTGTCCGCCGCCACGCCGCCTGCCCTCGCCGACGAACCCGCCGGAGCCGCCCCCGCCGCCGAGGCGACGACTCAAAAGTTCGGCCCGTATGAGGCCTTGGTCTACGACGCCGAACTGCTGGCCGGCGTTAAGGTCGACGAAAAGGGCGACGTCTTCCTGATGTTCCAACCCGGCAAAACCGACACCCAGGTGACCATCAAAATCTCCATGCAAAAGGACGCCGGCTACCGCAAGTGGTTCACTGGCGACGAAGTCCTCGTGGCGCTGGAAAACTCCACCGGCCGCAGCCCGGGCGTCTGGTCCGACCGTGTGCAGACAACCGCCAACTACATCGAATACTGGGCCGGAGGAAAACGCTTCCTCCACCTGAAAAAAACCGGTTCGTGAACCCCGCCCCCCATCGGCCCGCCGCGCCCCCGGCGGACCGTCGCGCCTCCTGGCGCCAGACCGCCTCCCGTTGGTGGCGGCCCGCGACCATCGTCGCCGTCGCCACCGCGATCACCCTGGGCGTCGTGCACCGGCGCCCCGTGCGCGAACGGCTGCCGGACTTCACCGCGATCACGGACACCTCCGAACGCAAGGCCGCCTTTTTTAATTACCTCGCCCCGCTCGCCCGCCAGGTAAACGCCGAGCAGACCAACACCCGCAAGCGGCTGCTCGCCATCGACGAAACCCTCGCCAACCGCGAAACCCCGGCCCTCCCCCGGCGAGACTTTGTGCGGACCACCGCGGCCCGCCACGGCGTGGGGCCCGCCGACGAGATCGACCGCGTGCTGCTCGCCCGCCTGCTCAGCCGCGTCGACACCGTGCCGCCGTCGCTGATCCTCGCGCAGGCCGCCATCGAATCCGGCTGGGGCACCTCGCGCTTCGCCCGGCAAGGCAACAGTCTCTTCGGCCTGCGCTGTTACCAACCCGGCTGCGGCATCGTGCCCGCCAGGCGTCCGCCGGGCGCCCGTTTCGAGGTCGCCGCCTATCCCGACCCGACCGCCTCCGTCCGCGCCTACGTGCACAACCTCAACACCCACCCCCGCTACCGCGCCCTGCGCCGGGTGCGCGCCGAACTGCGCGCGGGCGGCCAGCCCGTCACCGGCCCCGCCCTGGCCGGCGGCCTCGCGCGCTACTCCGAACTCGGCTCCGACTACGTCGGGCTGGTGCGCACGCTCATCGCCGAGAACGACCTCGTCCGCTTCGACGAGTAAACGCGCCGGCGCCCCGGAGCCGTTGGTCACTTGATAAGTGACCAACAGCTCGCACGAAAAAGGGGCCGTCCCCGCCGGAAGGCGGAAACGGCCCCGTGGGCTCAACGATGCGAAACGGGCTCCCTCAGGACACGGCGATCTTGCGGGGCTTGATCGCCTCGGCCTTGGGCAACGAGACGCGCAGCACCCCGTCGCTCAGCTCGGCGTGGATGGCGTCGATGTTGACCGCGTGCTCGTGCGACAAGATCAACTCGAACGCCGCGTCGGACGTCTCCCGGTGCAGTTGCGTCCAGCCCTCCGGCTGCTTCCAGGAACGACGGCCAAAGACGCGGATCTCTCCGTCCTCGGCGGTCAGCTCAAGGTTCTCCCGGGCCACGCCCGGCAGGTAGACGGTAAGCCCGAAGGCGTCGTCGGTCTCGCGGATCTCATGCCGCGGGCGGACGGTTTCGACATCGGCCCCGTCCGACCCGGCGCGGGCCGGGGTCTGGCGGGCGAAGGCGGGGACCAGTGAAGTGAACAATGACATGGCGGTTTTCCTCCTGTGGATTTTTGTGGTTGGTTTATGGATACAATCGACGGGCCGCGCTCACTTGACGGCCACGGTGACCTTGCGCGGCTTGGCCTCCTCGCGGTGCGGCAGCGTGACGGTGAGCACGCCGTCGGCATAGGCGGCCGAGATGCGGTCGGCGGCGACCTTGTCGTCGGGCACGATGACCGAGCGGCTGACGCTGACCGAATCGCCGCGGCCCTCGGCGGATTCGCCGCGGGTGGCGCTGAGCGTCAGGTAGCCGTCGACCAGCTCGACCTGGATGTTGTCGCGTTTGAAGCCCGGCAGCTCCGCGCGGACGTAGGTGTTTTCCTTGTCCTCGTGGATGTCGACGGGGAAGCGGCCGGAGGCCGGCAGATCCGCCAACGAGCGCAGGGTGCCCTCGAACAGGCGGTCGATCTCGCCCTCGAGGCCGGCCCACGGACTGCGGGCGGCGGGGGCGGCGTAACGGTGGCTTGGATACGAATAACGGACGAGTCTCATGATGTGGGTCTCCTGGGTTAAGGTTGGGTTTGCGAACGCCCTCCCCTGTCGCATCCCGGGTGCCAGCGTGACCCGCGCGTAAAATCCCCGGCGGTCCAGCGACTTGGGAAAACGACGTCCGCGCCCGCCGTGAAAAACCGCCCGGTCCTGTCACACCCGGCGCGCAAAATTTTCCCGCAACCCGTTCTCGCCCCCACCGCGCCGCGCCGCCACCGTCGGCACGAACGCATGAACACCTTTCCGAGGAAAAAGAACGCGCCCGCCACCACCCCGGAACACCGTCGCCTCGCCGAGTCGCGCGAGCGCACCGGAAACTGGAAGCGCTGGGGCCCCTACCTCTCCGAACGCCAGTGGGCCACTGTGCGCGAGGACTACTCGCCCGGCGGCGAGGCCTGGGATTTTTTCCCGCACGAGCACGCCCGCAGCCGCGCCTACCGTTGGGGCGAGGACGGCCTGCTCGGCTTCTGCGACCGCGAGTGCCGCCTGTGCTTCTCGGTCGCGCTGTGGAACGGCCGCGACCCCATCCTGAAGGAGCGCCTGTTCGGCCTCACCGGCCCGCAGGGCAACCACGGCGAGGACCTCAAGGAACTGCACTACTATCTCGACTCCACCCCCACCCACTCGTGGATGGAGGCCCTCTACAAATACCCGCAGGCCGAGTTCCCCTACGAGCGCCTCGTCGCCGAGAACGCCCGCCGCGGTCTCGACGATCCCGAGTTCGAGCTGGCCGACACGGGAGTGTTCAACGAGAGCCGCTACTTCGACGTGCGCCTGACCGTCGCCAAGCAGGGCCCCGACCACCTGCTGATCCGCCTGACGGTCTCCAACCGCGGGCCCGACGCGGCCACTCTGCATCTGTTGCCGCAGCTGTTTTTCCGCAACACCTGGAGCTGGGGCGACGACCTCGAGGACACGTCGGAAAAACCCTCGCTCCACCACCCGCGCGGCGCCGCCCGCCGCATCGACGGCCACCACCCCACCCTCGGCGACATCGAGCTGCACTACGCGCCGGCCGACGACGGCGCCGCGCCCGAGCCGCTCTTCACCGACAACGAGACCAACCGCCGGCGCCTTTGGGACGCGCCCAACCCCACCCCCTTCGTGAAGGACGCCTTCCACCGGCATGTGGTCAACAGCGAGCACGGCGCGGTCAACCCCGCGCGCTCCGGCACCAAGGCCGCCCTGCACTACGCGCTGGAGATCGGCGCGGGCGAGAGCCGCACGGTCGATCTGCAACTCCTGTTGCCCGCCACCGGCAAGCCGGTCGGGTTCGGCAAAGACTTCCGCCGCGTCCTTGATCGCGCGAAGGCCGAGGCCGACGAATTCTACGCCACGGTCATCCCGCCGCGCACCACGCCGGAGGCGCGCAACGTCGTCCGCCAGGCGCATGCCGGCCTGCTGTGGTCGAAGCAGTTTTACCACTACGTCGTCGAGCGCTGGCTCGACGGCGATCCCACGCAGCCGCCGCCCCCGCACCAGCGCCTCGAAGGCCGCAACCGCGAGTGGCGCCACGTGCACATCCGCAACGTGCTCTCGATGCCGGACAAGTGGGAATACCCGTGGTTCGCCGCCTGGGACCTCGCCTTCCACATGATCCCGCTGGCGCACGTCGACGCCGACTTCGCCAAGGACCAGCTCACGCTCCTGTTGCGCGAGTGGTATATGCATCCCAACGGCCAGATCCCCGCCTACGAGTTCGCGTTCGGCGACGTCAACCCGCCCGTGCACGCCTGGGCCGCGTGGCGCGTCTACAAGATCGCCGGCAAGCGCGGCCACCGCGACCGCGCCTTCCTCGAGGGCGTGTTCCAAAAGCTGCTCCTCAACTTCACCTGGTGGGTCAACCGCAAGGACGCCGAGGGCCACAACCTCTTCTCCGGCGGCTTCCTCGGGCTCGACAACATCGGCGTCTTCGACCGCGGCAAACCCATCCCCGGCGGCGGCTCGCTGCGGCAGGCCGACGGCACCGCTTGGATGGCCTTCTACGCGCACACCATGTTCGCCATCGCGCTCGAACTCGCCTGGCACGACGGCCACGTGCAGCCCGCCTACGAGGACATGGCGTCGAAGTTCTTCGAGCACTTCGTGCAGATCGTCGACGCGATGAACCACGTCGGCGGCTACGGACTGTGGGACCGCGAGGACGGTTTTTATTACGACCAGATCGACTACGGCACGCACTCCGTGTCGTTGAAGACCCGCTCGCTGGTCGGCCTGCTGCCGCTCATCGCCGTCGAGGTCGTGCCGCGCGAGCACATCGAGCGCCTGCCCGGCTTTCGCAAACGCTACGACTGGTTCCTGCGCCACCGCCCCGGGCTCGCCCGGCACATCTCCGCGTGCGGCGACGCCTGCCCGCTCGACCAGAAGCACGTGCTGCTCGCCGTCGCGCCGAAGGAACGCCTTGTGCGCGTGCTCGGCTACCTGCTCGACGAGGGCGAGTTCCTTTCGCCGCACGGCCTGCGCAGCCTGTCCAAATACCACGAGCAACACCCCTTCGTCTTCCGCGCCGACGGTCAGGAGCTGCGCCTCGAATACACCCCCGGCGAGAGCAACACCTACCTCTTCGGCGGCAACTCCAACTGGCGCGGACCCATCTGGTTTCCGATCAACTACCTGCTCGTCGAGGCACTGGAGCGTTACCACGAATTCTTCGGCGACGCGCTGCAGGTCGAGCTGCCCACCGGCTCCGGGCAGCAGGCCACGTTGCGCGAGGCCGCCCTCGAGATCGAGCGCCGCCTCGGCCGCATCTTCCTGCCCGACGAAAACGGCCGCCGCCCCTGCCACGGCGACGACCCGCGTTACGCCAAGGACCCGCACTTCAAAGACCTGCTGCTCTTCCACGAATACTTCCACGGCGACACCGGCCGCGGGCTCGGCGCCGACCATCAGACCGGCTGGACCGCCTTGGTCATCCGTTGTCTCGTCGACCGCTCGAAGTAACGACCACGGCATTTTTTAACCACGAAGGGCACGAAGATTCACGAAGTCGGGCCCGGAATGGGCGAACCGCAAAAGGCGCAAAAACTCGCAAAATTTCCGATCAGGTTTTTGCGAATTTTTGCGCCTTTTGCGGTTAATAAATCCACGTCGCTTCCCGGCTTCGTGAATCTTCGTGATCTTCGTGGTTTACCCTTCGAAGACGCCAACCGCGCCGCAGGCTTGCGACCGACGCTGCTCCCGATTGGACTGCCCGCTTATGCAGTTCGACTTCGAGACCATCCCGCAACGCCACGGCACCGATTCGCAGAAATGGCAGAAATACGCCGGCCGCGACATCCTGCCCCTGTGGGTCGCGGACATGGATTTCAAATCCTCACCGGCCATCCTCGACGCGCTCCACACACGCATCGACCACGGCATCTTCGGCTACGCCCGCCCGGTGAAGTCGACCGTCGACGCCATCGTCGAGGCCTGCGCCAACCGCTACGGCTGGACCATCGACCCGGCCTGGATCGTCTGGCTGCCCGGCCTGGTCTGCGGCCTCAACGTCACCGCCCAGGCCTTCGCCCAACCCGGCGAGGAGGTGCTCACGCTCACCCCCGTCTATCCGCCGTTCATGACCGCGCCAAAGAACTCCGGCCGCGTCTCCGTCACCGTGGACTTCGTGCTGAAGGACGGCCGCTGGACCGTCGACTGGGACGCGCTGGAGGCGGCAATCACGCCGAAGACCAAGCTCTTCTTCCTGTGCAATCCGCACAACCCGCTCGGCCGCGTCTGGCGTCGCGAGGAGCTCGTGCGTCTGGCCGATTTTTGCGCGCGCCACGACCTCGTGCTCTGCTCCGACGAGATCCACTGCGACCTCATCCTGGACCCGTCGCGGCCGCACCTGCCGACCGCGCTGGTCGCTCCGGAACACGCCGCGCGCACGCTCACGCTGATGGCGCCGAGCAAGACCTACAACGTGCCCGGCCTGGGCACGTCGTTCGCCATCATCCCGGACGCCGGCCTGCGCGCGACGTTTGTGCGCGCCACCGCCGGCATCGTCGCGGAGGTCACCTGCCTGGGCTTCACCGCCTGCGAGGCCGCCTATCGTCACGGTGAGCCCTGGCGCCAGGAGCTGCTCGAGGTCCTGCGCGGCAACCGCGACTTCCTGCTGGATTTTCTCGCCCGCGAGCTGCCGCAGATCCGCCTGGAGGCACCGCTGGAGGCCACCTACCTCGCGTGGCTCAACGTCGCCGACCTCGGCTGGGACGACCCGATCGCCCGCTTCGAGGAGCACGGCGTCGGCCTGAGCGACGGCCGCTTCTTCGGCTCCAAACCCGGCCACCATGTGCGCATCAACCTCGGCTGCCCGCGCGCCACCCTCGCCGAGGCCCTGCGACGCATGGCGGCGGCGGTAAACACTCGGTAAAGTCCGTTTTTCCGACGGGCTAACATATTGTCAGCGGGAGTATTGCGCCCAGCCACTAGGGATTCGTCCTCAGCGTGCGTCGCTTGCATTGTGCGCAATGCGATGCATCACTGTGCCAATCTTCCGCCTTCCGGGGCGGTGCCCGGGCGCCCTGTCCGGACGAACGCCATTTCCCCACCTGCTTGCCATGGACAAAACAACCCGACTTCGCGTTTTGATCATCGACGATCACGAGGAACTGCGGGTGATGCTGTGCCGAGCCCTGCAGGAACAGGGTCATCTCACCCATGGCGCGCAGGACGGCGCGGTGGGGCTCAAGGTTATGGCGCAGCACCCGGTCGATCTGGTCATCACGGATCTGGTGATGCCCGACCAGGAGGGCATCGAGACGATCATGATGGTGCGCAAACAGTATCCGGACGTCCGCATCCTCGCGATGTCGGGCGGACACCAGGCCCGCAACGCCATGCCCTACCTCGAACTCGCCGCGCGGCTCGGCGCGCACGGCACGCTGGAAAAGCCGTTTTCGATCGATGAGCTGACCCTCAAGATCGAGAGCATCCTGCCCCCGCCGGCCGTGGACCAGACCTGAGCCGCGGACACGCCGCGCTCAGCCCGCGCGGGTGATGGTGCGGACCGGATACTTGGTGACGGTGACGCCCTTGGCCGAGCGCGTGCCGATCTTCAGCTCGCTCAGGTCGAACTCAAAGTC
>JBDRJH010000198.1:0-69267 GCA_043815125.1 Verrucomicrobiota bacterium
GATTCCTACGGCTCGCACGAATTCGTGGATCACCACTTCCACTACGGCTACTTCACGCGCTCGGCCGGTCTGCTCGCGTTCGAGGATCCGGACTTCGCGGCCGACTTCGGCCCGATGGCCACGCTCGTCGCCAAGCAATACGCCAACTGGGATCGCGCCGACCTGAACTTCCCGTTCATGCGCACGTTCGATCTCTGGGGCGGCCACTCCTACGCGGGCGGCTTCAGCTCGCCGGGCGGCAACAACCAGGAGTCCAGCTCCGAGGCCATCCAGTCCTGGGCCGGCCTCTTCATGCTCGGCTCCGCGTTGAACAACGACGCGATGCGCGACGCCGGCGCCATGGGCTACGTCATGGAACGCGCCGCGGTGCGCGAATACTGGCTCGACGTCCACGGCGACATCCTGCCCGAAGCCTACGGGCACAGTTCGACCGGCATTCTGTTCGACAGCGGCCAGGCCTACGCGACCTACTTCTCCGGCGACCCCGCCTGGATGTATGGCATCCAATGGCTGCCCGCCGCCACCCACCTGGGTTACCTCGGCTGGGATCGCGCGTTCTCCACGGATCTCATGGCGGACATGATCGAAGACCGTCCGATCACCCTGCTCGGCGGCATCGCCGGCGGCAGTCGCTACGCCCTCTGGGAGGCGCGCCAAAGCTGGTATGGCATCGCCGACAACGCCCTCAATCGCGAGGCCGCGATCGCCGACATCACCAACGCCATTCGCAACGCCTACCTGCACAATCCCGGCTACGTCGGCGCGTTGAACACCTCCAATCCGTTCTACGATCCGGTCGCGGGTTCGCTCTACTTCACGGTCAACGGCGATGGCACCCTCGCGTTCCCTGCCTCGCACTGGACGCCGGCCACGCTGCCCGCGTCGCTCGTCCCGCCTGACGCCAACCCGGCCACGCCCTTCGAGGAGCCCGTGACCTGGAACGTGTGGCAGTATCTGGGCGTCAACTACGTGCCCGACGCGCAAAGCATGCTCGACATCTACTCCTACGACGTGCGCGGCTACGACTCCTCCGAGACGCAGCAGGCGGCCGACGTTTACGACCTCATGGGCGACGGTCTGGGCAACGTCGTGCTGGGCTTCGCCGCCCAATACGACCCCGACTTCTACGCCGACGTCCACGCCGAGCTCTGGGATCGCGACAGCGCCGTCGCCAAGGGCCGGTCCATGGCGGGCGTCGTTTACTACCAGGCCTACAGCCAGCGCGGCCTCGGCGTTCCCGTGACGAGCCGCCACACCGGCGTGCCGACCAGTCAGGTGTATCAGGATCCGGATACGAACGCCTACAGCTACGTCGTCTACAATCCCTCGACGACGCAGCAGACCGTCACGGTGTATGACTCCGCCACCGGCGCGAGCGTGGGCAGCTTCCCCGTGCCCGCCCGCACGCTGGTGAACCACGGCCTCGACCAGACGCTCGACCAACTCGTGATCTCCGCGTCCAACCCGGCCACCACCATCCAGCCCGGCCAGACCGTGCAGTTCGGCGTCACCGGCTTCGACCAATACGGCGCCACGTTCCCGCTCGGCGCCGTGAGCTGGTCCGTCGCCGGCGGCGGCGGCACGATCAACGCCTCGGGCCTGTTCACCGCCACGACCAACGCCGACCCCGTCACCGTGACGGTCTCCAGCGGCGGCGAGACCCGCGACTACGAGTTCCGCGTCGGCCCCGCGCCGGTGTTGACCAACCTGTCCGTGACCCCGGGCTTCACCCGCGTGGTCGCCGGCATGCCGGTCACCTTCGCCGCCGGCGGTCTCGACCAGTATGGCGACCCCACCGCGCCCGGTGCCGTCACCTGGAGCACCACCGTGCCCGGGGCCTCGATCGACTCGGCCGGCGTCTTCACCGACGACGGCGTCGGCACCGGCCACGTGACCGCCAGCGCCGGCGGTCGCACCGGCACCGCCGTCGTCGCCGTGCAGGCCGACCCGGGCAACCTCGCCCTCGGCGGCGACACGACCTACAGCACCTCGAGCGTCGTGCACACCGCCGCCAACGCGGTGGACGGCGACCCCGCCACCCGCTGGGAAAGCGACTTCGCGGACAACCAGTGGCTCGCCGTCGATCTCGGCGCGCGTCACGAGTTGACCCGCGTCTTCATCGACTGGGAGCCGGCCTACGCCGCCACCTACGAGGTGCAGGTGGCGGACTCCCCGTCCGGTCCCTGGACCACGCTCGTCGAGGTCGCGAAAAACTCCCCGGCCGACGACGATCTCGCCGTCTCCGGCGCCGGCCGCTACGTCCGCATCAACTGCCTGACCCGCGGCACCGGCTACGGTTTCTCGATCTTTGAACTCGAGGTTTACGGCTGGCTGGGCGGCGACGCGGTGACCACCGACGTCGTCCGCCTCAACCCGGCCGGAGCCACGGTCGTCAACGGTCAGACCCTCGCCTACCAGGCCTACGCCTTCGACACCGCCGGTCGCGGCGGTCCGGTCGCGGCGACCTCGTGGAGCGTGACCGGCGGCGGCACCATCGACGGTGCGGGCGTCTTCACCGCCACCACCGAGGGCGGCCCCTTCACCGTCACCGGCGCCTTCGGCGGCGTGGACGGCTCGACCGCGGTCACCGTGATCGAGGGCGGCTCCGCCGAGGAGCCCGAGCTGATCAACGTCGCCCTCGGCAAGACCGCCACCTCCTCCTCGTATGAGGGCGGGTTCGTGGCGGCCAACGCCTTCGACGGCTCCGCCGGCACCCGCTGGGCCAGCGACGCGGCCGACGGCGAATCGATCGAGGTCGACCTCGGCGAGGTGGTGAACATCCACCGCTTCGACCTCTCGTGGGAAACCGCCTACGGCAGCGCCTACCGTATCCAGGTTCGCAATACGACCGGCGATGCCTGGACCACGGTCGTCACCGAGACGGCAGGCGACGGCGGCGAGGACAGCCACGCCTATGCGGTCAGCGCGCGTTACGTGCGTCTGGTCGGCGACGCCCGCGGCACGCCCTGGGGTTACTCGCTCTGGGAGTTCGAGGTGTATGCCGAGGCCCCGTCCGGCATGGATCTGGCGCTGGGCAAGACCGCGTTCGCGACCTCGGTCGAGGGTGCCTTCGTGGCCACCAACGTCACCGATGGCAACCCCGCCACCCGCTGGGCCAGCGACGCGGAGGACGACGAGTCGATCTACGTCGACCTCGGTTCGGCCAAGACCCTGAGCTCCGTCACCCTCGTCTGGGAAACGGCCTACGGCTCGTCCTACGTGCTTGAGGGCACGAACGACACCGGCGGCTCGTGGACCTCGCTCGCCGTGGAGACGGCGGGCGACGGCGGCACGGACTTCCACGCGGTGTCCGGCAGTTATCGTTATGTTCGCATGCGCGGAGTGGACCGCGGCACACCCTGGGGCTACTCTTTGTGGTCCTTTGAAGTCCGCTGATTAATCGCCGCGAAAGGTCCGGAACCATCCACAGAACACACCGGTTCCGGACCTTTTGCGGCCACCTTTTTTTTCCACCATGATCCTCCCCCGATTCCTCATTCCGTTGGCGGTGCTCGCCGGCGCCGGCGCCGTCTCCGCGCAGACCTTTTCCGTCCCCGGTTTCATCGAGGAGGATATTTACCAGGGCAACGGCATGATCTCGATGGCCTTTGACCACGAGGACCGCCTGTTCGTCACCGAGAAACAGGGCCGCATCTTGCTCTTCAAACCCAACACCGACGCCGAGCCGCTTTCGTTCGCCTATCAATACTTCGAGGGCACCTGGACGCAGGTCCCCGACTTCTCCGCGCTCACCCCGCTGGGCACCGGCACCGTGACGACCATGACCGCCGAGGTCCCCGGCAGCCGCGCCGACAACTACGGCCTGCGCTACACCGGCACGCTCAACCTCCCCACGGCCGGCACCTACACCTTCTACACCCGCTCCGACGACGGCAGCCTGCTCCACATCAACGGCACCCTCGTCGTGGACAACGACGGCCTGCACGGCAACGTCGAGGAAAGCGGCACCATCACGCTCGCCGCCGGTTCCCACGCCATCACGGTCGACTACATCGAGGCCGGCGGCGGCCAGTCGCTCGAGGTCAGCTTCGAGGGCCCGACCATGCCCAAACAAATCATCGGGGCCAACAGCGGCCCCTTCCTGCCGCCGGTCGTGTTCGCCGACTACGTTGCCCTCGTCAACGCCGACGCCGAACGCGGCCTGCTCGGCCTCGCGCTCGACCCCGACTTCGCCAACAACCGCCACCTCTTCATCCTCTACTCGACGGATACCGATCAGCGCATCGTGCGCCTCACCGCCAACGCCACCTTCGACGCCGTCGAGCCCGGCTCCGAGCTTATCCTGCTCTCCGGCCTGCCCAACGCCAACCCCGTGCACAAGGCCGGCGACATCCACTTCCGCCCCGGCGATCCCTACCGCCTCTACGTCGCGCTCGGCGACGACGGCGACCGCTACATCGTCGGCGACCTCGATCTCTACGCCGGCAAACTCCTGCGCATCGACACCTCCACCGGACAGGGCGTGCCCGACAATCCCCACTGGGACGGCGACCCCGACTCCGTGCGCTCGCGCATCTGGGCGCATCGTTTTCGCAACCCCTTCCGCTTCGCCTTCGACCCCGCCGACGAGGCCGGCGACGCCATCTACATCTCGGAAAACGGCGACGGCACCGACCGCGTCGCCCGCATCGAGATCGGCGCCGACGGCGGCTGGGACCCGCTCTTCCTGACCGACTCCGCCGACGGCAAACGCACCATCCTGCACACCACCGCGCCCTCGCTCACCGCCATCGCCTTTCTGCGCGGCGGCCCCTTTGCGCCCGACGGCCCCGTGATCTACAACGCCCGCTACGGCGGCAACGACCGCAAGGAAGTCCGCCGCTGGCGCGTCACCGGTGAGAACCTCGACGTCATCACCCCCTTCCCCGAGGACAACGGCAACGCCTTCCTGAGCGGCTTCACCGCCTTCAACATCGTCAGCTTCACCCACGGCCCCGACGGCGCGCTCTATTACACGGACAGCAACCAGGGCGACTCCACCGGCACCGGCTACCGCCTCGGCCGCATCCGCTACGTCGGCGGCGAGCCGCCCGCGGTCGCGTTCTCCGCCGAGACCTCCGCGCCCTCCGGCGAGGCCCCGCTCACCGTGCAGTTCACCGACGCCTCCACCTCTGCCGGCACCATCGCCGCCTGGTCGTGGAACTTCGGCGACGGCAGCACCTCGACCGCGCCCAGCCCCGAACACACCTACACCACGCCCGGCGTCTACACCGTCACCCTCACCGTCACCGACAACGTCGGTCTCACCGCCACCGAGACCACCACCATCACCGTCGTCCACCTCACGCAGCTCCGCCTGCACGGCGCCGTGCTCGACGCGCGCGCCCCCCGCGCCGTGCCGCTCGCCGCGGCCACCGAGTTGCGGCTCTACCAGGCCGACGGCGTCACTCCGCTCGTCTTCGCCGGCGGGGTGGGGGACGACGGCAACGCGCTCACGGTCGCGGCGGGCGGCCTGTTCGACGCCACCGTCAACGTCGGCCTCACCGGCCCCGGCATCGTCGTCAGCGCGGGCGAACCCGCCGCCGACGGGGTGGGGGAGGCCCTGGCCGGCTTCGCCCTCTCGCTCTCCGAGACCGCGCAGGAGATCGAGACGACCTACCGTCTCGCCCCGGCCGTCGTCACCGGCCGCGTCGTCGACACGCTCGGGCAACCCGCCGCGCTCGACCTCGGCGTCTCGCGCGGCGATCCCGCGCACCCGTATCCGGTATCCGGATATGGCGGCTCGCACCGGGTGTTGTCCGACCCGCTCGGCTACTACCATGTGGCGGTCCGCGCCGGCGAGGCCGACGCCACCTTCACCCTCGACACCGCCGGCGAACTGCTGGCCGGCACCCACGGCCGCACCCGCGTGAGCTTCACCCTCGCCGAGGGCGAGTCCCTGCGGCGCGACGTCGTCGTCGGCCTCTACGACGGCGCCGACGGCGAGGACGACCTCTCCGGCCAGGCGGTCACGCCGGACGTCGACTTTGCCGCGCAGGTGCAGCCCATCTTCAACTCGCTCTGCGTCGCCTGTCACAACGACATCGCCACCAACAGTGGCGGCCTCGACCTCCAGTCCGGTGCCAGCCTCTCCGAACTTGTCGGCCGCATCAGCGTCGAGGCCAAGGGCGTCATGCTGGTCGACCCCGGTCACCCGGAGCGCAGCTACCTCATGGAAAAACTGGGCTCGGACAACCCGCAGGTCGGCACCCGGATGCGTCCCGGTAACGCCATCGACCTCGCGTTGCAGGCGCTAGTGCGCGACTGGATCGCGCAGCTCGAGCCGACCCCCGACGCGTTTGAGGCCTGGCGTCTCGCCGCCTTCGGTGAGTTCGCCGGCGAGCCGGAGGCCCTGGCGGCGGCCGACTTCGACGGCGACGGGTTGTCCAATCTGTTTGAATACGCCCTTGGCTCCTCGCCGGTGACGGCCGACGGCGACGCCGTCCGTCCGCAGCTCGCGGTCGTCGAAGAGTCGGGGGAGCGTTATCTGACGCTCACCGTCGCCCGCGACCCCGACGCCGAGGGCCTGGCCTGGCTGGTCGAGGCCAGCGAGGATCTCGCCGAGCCGACCGCCTGGACTGCCGTCGAGACCATCACGCTCACCGACACGCCGTCACTGCTCGTTGTGCGCGACACCGTGCCGCTCTCGGAGACGCCGCGCCGCTTCCTGCGCGCCCGGGTCACGACCGCGGAGTAGCCTGTGGAGCAGCTCCCCGCGTGGCCTGGTCACGACGCGCTTTTTTTGGCGGCTCGCCGGGCAGCGGCCGGCGCGCCGGTCGAGGCGCGGGGCACCAGCCGGGGGCGCACGATGTAGGTGATCTCGTTGTCGAAGGAGCCCTGCAGTTTTCGCGAGATCGCGTCCACCAGCAGGCGGGCGATGTCCGTCGCGCCCACCCGCACCGTGGTCAGGGAGGGGGTCATCACGCCGGCCATGCGCACGTCGTCGTAGCCCATCACGGAGATGTCCGCCGGCACCCGCACGCCGGCCGCGGCCAGGGCCTGCAGGCAGCCGAAGGCCATCTCGTCGTTGAGGCAAAAAACGGCGGTCGGTCGCCGGGGCTCGGCGAGGATGGCGGCGGCCGTGCGCGCGCCCGAGTCCGCGCTGAAATTGCCCTTGTAGACGCGCAGCCGGGGCTTGGCGCCGGTGCCCGCGGAGAGGGCGCGCTCGAAGCCCGCCAGACGCAGCGCGCTCACCGGCTGGGGCGGTGCGGCGACCACCGCGATGTCGGTGTGGCCGAGTTCCTGCAAATGGCGTCCGGCCAGGAATCCGCCCGCCTCGTCGTCCGCGCACAGCGTGGTCAGCGAGTCGATGCGAGGGTGGGGGTCCAGCGCGACCAGCGGGATCTCGCGGGCCAGGTGTTCGAGCGCCACGAGGTCCGCGGGACGCCCGATCAGCACGAGCGCGGTCGGTTGGTCGCGCCGGAGCGAATCGAGCCACTCGCCCTCCTCCGCGCGACCGCGGGCCGGCAGGATGTGCAGGCTGTGCAGGTCCAGATGCAGCAGGCGGCGCATCTCCTCGATGATCTCGAAGTGTTGAAAACCGAACATGCCGGATTCCTGCAGATCGGGCACGATGCCGATGGTCCAGCGTTCCGAGGCCTGCAGCTCGCGGGCGTCGGGGTGGCGCACGGCGTCGGGCGCATCGCCGACATAGACGCCCTTGGCGGGCAGGGCGTGGATCAGCCGCTCGCGTTTCAGCTCCTGCAGCGCGCGGCGCACCGTGAGGCGGTTGATCCCGTAGTCGCGGGCAAAATCGGAGTAGGAGGGCAGCCGCTGGCCGTTCGTGTAGTGGCCGGTGAGGATGTCGTTTTTCACATCCTTCACCAGTTTGAGGTAAAGAAATTCCTGACCCGCCGGACGTCCGCCGGTCTTGCGTATCTTGGGCATCGGGCGAATTACCCCCGCGACCCCGCGCGAATGCAAACCAGTTTTGGCCGCGATCCGGCGGTTCAGCAATGCACCGCTCCCATCGGGCGGCGTGGAGTTTTACGGTTTTTTGGAATAAACTAGATTGCAAATTCATGCAAACAAGTGCGCATATTGGCGAATAATAACTAAACTAGTTTGGTTATTGGTCTGTTCCTGCTCCCGCAACCGCATCATCCAGCCATGCACTTCGCTCCCTTCACCTCTTCGCCGTGCGCCGCCCCCCGGGCGGACGCCCCGGCCCGGCGCCGCCCGCAGCGGCCGCGCCTCGCCTCCGCCCTCCGTTCCGTTCTCGGCCTCGCCACGCTGGCCTGCGCCGCCTTCACCGCCACGCCCGCTCGCGCCCAGGGCGTGAACCTCGCCCTCGGGAAAACCGCCTCCGCTCCCACCACCGAATACGGCCTGCCCGCCTTCGCGGTGGACGGCGACCTCGACACCCGCTGGGGCAGCGAATTCAACGACGACGAATCCATCACGGTCGATCTCGGCGAACCCACCGCCATCGGTCGCGTCATCCTGCGTTGGGAAACCGCCTACGGCAGCGGCTACAAGATCCAGGTCTCGGATGACGAGCAAACCTGGACCGACCTCGCCACCGTGACCAACGGCGACGGCGGCGTGGACGACCTCGCCGTCTCCGGCAACGGCCGTTACCTGCGCGTCCAGGGCCAGACCCGCGCCACCGGCTGGGGTTACTCGCTTTGGGAGATCGAGGTTTACGCGCCCGCCATCGTCGTGCCCGCCGGCGACCTCGCCCTCGGCAAACCCTCCGCCTCCTCCCCGCTTGAAGCCGCCCACCTGCACGCCGGCCTCGCCTTCGACGGCGACCCCGACACCCGCTGGTCCTCGGAATTTGCCGACCCGCAATGGATCCGCGTCGACCTCGGCGAATCCTACCCGCTCTCGCGCGTCGTCCTGAACTGGGAGGCCGCCTGCGCCGCCAGCTACACCATCCAGGGTTCCAACATCGACTCCGATCTCGACGCCGACTGGACCCCGATCGCGCCCGCCATCACCGACGGCGCCGCCGGCGCCCGCGAGATCGCGGTGAGCGGCGCCTACCGCTACGTCCGTGTCCACGGCACCGCCCGCGCCACGCCGTGGGGCTACTCGCTGTGGAGCTTCGAGGTTTACGGCGACACCGGCGGCGGCGATCCCGACCCCGAGGAACCGCCCGTCCAGACCACGAACCAGACCATCAAGCTCGTCTTCCCCGATCTCGCCTACGCCAAGATCAACGTCTCCCCCGCGCCGCTCTCCGTCACGCCCACCCCCGAGGAGGGCGACACCACGCCTTCGGTGCGCAACGCCGGCGTGTTCACCTATTTCCTGACCTTCGCGCCCAACACCACCGTCACGCTGTCGAAGAACCAGTTCTCCCCGACCCAGGCCAACACCGACATCCGGCTCGCCGTCACCGACTGGTCCGGCGAAGCCCTCTCCGCCCAGAGCGTCACCACGCTCGCCGTGCAGGACGCCGAGTGGCGCGTCGAGGTGTATTCAACCGGCAATGACAACGGCGACGGCCGCGACCGCACCATCATTCCCGATCCCTACGCCGCGCCCGCCGCGCCCGAGGTCGCCGGCGACTTCCCGGTCAACGCGCCCGCCGACGGCGCCATGATCACCACCACGCGCCGCCCCACGCTCGCCTGGTCGCCTGTCTCCGGCGCCACGAGCTACGAGGTCTTCGTCAACGTCACCCGCAACGACTACGACTGGTTTGCCCCCGGCAGCCTGCTCGATCGTTTCACCTCCCTCGGCACCGTCACCGGCACCAGCTTCACCCTCGCCGACGACCTGCCCGACCGCTGGACCTACAAGTGGTATGTCGTCGCCACCACGCCCGGCGGCGCGCTCCGCTCCGACCTGCGGACCTTCTCGGTCTACCTGCCCCACGTCGAGCAACGCGCCGATGGCGTTGCCCTCATCGGCGGCAAGCGCGACCTCAACAAAAACGGCGTCATCGATCCCTACGAGAACTGGGAAAACCCCGTCGCCACCCGCGTCAACGACCTCCTCGGCCGCATGACCCTGCGCGAAAAAACCTACCAGATGTTTTTCAACGCCTACGAGTTCCCGCTCGCCGGCTTCACCTTCGGCCCGCTCGCCGTCGAGGACATCCAGACCGTGCAGCAAAACTCCGCAGCCACCCGCCTCGGCATCCCGATCATCGACGCCGGCGACACCATCCACGGCTACAAGACCAGCTACCCCATCCAGCCCGGCCTCGCCGCCGGCCGCGACCTCGACACCGTCTGGGAGATGGGCGACATCCAGCGCCGCGAGGAACTCGCCGTCGGCAGCCGCGGCACTCTCTCGCCGCTCGCCGAGGTCGGCACCAAGGCCCTCTACCCGCGCATCCAGGAAGGCTGCGGCGAGGACGCCGATCTCGCCGCCGGCATGGTCCGCGCCTTCGTCGCCGGCCTCCAAGGCGGCCCCGAGGTCAACCCGCACTCCATCTGGATCACCGTCAAACACTGGCCCGGCCAGGGCGCCGGCGGCGAGGGCGGCATTGTCTATGACGGCACCACCATCCACTACCACATGCGCCCCTGGCACGCCGCCATCGAGGCCGGCGCCAGCGGAATCATGCCCGGCTACGCCGGCAGCTGGCTGCTCGGGCCCGACGGCTGGGGCGCCGGCGATGACCCCGGCATCATCGCCTACCTGCGCGACCAGATGGGCTACGACGGCCTGATCTGCTCCGACTGGCTCCCGGTCGGCGCCTGGATCCGCTCCGCCAACGCCGGCTCCGACGTCATGGGCGGCGCCAACCCCGGCGAACCCGGCTCGCTCGACGCCTTCGAGGCCCAGGTCTCCGAGGCCACCATCGACGCCGCCGTGCGCCGCATCCTCGACGTGAAGTTCCGCCTCGGCCTCTTCGAGGATCCCTACCGCGAGACCGGCGCCGGCACCGCCGCCTGGCACACCGGCGAAAACGTCGCCCTCGCGCGCCGCGCCGCCCGCCAGTCCATGACCCTGCTCAAGAACGACGGCATGCTCCCGCTCCGCGCCTCCTCCGGCGCCATCGTCATCGCCGGCCCCCGCGCCGACGACGCCGAGGCCGGCGCCATCTGGCGCTCCGCCGTGGACGTGAACGGCTTCGGCTCCAAGTCCATCTACACCGCCGTCAAGGAACGCGCCGAGGCCGCCGGCCTCACCGTCTACCGCGACGCCGCTCCGGCCGGCACGCCCGTGCTCGGTGCCATCGTCGTCGTCGGGGAAAAATCCTACACCCACGGCACCGAGTGGCCCACCGACCTGCCCTACCTGCCCGGCGACTTCGCCGCCGGCCCGCCGCACGACTTCAGCGTCTATCCCGACCAGTTCGGCATCATCCAGGGCTTTTATAACCAGGGCGTGCCGGTGACGACCGTCGTGTATTCACCGCGCCCCTACGTGTTGACCCACGTCGAGGCGATCAGCGACGCGTTGCTCGTCATCTATCGCCCCGGCGACGAGGGCGGCCCGGCCGTGGCCGAGACGCTCTTCGGCGACAACCCGCCCAGCGGACGCCTGCCCTGGCAGTTGCCCCGCTCGATGGCCCAGCTCGGCACCGACAACGAGGCCAACCAGCTCGAACGCTGGGACATTCCCTACGATCTCGGCGCCACCGAGGCCGAGCGCACCCTCATCCGTGCCCACATCGCCGCCGGCGAACCCGTGCCCCCGATCTACGGCAACCCGCTGTATCAATTCGGCGACGGCATCCAGGGCTACGGCCTCGTTGACGCCACCCCGCCTGCCGCCTTCGCGCTTACCGCGCCGGAGAACGCCGTCGAGATCACCGCCGGCCTGCCCCTGTTTACCTGGGAGGCCGCCTCCGATCCGGAGACCGGCATCCAAGGCTACGAGGTCTTCATCGACGGCGTCTCGCGCGGCGTCACCAAGACCAACGCCTTCAGCCTCGACGGCGGCCTCGGCAACGGCCTGCACACCTGGCAGGTCGTCGCCCGCAACTGGGCCGGCGGCGTCACGGAGTCGCCCGTGTTCAGCTTCACGTTGAACGACACCACCCGCCGCCGGCCTTCGGCGCGTTTTATCCCGCCGCCGGCGCCACCGTCGCCGTCGGCGCGAACACCACGTTCATCTGGGAGCAGAGCTTCGACACCGGCTCCGGCACCGCCGCCTACACGCTCATCATGGACGGCATCGACGTTGCCCCGGCCGTCGCGCCCACTCCCTACGTGCCCGCCACGGTCAACCTCTCCGTCGGCGCCACCGCGTCCGCCACCTCCACCGAGTTTGGCAACGCCAACGAGGCCATCGACGACAACCCCGCCACCCGTTGGTCCAGCGCCGTTGTTGGCCAGGCCAACCCCGACGACCAGGCGATCACCATCGACCTCGGCGCGGTTTACTCGATCAAGCGCGTCGAGCTCGATTGGGAGGCCGCCTACGGCAGGCACTACGTCATCGAGACCTCGCTCGACGACGGCGCGACCTGGCAAGTCCTCGCCACCGAGCCCAACGGCGACGGCGGCGCGGATGTGCATGACAACCTCGCCGGCGTGGGCCGCCACGTCCGCATGCGCGGCGTGGAGCGCGGCAGCGGCTACGGTTACTCGCTGTGGGAGTTCCGCGTCTTCGGCACCGGCACCGAGCAGGCCACGGTGACGGGTCTCGCCTCCGGCTCGCACACCTGGCAGGTTCGGGCCGTCGACGGCGCCGGCAACACCACCCTGTCCGGCGCTCCGCTGAGCTTCGTCAAACCCTGATCCCCGCGCGCACGCCCCGGTCCTCCGGGTCCGGGGCCTGCGCGCCACATTTTCCCCACCCCAAATTGTTCAACATCGTGAAAACCACCACCGTCCCCTCCGCGCTCCGGCGTGCGTTTCCCTTCCTGCTCGCCGCGGCCTGCGCGACCGCGGGCCTCGACTTGCAGGCCCAGACCGCCGTGCCCAAGCGCGGCCTTTGCGCCAACAAGCTCTCCCCCGAGGACATCAAGGCCCTCGAGCCCGGCGTCGGCTGGTGGTATAGCTGGTATCACGAAACCAATGACGGCGTGCGCGGCAGCCCGATGCAGTTTATTCCCATGATCTGGGACGAGGCCCCCGACCGCCTCACCGGCGCGGAAAACTTCCTGCGCCGCTCGCCGAAGCCGCCCCTGCTTTTCGCCATCAACGAGCCCAACCTCACCGGCCAGGCCAACCTCGCGCCGCAGGACGCCGTCGAGTCCTGGAACAAGATCTCCCGGCTCGCCAAGTCCCGCGGGATTCCGCTCATCGGCCCGCACATGGCCATCGGCGCGCCCGGCAACGAAATCGTCAACGGCTGGGACCCCATCCAGAACAAGCGCCGCAACCTCAGCTACATGATCGACTGGATGGACGCCTTCTTCCACTACGTCGACCCCGCCACCGTCGACGGCCTCGGCCTGCACGCCTACGGCAACATCCACGAACTCAAGTGGTCGGTCGGCGAGCTCCACAAGAAATACAACAAGCCCGTCTGGATGACCGAGTTTGCCTGGTGGGACGCCAAGGACACCGCCGAGGAGGCCGCCTACATGATCGAGGCCCTCGACTTCCTTGAGCGCGACCCGCGCGTCGCCGGCTACGCCTGGTTCAAGGAGCGCATGGGTCGCGGCCCCACCAAGCTCAACCTGCTGGAGGAAGGCAAACCCGGCGAGCTCACCAAGCTCGGCAAGATCTACGTTCACTTCCCGACGCACGACCCGAAGTTCTTCGCCAAGGTGCCCGGCCGCATCGAGGCCGAGGCCGACACCACCATGAGCGGCGTGAAGCCCGCGCTCACCACCGATCCGGGCGGCAAGTTCGAGGTCGGCGACATCGACGCCGGCGACTGGATGGATTACCAGATCGAGGTCGCCGCCGCCGGCCGTTACCGCCTCGACCTGCGCACGAGGGGAGGGCGCCCCGTCGCCATGAAGGTGCACTGCGCCGGCCGCCAGATCGGCGCGCTCAAAGGCGAGGCCAGCCCCGAGACCTGGCAGACCATCGGCACCGAGGTCACGCTGCCCGCCGGCCGCCACACCCTGCGCCTCGAGGCCGAAGGCGGCGGCTACGCGCTCAACTGGCTCGAATTGAAACGACTCTGAACGACGACCGTTTCGGACCCGACCCGCGGTCCAACCCAGCCCGGCGCCCGCAAGGCCCCGGGCTTTTTTGCGCCCGCTTTCCGGAAGCCATCTGGGAAATCGTGGCCCGCCCTGAGAAGCCCCGGCTGGTTCGCGGCAACGACCACCGCGGGCCCTGTGAATAACTTTCCGGCCGGAAACCGCTGATTCCATGGGAGTTTTCTTGACCAAAGTGGGTTAAAGTGGGACGAAATGGGGCATCGTGGGGGAACTCGCGGTCCACCGTATCCATGGCACAACTCGGCAAACCGTTTTACACCGGCCTCTTCAGGCACGGTCTGGACGACAAGAATCGGCTCACGATTCCGTCGGCCTGGCGGTCTGCGCACGAGGCGACCGACACGTTCCTCGCCACCCCGCACCCGGACGGTTACGTCGCCATCCTGCCGCCCGCCGAGGTCGAGAAGCTCCACGCCAAGATCGCCGCCATGGCCCTCACCGACAGCGAGGCCCAGGACGTCGCCGCCAGCTTCTTCGCCGCCACGCACGCCTTCACCTTCGACAAGTCCGGCCGCATCGCCCTCACCGACGAGCTGCGCAAACACGCCGGCATCGACAAGGACGCCGTGCTCGTCGGCTCCATGACCAAGTTCAACGTCTACAGCCCCGAACTCTGGGAAAAGCGCCAGCAGCGCATGTCGGGCGAAAACCTCGGCGCCGCCATGCGCCGCATCGGAATCTGAGCATGAACGCCTTCAACTCAGACCACCCGAACCGCGCCAAGGCCGTCCGTTCCGGGCCGGCTGTCCGCATTCGCACCGCGGACGCGACCCTCGTCATTCGTCACCGCCCGCTGCCCGGCCTGCGCCGCGTCGCCGGTCAATCGCAACCCGTCGAGCCCGCCCACCATGTGCTGCGCGCCGCCTGAACCCGTCGCCACGATGACCATGCCCGGCCACACCTCGGTTTTGCTGCGCGAGTGCCTCGCCCTGCTCGCGCCGCGCGCCGGAGCCCGCTTCCTCGACGCCACCTTCGGCGGCGGCGGCCACACCCGCGCCCTGCTCGAGGCCGCGCCCGGCGTGCAGGTCGTCGCGCTCGACCGCGACCCCGCCGCCCAGCCGCGCGCCGCCGCGCTGACCGCGGAGTTCGGCGACAACGTCCGTCTCATCGACAGCGACTTTGGAGACCTCGCGCAACTCGACCTCGGCGCCAAGCTGGACGGCGCTCTCTTCGACCTCGGGGTCTCTTCCTTTCAACTCGACGACGCCGAGCGCGGCTTCTCCTTCCGCAACGACGCGCCCGCCGACATGCGCATGGACCCCCGCCGCGGTGTCTCCGCCGCGCAGTGGCTGGAAACCGCCTCGGAGGACATGCTGTTCCGCGCCGTGCGCGACTACGGCGAGGAACACCATTGGCGCCGCGTCGTGCGCGCCATCATCGCCGCCCGCGGCACCGGCGCGCTCGCCCGCACCGCCTCGCTCGCCGAAACCATCGCCAACGCCATCCCGCCCAAGGACCGCTTCGGCTCCCGCATTCATCCCGCCACCCGCGCCTTTCAGGGCATCCGCATCGCCGTCAACGACGAGATCGGCGCCATCGAACGCGCGCTCCCCGTCGCCTTCGAGCGCCTCGCCCCCGGCGGCGTGCTCGCGGTCATCAGCTTCCACTCCCTCGAGGACCGTCCCGTCAAGCAGCTCTTCCGCCGCCTCTGCGGCCGCCCCGAGGGCCGGCAGGACAACCGCCCCGCCGACCTGCGCACGCAGCTCGCCGAGGACCTCACCCGCAAGCCCATCACCCCCGCCGACGACGAACTCGCCGCCAACCCCCGCAGCCGCTCCGCCAAACTCCGCGCCATCCGCAAACTTTAATCCGCTCCGACCGACTTCACCGTCCCTCTCCCCGCCATGAACACCTCCGGCAAAAACGCCTTCATCAACCAGCTCTTCGTCTACGTGCTGGTCGGCGTCTGCCTGAGCGGAAGCGCCGGCCTCGGCGCCGTCTGGCTGCGTCACCAGATTTCCATTACGGCCAACCACACCCGCCGCCTCGAGGTCCGCCTCGCCGAGGCCGAGCGCCGCCTGGCCGAGGTCACCACCTACGTCGCCGCCGAGCAGTCGCCCGACGCCCTCGAACGCCGCAACCGCGAGATGCGGCTCGGCCTCGTCATGCCGCGCGAGCCCCAGGTCGTGCGCGTCGCCGAGTCCCCCGAGCGCCGCCTCGCCGCCCGCCGCAACGCCGATCTCTTCGCCGACGAACCCGCCGCCACCCCCGTCCGCTTCACGCTCACTGGAGGGGCGCGCCAACGCCAATGACCCAGCGCGGATTCGCCAGCAACTACCGGATCGTGCTCATCGCCGGCGCCCTGTTTGCGTCGCTCGGTTGCGTCGCCCTCCGGCTGGCCGATCTGCACGTCTTCAGCCGCGACTACTACGTCGCGCAGATCGAGCGCGCCCGCTACCGAATCGATGTCGAGACCGCCCGCCGCGGCGACATCCTCGCGGCCAACGGCGACGACATCCTCGCCACCTCGCGCAGCCTCATCCAGCTCGGCGTTGACCCGCAGTCCCTCCGCGAGGAGGACCGCTCCAAGTGGCCCGAGCTCGCCCGCCTGGTCGGCATCCCGCTCGCGCAGCTCACCGCCGCCTTCGAGACCAAGACCCGCCCCGCGGCGGACGACCAGGCCGGCGACTCCGGCCGTCTCATCCGCTGGGCCAAGCTCAGCGACGAGGTCCAGGAATCCACCTACGCCGAGATCCTCCGGCTCGGCGTCAAGGGCGTCTACGGCAACCGCACCTACCGCCGCGCCTACCCGCACAACAGCCTCGCCTCCCACGTCATCGGCTTCGTCAACAAGGAGGGCCAGCCCTCCGGCGGCGTCGAGGCCTTCGCCGATTTCTACCTGCGCGGCCGCGACGGCTGGCGCGAGTCCGAGAAGGACGGCCTGCGCCGCGAGCTCGCCCAGTTCCGCACCCGCGAGGTGCCCGCCGCCGACGGCTACGGCGTCGTGCTCTCCATCGATTCGGTCATCCAGCACATGGTCGACGAGGAACTCGCCGCCATCGCGCAAAAGTTCAAGCCGCAGAAGGCCACCATCATCGTCACCGATCCGGAGACCGGCTTCATCCTCGCCCTCGGCAACTACCCGACCTTCGACCTCAACGAATTCTCCACCGCGCCGATCGCCAGCCAGCGCAACATCGCCGCCGCCGACCTCTACGAACCCGGCTCCACCTTCAAGATCGTGCCCGCCGCCATGGCGCTCAACGAGGGCCTCGTCAGCCCCGGCACCCGCCTGCCCTGCAACCAGGAAACCGTCGCCTACAACGGCCGCGAGCTGCGCCTCATGCGCGACGACCACGCCTCGCCCATCCCGCTCACCGTCGCCCAGATCATCAGCCACTCCAGCAACAACGGCGCGGCCCGCCTCGCCATGCTCGCCGGCGACCAGAAACTCCACGACTACGCCCGCGCCTTCGGCTTCGGCGAGCAGACCGGCTTCCCCCTCGGCTACGAGGGCTCCGGCCTCTTCAATCCGGTCAGCAAGTGGAGCGGCATCGACATCACCCGCATCCCCGCCGGCTACACCATCGCGGCCACCCCGCTGCAGATCCACTACGCCATGGCGACCATCGCCAACGACGGCCTGCTCATGCGCCCGCAGATCATCCGCGAGGTGCGCGACACCACCGGCGAGACCGTCTACGAGTTTGGCAAGTCCGTCCGCCGCGCCGTCGTCTCGCCCGAGACCGCCCGCGTGATGGCCCGTCTGCTCGAGGGCGTCGTCACCGACGGCACCGGCAAGGTCGCCAACATCCCCAACTTCGAAATCGCCGGCAAGACCGGCACCGCCCAGAAGCTCATCGACGGCCGGTATTCAAACCGCCACCACGTCGGCTCCTTCGTTGGATTTTTCCCCGCCACCCATCCCCGCGCCGTCATCAGCGTCATCGTCGACGACGGTCGCCCCGCCTCCGGCGGCGTGGGCTACGGCAGCGTGGTCGCCGCGCCCAGCTTCAAGCGCATCGCGGAGCAACTCATCCAGTATCTCGACATCAAACCCGCCGCCGCGTCCGCCAGCGGCGGCCTGCTCGCCATGGAAGGAGGCCGTCAATGATCGGCTACCTCACGCAAAACCACGGACTCATCCAGGCCTTCACCCAGCAACCGCGCGCCGTCCTCGGCGCCACGACCGCCGCCACCCGGCGCCGCGCCCGCACCACTTCAAACCGCGTCTTCAAAATGGCCCCCCAACTCTCCGATCTGTTCCCCGAGGGCGAAGTCGTCTCCGTGCGCGGCGAACTGGCCCGACCCATCTCCGGCATCGTCATGGACAGCCGCCGCGTCGTTCCGGGCAACGTGTTCTTCGCGCTCCCCGGCCTGCGCACCACCGGCGCCGGCTACATCGACGAGGCCGTCAGCCGCGGCGCGGTCGCCGTCATCGTATCCGAAATCCCGCGACACACCCCCTCCAAGGTCACCTTCGTGCAGGTCGCCGATCCCCGCGCCACGCTCGCCCGCGTCGCCCGCCGCTACTACAAGACGCCCGACCGCGACCTCGAGGTCGTCGGCATCACCGGCACCAACGGCAAGACCACCGTCTCGCACCTCGCCAAGCTCTTCCTTGAGGAGGACCGCCGCGTCGGCCTGCTCGGCACCATCAACTACGACCTCGGCGCCCGCACCGTGCCGTCGTTCAAGACCACGCCCGAGTCCATCGACATCTACGGCATGCTCGCCCAGATGCGCGACGCCGGCTGCCGCGAGGCCGTCATGGAGGTCAGCTCCCACGGCATCGACCAAAAGCGCGTGCTCGACCTCGACTTCCGCGTCGCCGTCTTCACCAACCTCACCCGCGACCACCTCGACTACCACCCCGACATGGAGGCGTATTTTGAGGTCAAGAGCCGCCTCTTCACCGGCGGCTCCGGCCGTCCGCCCCAGCTCTCGGTCATCAATATCGACGACGCCCACGGCCGCCGTATCGCCGGCCTGGTGCCCGCCGGCGTGCGCACGCTCACCTACGGCGAGTCGTCCGACGCCGACGTGCGCGCCGAGAATATCGAGCTCGGTTTCAAGCACACCGCCTTCACCCTCGTCTGGCCCGACGGCCGCGCCGAGGTCAGCTCGCCGCTCGTCGGCCGCTACAACGTTTCCAACGTGCTCGCCGCCGCCGCCACCGCCATCGGCATGGGGCGCAACCCGCACCGCTTCCTCGCCAAGCTCGCGGCCTTCGGCGGCGTCGCCGGCCGCATGGAGCGCATCGAGGAGGGCCAGGAATTCAACGTGCTCGTCGACTACGCACACACCGACGACGCCCTCGACCACGCCGTCGGCATGCTCCGCGCCATCACCCCCGGCCGCCTGTTCGTCGTCTTCGGCTGCGGCGGCAACCGCGACCGCGCCAAGCGCCCCCTCATGGTCGCCGCGGTGCAAAAGCACGCCGACTTCGCCTTCGCCACCGCCGACAACCCCCGCGGCGAGTCGCTCAACCAAATCTTCGACGACATGAAGACCGGCGTCACCCAGCCCGGCAAGATCACCTGGATCGAGGACCGCCGCCGCGCCATCAGCCTCGCCCTCGACATGTGCAAACCCGGCGATTCCCTGCTCGTCGCCGGCAAGGGCCACGAGACGTATCAGGAATTCGCCGACACGGTCACCCCGTTCGACGACCGCCAGGTCGTGCGCGAGCTCCTCGACATCAAACAACTTCGCAACGGATGACCCTCGGTGCCGCGCTTCGATCCCCAACTCCTCGCCACATGGACCTCCGGTAGCTGGACGTCGCTTCCCGTGAAGCCCGCCGCCGGCTTCACCATGGACGCGCGCTCGCTGCGCGCCGGCGAGGTGTTCGTGGCGATCAAGACCGACCGCCGCGACGGCCACGACTTTCTCGCCCAGGCCGCCGCCGCCGGCGCGTCCGCCGCGCTGGTCTCGCGCGCCGACCCCGCCGTCGACCTGCCGCAGCTCGTCGTCGCCGATCCGCTCAAGGCCTTTCAAGCCATCGCCCGCGCGCACCGCTGCGCCTTCAAGGGCCAGGTCGTCGGCATCACCGGCAGCGCCGGCAAGACCTCGACCAAGAACCTGCTCGCGCTCCTGCTCGGCGGCGCGGAGGGCGGACCGGAAGGCGGCGTGCTCGCCACCGAGGGCAACCTCAACAACCACCTCGGCGTGCCGCTCACGCTCACCAAGATCGACCCTGACGCGCACCGCTTCGCCGTCATCGAGGCCGGCATCAGCGAGCCCGGCGAGATGGCTCCGCTGGCCGACATGATCCTGCCCGACGTCTCCATCGTCACGCTGGTCGCGCCCGCGCACATCGAGGCGCTCGGCTCGGTCGAAGGCGTCGCCGCCGAGAAGGCCCGGCTGCCCGCCGCCACCCGCGCCGGCGGCATCGCGGTCTTCCCGCGGCAGTGCGCGCAGTTCACCCCCTTTCGCAAGCTCGGCGTCGACACCATGATCGTCGAGCCCGCCGACGTCGTCCGTCCCGCCCGTCCGCCTGAGGACCGCGTCTACTTCACCGTCACCCACCGCGGCGCCGAGACCGCGCTGGCCATCGCCTACGGCGAGCCGCCGCCCCTGGTCTTCACCTGCCGCCGCGTGTCTGACGGCATGGCTCAGAACGCCGTGCTCGCCGTGTGCGCCGCGCTCTGGCTCGGCGTCGAGCCGGCCGACATCCGCGCGCGTCTCGCCGGCTGGACGCCCGCCGCGCTGCGTGGCGAGGTCCGCCGCGACGCCGACGGACGCCTGCTCTACCTCGACTGTTACAACGCCAACCCCGCCGCCATGACCGATGCGCTCGACGCCTTCGCCGGCATCGCGCCCGCCGCCGAGCCGCGTCTCTACGTGCTCGGCTGCATGGGCGAGCTCGGCCCGCAGAGTCCGATGTTGCACCGCGCACTCGGTCGCAATCTTCGCCTGCGCGCCGGCGACCACGTCTGTGTGATCGGCGATGACGCCGAACAAATCCGACTCGGCGCGCTTGAGGGTGGCATCCCCGCCGAACAGATCGACGTCGTGCAGGACCTGGACGCCATTCGTGAGCGTTTGGTAAATTTTAATGGCGCGGTGTTCATCAAGGGCAGTCGCCGCTATAAGCTTGAAACCTTGGTGTCCACGGAGGCCGCCGCCCACTGATTTTCGATGCTCAGTTACCTGTCACAATTTGAGGAGTTTTTCGGCCCGCTGCGTTTGCTGCGGTTCATCACCGTGCGCGCGTTGCTCGCGGCCGGCACGGCCACGGTGTTCGGCTTCATCATCGCGCCGTTCCTGATCGCCAAGCTTCGCCAGCTCAAGTTCGGCCAGCACTACGACGACGACCGCACCGGCGACCTCGCGTCGCGCTTCGACAAAAAGAACACGCCGACGATGGGCGGCCTGCTGATCTTCTTCTGCGTGTTCTTCGCCACCGTGCTCTGCGCCGCGCCCAACATCTGGGTCATTGTCGCGCTCTTCGTCTACTCGGCGCTGACCGCGGTCGGCTTCCGCGACGACTTCCTGAAGGCCGTCAAAAAAAATCGCGACGGCATCTCGTCGAAGGAAAAGATGTTTTGGCAGACCGTCACCACGGTCCTCGCGCTCGCCGCGCTCATGCTGCATCCCGACAGCGCCGACAAGATCCGCGAGTTCTGGGTCCCGTTTTTCAAGGAACCCGTCTACATCTTCGCCGGTGTGTTCGGCGTGATCGCGTTGTTCATCTTTGTCTTCTTCTGGCTGGTCGGCTTCAGCAACGCCATCAACCTCACCGACGGCCTCGACGGACTCGCCATCGGTTGCACGATCACCGTCGCGCTGGTCTACGGCCTGATGGCCTACGCGGCCGGCAACACCAAGATCGCCGACTACCTGCTCATCAGCTACGTGCCCGGGGTGGGGGAGCTCGCCATCATCTGCGCCGCGCTGGTCGGCGCCGGCATGGCGTTTCTCTGGTATAACTCTCATCCCGCCGAGGTCTTCATGGGCGACACCGGCTCGCTCGCCATCGGCGGCCTCATCGGCGTCATCGCCTTCATGGTGCAGCAACCGCTCACGCTCGTCATCGTCGGCGGCGTGTCCGTGGTCGAGGCGCTCTCGGTCATCATTCAGGTCGGTTGGTTCAAATACACCCGCAAGACCACCGGTGCCGGACAGCGCTTCTTCCTGATGGCGCCGATCCACCACCACTTCCAAAAAAAGGGCTGGCCGGAGACCAAGGTCGTTTTGCGCTTTTGGGTGATCTCGCTCATGTGTGCCCTGGCCGGCCTGGCCACGCTCAAACTCCGCTGAACCCGAACCATGGAAACGCATTTTAACGCAAAGCCGCAAAGGCGCGAAGATCGCAAAGGTTTCGGAATTACCGAATCCGCTCGTCGACTTTGCGACCTCTGCGCCTTTGCGCCTTTGCGTTAAAACTCCGATCCGTTCGCCGCCATGCAACCCACCATCCCCGCCTTCCTCAAACCGTTGCTCGCCGACCATCCGGTCGCCGTGTTCGGCGGCGGCGTGAGCGGACGCGGCGTGGTCGCGCTGGCGGAGTGGCTGGGCGCGACGAGCCGGGTTTTCGATCTGGCCGACGGTGGCGATTTTCGCGCGGCCGACGCGCAGACGCACAAGCTCGTGGTCTTTTCGCCCGGCTTCGCCCCGACCCATCCGTGGCTGACCGCCGCGCGCGCCGCCGGTTGTGTGTGCATCGGCGAGCTGGACTTCGCTTCGCTCTTTTGGCGCGGCGCGGTCGTCGCCGTCACCGGCACCAACGGCAAGACCACCCTCGTCGAGTTCCTCACCCACGCGTTGAAGAGCATCGGCGTCGACGCCGTCGCCACCGGCAACATCGGGCGCTCCTTTTGCCAGCTCGTCGTCGACCGCTCCGGCGGCTCCGGCGACACGACCGCGGTCTGCGAGGTCAGCTCCTTCCAGGCGGAGACGCTGCGGCACTTCCGCGCGGACTCGGTCATCTGGACCAACTTCGCCGAGGATCACCTCGAGCGTCATGGTTCGATGGATACTTACTTCCTCGCCAAGTGGCGCCTGTTTGAGCGCGCCATCGGCGGTCACGTCTACGCCGGCTCCAGCGTGTGGCGCCACGCCGAGCGGGTGGGGCAGCCGCTGCCGGCCGAGGCGATGGTCGACACCGCCGACCAAACCGGCGATCTGCTGCTTCAGGGAACCGCCTTCGCCGGCCATCCGCAGCGCGAGAACTTCCTGTTGGCCGACGCCTGGTGGCGCGGGCAGAACCTCCGCGAGGGCGCGCTCTACGCCGCCGCGCACACCTTCACGCTCGCCGACCACCGCCTGCAAAAGGTCGCCGTCACCGCGCCGGGCGTCACCTGGTGGAACGATTCCAAGGCCACCAATTTCCACGCCGTCGAGGCTGCGCTCGGCTCCTTCGCCGAGCCCGTGGTGCTCATCGCCGGCGGCAAGTCCAAGGGTGGCGACGTCGGCGCCTTTGTGCAACGCATCGCCCCGCGCGTGCGCCACGCCCTGTTGATCGGCGAGACCCGCAACGTGCTCGCGCTGTTCTGCGCCCAGCACGGCGTCGCCTACACGTTGTGCGAGGACCTCGCCGCCGCCGTGACCGCCGCCGGCCTCCTCGCCGGACCCGCCGGGCACGTGCTGCTCAGCCCCGGTTTCGCCAGTTTTGATCAATTTTCCGGATACGCCGACCGCGGCGAGCGTTTCGTGAAGCTCGTCAACGACTTGGGCGTCGATCCCGTTTTGGTATAGCTCTCAACAACCTCTCACACCTACACTCACCGCCATGAAAATCCTGCAGATCTTCGGAGTCGTCGCCGCCGTGCACGCCGGACTCTTCCTCTTCCTTTTCGCCGTCCCCGGCTGCCGCTCCTCCGGCAAGTCCGCCGCCGCGCCCACGCCGCCCGCCACTGTCGACACGCCGCCGGCCTACGCCTACGAGCCGCTGACGCCCTCGCTGGTCGAATCCTCGCCCGCCTTGGACGACGCCTCGCTCAACCCCGCCATCGCCCCGGCCTACCAGTCCTCGGCCACGCCGACCACCCCCGGCCGCTATGCGCCGAGCCGCCCCGGCGCCGCGACCACGACCACCACGACCGCGCCCGCCGTCGCCGTGCAACCCGCCGCCACCTACACCGTGGTCAAGGGCGACAGCCTCTGGGGCGTCGCCAAGAAGCACGGCGTGACCGTCGCCGAGCTGGCCGCCGCCAACAACCTCTCCGACAAGGCCGGCCTGCGCATCGGGCAAAAGCTGATCGTCCCCGGCGGCGAGCCCGACCTCGCCCCCACCGCCGCCGCGACCGCGTCCGCCCCGGCCGTGAACGGCAAGTCCTACACCGTCATGCCCGGCGACACCCTCAGCGGCATCGCCAAGAAAAACGGCACCAGCGTCACCGCCCTGCGCGCCGCCAACGGCCTCTCCAGCGACCTGCTCCGCGCCGGTCAGACGCTCATCGTGCCCGTCACCGCCGCGACCGCCTCCACGACCGCCGCCGCCGCGCCGAAGCCCGCCGCCGCCGGTTCGTTGACCCACACCGTGATGCCCGGCGACACCCTCGGCGCCATCTCCCGCAAATACAATGTGAGCGTCGGCGAACTCGCCACCGCCAACAACATCACCGACCCGACCCGCATGCGCGCCGGCCAGATCCTCCGGATCCCCGGCTGGCAGACCCCGCCCTCCACGGCTTCCCAGCCGGCGGCGGCCACGCCGGCCCCGACTCCCGCGCCCACGCCTTCGGCCTACACGCCCGAGCCGGTCGAGCCCGAGACCTTCGTGCCGGTCGAGACCCTGGTGCCCGAGACCGTGGTGCCCGCCCCGATCGACGAGGCCGCCCCCATCGTGCCCGTCGAGACCAGCGAGGCCCCCCGCTTCAACTGATCCGGGGACGCGCCGCACTCCGCCCGTTTCTCAACGCTCAACCACCACCGCCGACCCGCCCGCGCCGACATGGTCCGATCCGACTCCGCGCCCGTTCCTGAACGGGCGCGCCTCGCCCTCACCGCACCCGCCGTCATCGTGATGTGCTCGGTCGCGCTGGCGATTCTCGGCCTGACCACGTTGTTCAGCGCCACGATCTCGTTTCAGCAGGGGCCGTTCTCCTACCTCGCCAAGCAGATCGTCGGCATGTTCCTGGCGGTGGGCGCGGCCTGGGTGACCAGCCGGCTCAATTTCGACTACCTGCGCAGCCACGTCTGGGTGCTGGCGGCGATCACGATCATCCTGCTCGTCGCGGTGCTGATCCCCGGCATCGGCGTGGAGGTCAAGGGCAGCCGCCGCTGGCTCGGCCTCGGTCCGCTGCGGTTGCAGATCTCCGAGTTCGCCAAGATCGCGACGGTGTTCTGCCTGGCCCACTACCTGGCGCTCAACCAGAGCCGCATCGAGTCGTTCAAACACGGCTACGTTCTCCCGCTGCTGATCATCGGCGCGTTCGCCGGCTTCGTGTTTTTGCAACCGGACTTCGGCACCACCGCGCTGATCGGCGCGGTGGGCCTCATCCTGCTGTTCCTGGCCGGTGCGCGCTGGCGGTTCATCCTGCCGACCATCGCGCTGGGCGGCGCGTTTTTCACCATCGCGGTGATGCTCAATGAAAACCGCCTGCGCCGGTTCATGGGTTTTCTGGACTTGGAGGAAAACAAGCTTGGCAGTGGTTATCAGCTCTACCAGTCGTTGCTGGCCTTCGCCGCCGGCGGATTCGAGGGTGCGGGTCTGGGGCAGGGGCGGCAGCAGATGCACTTTCTGCCGGAGGCGCACACCGACTTCATCTTCGCGGTCATGGGCGAGGAACTCGGCCTGGTCGCCACGCTCGGCGTGGTCGGCTTGTTCACCGTGATCCTCATCGCCGGCCTCGTGCACCTGCGCAAGGCGCCCAACCTCTTCGACTACCTGCTGGTCGCCGGCTGCATCAGCATCATCACGCTCCAGGCCGTCATCAACCTCGGCGTCGTCACCGGACTGCTGCCGACCAAGGGCATGTCGCTGCCGTTCCTCAGCGCGGGTCTCTCCAACCTCCTGCTCATGGGCATCCTGATCGGCATCATCCTCAACACCCAGCGGCGCTGGTCCAACATCCGCCTCGGCAACGACCGCCAGTTCGGAGGCTCCCGCCGATGAGCGCCGGCACGGTCGTGCTCCTCTCCTGCGGCGGCACCGGCGGCCACCTCTCGCCCGGCATCGCCATGGCCGAGGGACTCGCCGCGCGTGGACACACGCCGGTGCTCATCATCAGCCGCAAGAAGGTCGACGCGCGCCTCGTCGAAAAATACCCGCACCTGCGCTTCGAGCGCCTGCCGGGCGCGCCGCTGGCGTGGGACCCGCAGGGATTTGTCCGTTTTGTCGTCACGCAGACGCAGGCCTTCGCCGCGGGCGTGAAACTGGTGCGCTCGCTCAAGCCTGGCGCGGTCGTCGGCTTCGGCGGCTTCACAACCGCGGGGGTCATCATTGCCGGCTGGCTGTTTCGCGTGCCGGTCGCGTTGCACGAGGCCAACCGCGTGCCCGGCCGCGCCATTCGCACGCTGTCGCGTCTGGCCAAACGCGTCTGGCTGCCGCCGGGCGTTGAACTGCCCGGGGTGAAGGCCGACAAAATCCGTCCCGCCGGCCTGCCGGTGCGCGCCGAGATCAGCCGCCGCGGGCGCGCCGCCGCCTGTGTCGCGCTGGGGCTGGATCCGGCGTTCCGGGTGGTCGTCATCTTCGGCGGCAGTCAGGGCGCCGCCTCGCTCAACGACTGGGCGCGTCGCGAGGCCGCCGCGTTCGCCGCCGACGGCGTGCAGATCCACTGCGTGACCGGCCTTGGCAACGGCGAACCCGGCGTCGTGGAAAACCCCGGCCCCGGCGGCGCGACCGTGCGCTCGGTGTATTCATCTTTTTGTGACACCGTGGCCGACCTGCTCTCCGCCGCCGACCTCGTCGTGGGCCGCGCCGGCGCCGGCACCATCGCCGAGTGCGTCCGCTGCCGCGCGCCCGCCGTGCTGGTGCCGTATCCGTTCGCGGCCGACGACCACCAAAAGGCCAACGCCGCCTGGTTCGTCGGGCACGGCGGCGGCGTGCTGTTGCCGCAGGAGCGGCTCGGCGAACTGACGGCCGTCGTGCGCGGCGTGATCTTTGACGACGCGAAGCTCGCCGGTTTTCGCGACAACCTCGCCCGTCTCGACGGCGAACACGGTCTCGACGCCCTGCTCGACGACCTCGACACCCTGCGCCAATGACCGCCCCCGAACCCGCCCCCTCCGCCAGCCTCCGGCTCTTCGACCGCGACGTGCGCTCCGTGCACGCGCTCGGCGTCGGCGGCATGGGCCTGGGCCCGCTGGCGATCTACCTCGCCGGTTGCGGTCTGCGGGTGAGCGGCGGCGACGATGGCATGGGCGCGCCGATGCGCCGCCAGCTGGCGCGCGCGGGTGTGGAGTTGACCGAGTCCGACGTGTTGCCGGCGGGCGTTGATCTGGTGGTGATTTCCTCGGCCATTCATCACGGTCATCCGGGGCTGGCGCGCGCCATCGCGCACGGCACGCCGGTGGTGCGTCGCGGCGAGCTGCTCGCGGAGGTCGCCCAGGGCCGCCGGCTCGTCGCGGTGTGCGGTTCGCACGGCAAGACCACTACCAGCGCGATGCTCGCCCTGGCGTTGCGCGCGGCCGGCGGGGTCAACGGCGACGACGCCGGTTACGTGCTTGGCGGCCTGCTCGCCGACGACGCGATCCCGCCCGCCCGCGTCGGCTCCGGCGACTGGCTGGTCGCCGAGATCGACGAGAGCGACGGCACCATCAAACACTTCAGCCCCGAGCTCACCGTGGTCGTGAACCTCGACTGGGATCACCCCGACCACTACCGCCGTCCCGAGGACTTGGAGGCCGCGTTTGCCGGCTTGTTTCAACGCACGCGCGGCGACGTGCTTGTGCACGCGGGCTGCGCGTGGTCGTCGCGTGCGCTGGCCGCGGCCGGTCGCGAGGGCGTGACCTTCGGCCCGGGCGGCGACTTCGCACTCGAGTTGATCGCCGCCGACAACCACGGCCTCAGTCTGCGGCTCGGTGGACGCTTCGCGGCCAACGCCGCCAAGGTGCGCGCGTGGGGCGAGTTCAATGCGCTCAACGCGGTCGCCGCCGGCGCGGCGGCGTCGCTCATGGGCGTCGCGTGGCGGCAGGATTTGTTGGCGTCGTTTCCCGGCGTGCGCCGTCGCCAGACCGTGCTGGCCGCCGATCCCGGCGTGACCGTGATCGAGGACTACGCGCACCATCCGGCCGAGATCCGTGCGCTGCTCGCGGGCTTGCGCGACCGGCAGGGCGGGGGAGCGCTGCGCGTGGTGTTTCAACCGCATCGCTTCAGCCGCACGCGCCAGTTCAAAGAAGAGTTTGCCAAGGCGCTCTCGGTCGCGGGCGTGGCCGAGTTGGTTTTGCTGGAGGTTTACGGCGCGGGCGAGGCGCCTATCGAAGGCGGCACCACCGCCGACCTCGCCGCATGTGTGCGGAACCTCGCGCCCGACCTGCCGCTGACCGTCGCGGTCGCCGGCGAGGAAGCCGCGGCGCTCGCCGCGTTGGGCGCTCGGGTTGTCGACGGCGACCTGGTGGCCTTCGTGGGCGCGGGCGACATCGAGACCTTTGGCCGTCGCTGGGCGGCGGGCCGGCGCTGGGATGCGTTGGCGGCGACGTTGGCCGCGGCGGTTTCGACCGAGACGCCGATCAAGCGCGAGGAGCCGCTCGGCCCCAAGACCACCATGCGCGTCGGCGGCGCGGCGCGGCTCTACGCGGAGCCGGCGGGCGCGGCGGATTTGCAGGCGTTGTTGCGCGCGGCCAAGGCCGCCGGCGTGCCGGTGTGGCTGCTTGGCCGCGGGTCCAATCTCATCGTGGTCGATGAGGGCGTGGACGGCCTGGTCGTCAGCCTGCGGCACGCGGCGTGGGCGGGCTTCGAGCCGTTGCCCGACGGCTGCGTGCGCGTCGGCGCGGGCCTGCGTTTGAAGGAGCTTTGCGGCAAGGCGATCAAGGCCGGCCTGGGCGGCTTCGAGTTTTTGGAAGGCATCCCGGGCAACGTCGGCGGGGCGCTGCGCATGAACGCCGGCGCGATGGGCGGGTGGATGTTCGACGTCGTCGTGTCGGTCGACCTGATGACGCTGGCCGGCGAGCCGCTTACCCTGCGCCGGGAGGACATGCACGTCGGCTACCGGCATTGTCACGAACTGGAGTCGGCCATCGCCATCGGCGCGGTGCTGCGGCCCTCGGCCGCGAAGCACTCCGACGAGGTCTCGCTCCAGGTCGACGTCTACCGCGACAAGCGCAAGAGTTCCCAGCCGCGCGAGCCGAGCGCGGGTTGCATTTTCAAGAACCCCGAGGGCGATTCCGCCGGCCGCCTGATCGACACCGCCGGCCTCAAGGGCGAGCGGGTGGGGGACGCCGAGGTCTCGCCGGTGCACGCCAACTTCATCGTCAACCACGGCGACGCCACCGCCGCCGACATCATCGCGCTCGTCCGCCGGGTGCGCGCCCGGGTCAAGACGGCCCACGGCGTGCTCTTGGAACCCGAGGCGCTCCTCTACGGCCGCGACTGGCCCGACGTGCTCTGAACAACCCGCTGCGAACTCTCCGCGTTCAACTCCCGACCATGCCCACCACTCCCATCATCACGGTCCTTTGCGGCGGCGTCTCGCCCGAGCGCGAGGTCTCGCTCGGCTCCGGCCTGGCCTCGGCGGTGGCGCTGGCCCGCCTCTGGCCGACGCGGTTGGTGCGCATCGACACGGCCGCGTTGCCCGCGGGGCTGGACCCGGACCGCGACGTGGTTTACTCGACGTTGCACGGCACCTTCGGCGAGGACGGCGGCATGCAGGCGCTGCTCGACGAGGCGGGCTTTCACTACGCCGGCTGCCGCGCCGACTCCAGCGCGTTGACCATGGACAAGAGCCGCACCAAGGCCGCCTGCGCCGCCGCCGGCGTGCGCGTGGCCGCCGAGCTGACCTTTTCCGCCGACGCCAAGCCCTCCGCCGACACCGTCGCCGACACCCTCGGCGAGCGCGTCGTCATCAAGCCCAACGACCAGGGCAGCAGCGTCGGTCTCGTGCTCGCCACCGGCCGCGCCGAGATCGCCGCCGGCCTCGCCACCATCACCGCCGGCAACTGGCTCGCCGAGCCCTGGCTCAAGGGCCGCGAACTCTCCATCGGCGTGCTCGCCGGCAAGGCCCTCGGCGTCGTCGAGATCCGCCCCAGGTCCGGCGTCTACGACTTCACCAGCAAATACACCAAGGGCATGACCGAGTATCTCGCGCCCGCCCCGCTGGAGGCCGAGGCCACCGAAAACGTGCGCCGCGCCGCCGAGTGCGCCTTCGCCGCCTGCGGCTGCCGCGACTACGCCCGCGTCGACTTCATGCTTTGCGGCCGCGACGAGCTTTATTTGCTCGAAATAAACACCCTCCCCGGCATGAAGGAAACCAGCCTGCTGCCGATGAGCGCACGTTGCGCGGGATACGATTTTACCGACCTGGTCCGGGAACTGGTCAGCCCGGCCGTGCAACGTTTCCGGGAGGGGCTCCAATCCGAAAACCCATGAGTTCAGCCCCCGCCAAAACCAACCGCACCCGCACGTGGCGCGACATCCAGCAGGACGTCGCACCCCGCTCGATGTCGCGCGAGGGCAAGAAGCGTCACCGGCTGGCCTCCCTGCGCGTCTTCCTCTGCCTCGTGCTCGCCGGGGCGGCCGGGTGGGGCGGCTACGAAATCTGGAAGGCCACCCGCGGTTCCCCGACCGGCCTCGCCGCGGCCAGCCAAAGCGAACCCCTTCGGGAAATCCTGCTCAAGACCGACGGCGTGCTCGACCTCGCCCGCATCGAGTCCGTGCTCGGCATCCCGCCCGGCACGCCGCTGATGAATCTCGACCTGGCCGCCCTGCACCGCGCCCTCGTCGCCTCCGGCCAGGTGCGCACCGCCGTGCTCGCCCGCCAGTTTCCCGACAAGCTCACCGTCACCATCGAGGAGCGCACCCCCGTCCTCCGCGTGGTCGTGCGCGGCGACGACGGCGCGCCCGCCGCCCTGCTCGTCGCTCGCGACGGCACCGTGTATGCGGGCAACGGATACGATCGCTCGCTGGTCGTCTCCCTGCCCTACCTCGACGGGGTCCGCCTCGTCCGCGACGCCGCCGGCTACCAGCCCGTGCGCGGCATGGAGACCGTGGCCGACCTGCTCGGCACCGCGCTCGCCGGCGTGCCCGCCCTTTACCGCGACTTCCAGGTCGTCTCGCTCGCCCGCTTCGCCACCGACGGCGAGATCGTCGTGAAGACCTCACAGGTCGAGTCGGTCACCTTCGGCACCCGCGAGGACTTCTACCGCCAGCTCGCCAAGCTCGATCTTATCCTCGACGAGATGCGCCGGCCCGCCGGCGCCGCGCCCATCAAGGCCATCAACCTCGCCGTCGGCGGCCGCCAGGTGCCCGTTTCGCTGGCCGACGCCGCCTCCGCGCCCGCGGCGACCACCCGCCAGCCCGCCGCCCCGACCTTCTTCCATTCCTCGCAAACCGCCCCCGCCACCCGCACCCGTGATTTCTAAATCCAAGTTCATCGGCGCCGTCGAAATCGGCACCTCCAAGGTCACCGTCCTGGTCGGCGAACTCACCAACGGACGCAGCCTCCACATCATCGGCCTCGGCCAGTTCCCCTCGCGCGGCGTCATCAAGGGCAGCGTGGTCGACTTCAAGGCCGCCAGCGACGCCACCCACCGCGCCCTGCTCGACGCCGAGAAACGCGCCGGCGTTCACATCGACGAGGTCTACCTCGCCCAGAGCGGCGGCCACATCGACGGCTTCTACAACGAGGCCACGGTCAATGTCGCCGCCGCCGACAACATGGTCAGCCAGGTCGACATCGACACCGTCTGCAAGCTGGCCATGTCCAAAAACCTCCCGGCCGGCCGCATCGTCGTCCACCACCTGCGCCGCCCCTACCGCCTCGACGGCCGCCTCGTGCCCGAGCCCGAGCACCTCGTCGGCCGCCGCCTCGAGGCCGCCTACTGGACCGTCCACGGTGAGGAGAGCAAGGTCGCCGACCAGATGCACGTCATCCGCGGCTTCAATATCCACGTCTCCGAACTCATCCTCAGCGGCATCGCCACCGGCACCTTCGTCACCACCCCCGAGGACCGGCAAAACGGCGTGCTCGTCATCGACATCGGCGCCGGCACCACCGACTACGCCCTCTACCGCGACGGCTGCGTGCAGATCGCCGGCGTCGTGCCCGTCGGCGGCTCCCACCTCACCAACGATCTCGCCCTCGGCCTCCGCCTGACCGAGGGGCAGGCTGAGAAACTCAAGCACCTCTACGGCCGCGCCATGGTCGCCACCAAGGACAAGGCCGAAAAAGTCTGGCTCAACGGCGACTACGCCATCGGCGACCGCCAGTTCCCCCGCCAGACCATCGAGCAAATCACCTCCGTGCGCGCCTGGGAAATCTTCGAGGTCGTGCGCAAAAAGCTCGGCTCCGCCTTCACCGCCGACACCACCGCGGCCGGCGTGCTCATCACCGGCGGCACCGCCAAGCTCCCCGCCATCGACGAGGCCGCCTCGCGCGTCTTCGGCCTCCAGGCCCGCGTGGCCGAGGCCCCCGCCTGGGTCGCCGAAAACCTCCGCGATCCCGGCTACAGCACCGTGCTCGGCCTGCTGCACCACGGACTCAGCTCCCGCGCCGAGTCCGCCGCGCCCCGCCGCGAAGGCGTCGGCGGCATCCTCAAAAAACTCTTCGCCTAAACGCCATGCGGCCCGACTCCACCTCCACCGAGCTGCCCCTCGCGCACTCCATTCTCACCGACCGCTCCGTCGCGATCAAAGTCCTCGGCGTCGGCGGCGCCGGCTCCAACGCCGTCGACCGGCTCAAGATGGAGAACCTCGACCGCCTGCAAATGGCCGCGCTCAACACCGACCTGCAGGCCCTCGGCGAATCCCCGCTTCAGGAAAAAATCCTCATCGGCTCCAGCGTCACCCGCGGCCTCGGCGCCGGCGGCGACCCCGACCTCGGCCGCGAGGCCGCCGAGGCCGACCGCGAAAAAATCGCCGCGGCCGTCAAGGACTGCGACCTCGTTTTCCTCGTCGCCGGCATGGGTGGCGGCACCGGCAGCGGCGCCGCGCCCACCGTCGCCGAGATCGCCGCCGAGCAGGGCGCGCTGGTCATCGCCTTCGTCACCTTGCCCTTCAGCTTCGAGGGCGGCCACCGCGCCCAGCAGGCCGAGGCCGGCCTTCAGGCCCTGCGCAAGGTCTGCGACGCCGTCATCCCGCTGCCCAACGACATCCTCCTGCAGGAAGCCGAGGAAAACGAAACCGCCCTCGACTCCTTCGCCCGCGCCGACGAATGGATCGGCCGCGGCATCAAGTCCATCTGGTCGATGCTCTTCCGCACCGGCCTGATCAACCTCGACTTCGCCACCCTGCGCCAGGCCTTCCACACCCGCGGCGGCAAGACTCTCTTTGGGCTCGGCTGCGGCGAAGGCCCCGACGCCGTCGCGCAGGCCGTCGACGGACTCAAGCTCTGCCCGCTGCTCGCCACGCCCGAGTTTGCCCGCAAGGCCGACCGCCTGCTCGTCAACATCGTCGGCGGCACCGACCTCACCCTGCCCAAAGTCAACGAGATCATGACCGCCGTCACCGGGCAGTTCGGCCGCGACGCCCACGTCATCATGGGCGCCGTCATCGACGAGGACCTGCAGGGCCGCATCGAGGTCGTCGTGCTCGGCACCAGCGATATCGGCGCGCGCAACTACGCCGGCCGCCGGCCCGCCGCCCGCGGACGCTCCGCCCCGCCGCCCTCGACCGACGAGCTCATCCCGGTCCCCGCCGACGAGCCGGTCACCCGCGCCGTGAACACCCCGCCCGTCGCGACCAGCGCCGCCACCCGGGCCGTGCACAAAAGCGGGCGCGTGCCCGCCGACCAGGACGAGTTCCGCTTCGGCCAGTTGGAGGCCCGCGGCACCTTCGAGCAGACCGACCGCAACCTCTTTGAAGGCCAGGACCTCGACGTGCCCACCTACCTGCGCAAAGGCATCAAGATCGCGCTATGAGCGCATAAAAAAGCCGCCCCTTTTGCCGGGCGGCTTTTTTTGTTTGGTGGGCAAGCCTCGCGCCGGCGCTCAGGCCGCGGTCCGGCCGCGACGGCGGATCGCCGCGAAGCCCAGCAGGCCGACCCCGGCGAGCAGTCCGGCGGAGGCCGGCTCGGGAATGCTCGCGTAAACGATCTGGGCCGAACTGAGGAAACCGCGCGAATCGCCGCCACCGCCCAACACGGCGATGTTGAGCACGTCGCCGCTGGTGATGGTGAAGCTCAATTTGACGAAGTTCTCGCCGACCACCCAGGACGAGGTCGCGTCGGTCGTGCCGCTCTCGTAGCTCAGCGTCTGGCTGTCGTAGCCGCTGAAGTTGAAGTCGCCGGACGTGGCCGACGTGGCGTAGTGGAACGTGGTGGTGCTGGCATTGTTCAGGTTGGTGTTGCGGCCCGTCAGGTAGATCTCGTAGTCGCCCGCCGCCAGACCGCTGATCTGGAAGCCGACCGCGAAGGCGTTGCCGGTGCTGCTGCCGATGAAGATGCCGTCCTTGGCCACGGAGTTGTCGGCATAGACGCCCGTGTTGATGTTCGTGCCGAGCGCGAGGCTTTGAATAAAGCCGCGATCAAGATCCATCGAGGTCGAGCCGGCGCTGGCTCCGGCGGCCACGTCGAGCGTGATGCCGCTCGCGGCGCTGCCGTCCGACCACAACAGATCGGAGACGGGGGCGAAGGTGCCGCTCTGGCCGCTGCTGTCGGTGATGGTGTTCCACCCGTCGTCGGCGAAGTCGCCGTCGGCGGAGTGGTAGGGACTGTCGGTCAGCGACGAGCCGTCGGCGACGGTGGGACCAAAATCGAGCATCAGCACCTGCGCGCCGAGCGAGCCGGCGGCGGCGGCGGCGGCGATGAAATAACGTAGTGAAGTGAGCATGACGTTTGTGGGGTTGGGGTGGGGTTTTGTCCTCAAAACAATCCGGGGGCTTCGACCGGGGCTCAAATTTTATGAATTGAATAACTAAGATAAGAACTATGGATGTTTGACATGTGTCCCGTATCCGAGCCCCTGGGGTCCGACCGCCTCCCGATGCGCGAGTGGGCCTACGTCCACTCCGAGCTGGAGTGGATCTACGACCACGAGGTGCCCGCCGAGTATCGCGAGCGCAGCGTCGACAAGCAGCGCAACGGTTACTGGGCCTGGTATGTGCGCGAAGGGCGCGCGGTGGTGGTCACCGAGTCGGGAAAACGTTACGAGGCCGGGGCGGACAGCTGGCTGATGGTGCCCACGGAGCGGTTGACGCAGCAGTTTTCGGCCGACGCACGCATCCTCTCGCTGCACTTTCTCTGCCAGTGGCCGGCGGGGGAAAACATCCTCTCGGGCAACGGTGGCCTGGTGGTGCGCGGCGAGGATTATCCCGAACTCGAACGCAAGGCCGCGCGACTCGAACGCATGGTGCGCCGGCACCTGCCCGAGGCGGACCGCATGTATTACGGGTGTTTTTCCGACTTCGAGCAGTTCCTCTCCTTTCATGCGTTGTTCCAGCAGTGGCTGACCCTGTGGTTTCGCATTCAAAAACAGCACGGTGCCGATCCGGTGCGCCTGCTCGGCGTGGACAACCGCCTGCTCAACGTGCAGCGCCATCTCAACACCGCGCCGCTGCACGAAGGCCTGCCGGTCGAGGCCCTGCGCCGCGAGAGCGGTCTGAGCGACGCGCATCTCAACCGCATGTTTCTCGCGCAACACGGCCTCACCGTGCGCAAGTATTGGGAACGTCGCCGGCTCCAGGCCGCGCGCAGCCTGCTCGAAACCAGCCAGATGCCCATCAAGGAGGTGGCCTACGCGCTCGGTTTCCGCGCCGACTCCCACTTCATGATGTGGTTCAAGCAGCACACCGGCAAACGCCCCAAGGAATACCGCCAGTGCCACCGCACCATCACCTGAAAAAGTGTCACTTAATGAGTGACACTTTTTCAGCCCGCCCCGCCCGCGAGCGAGGCGAGCCGACAGGCCCCGGCCCGTGGACGGCGGCGTGGACGGGGGCGGTCGGGGCGACGAAATAAAAACTAACCTGTCTGGTTAGTTTTTATTTTTGCGAACGCAGCCGGCCTTCGTCGCCGGGGGCGAGTTGGGCGCTGGCGTGGGTGTATTCCATGAGCTCAATGCGGTTGCCGTCGGGGTCGGCCAGCCAGGCTTGGAACGAACCGTCCATGCCCGTCGTGATCGGACCGACGTCGACGCCGCGGGCGATGAGCGTCTCGCGGAACGCGGCCAGACCGGTGACTTCGAGGCAGAAGTGGCCGTAGCGGTTCCCCGTGGTCAGCGGCGCGGGCGGGGTGCCGTCGCCCCATTGCCTGGTTGCGCCGGCCTGGTCGAAAAACTCGACGAAGGTCGTGTCGCCCATGGCGACGTAGGCGCCGAAGATGGAGCCGTCGGCGGCGGCGAAGCGGAACTTGACCGTGAGTCCGAGCCGGTCGCGATAAAACGCGACCACGCGGTCAAGGTCGTTGGTGGTGAGGCAGAGGTGGGCGAGTTTACGAATCATAAAACGTCGGTAACCGTGACGCCCGCGGCGCGGCCAAAGTGTAACCCAATAGGTTACAAACGGCCGTCAGGGGGTGGTCCAGAGGGCGGTGAGGTCGGTGGCGCGGAGCCAGCCGGTTTGGTCGTTGGGGAGGGTGATCTGGCGCCAGCCGAGGAAGTCCTTGCCGACCCGGGCGAGGGTGCCGGCTTGCACGGTGGTGGTCTGCTGGTCCTGGGCGGCCTCGGTGGGCACGGAGCGCAGGGTGGCCTCGCGCCAGACCAGCACGGTGTCGCGGGCGGTCAGGGGCGCGTAGGCACGCAGGGCGACCGCGGCGGTCGCGGCCGCCAGCAGGGCGATGGAGAACAGGAGCAAGGCCCAGCGCGCCGGCAGTCGTGTGTAGCCGGAGAGCACGAGCAGGGTGAGCGCGGTCGCGCCGACCGCGGCGGCGGCGATGAGCACGAGCTGCCACACGAACGGGCCGGCGAGGCGGGCGATCTGGTCGGCCGGCAACGGGGAGTCGACGACGAACGGGGCGAAGGCGGCGGCGACCTTGGGGGACTTGTCGGCGGCGAGGGCGAGCTACCAGCGGGTGGCCGGGGAGGCGGGGTTATGCAACCAGGCGACGGCGGCGTGGGCGGCGGCCTCGTCCCAACGATCCTGTTGGGCGAGGGCGAGCGAGAGATTGTGGCGGGCGGCCCAGTCTGTCGGGGTTTTTTGGATACGTTCGCGCCAGCCGGTCTCGGCGGCGGCGAAGTCGCCGGACGCGTAGTCGTCGGTCTGGGCGGGCAATGCCGGCGCGAGGAGGAGCAGGAGGGCGATGGTGGCGAGCCAGGGGAAGAGATTGCGCGGGCGGAAGAGTTGCCAGGGCGACCACGCGGGCACGGCGTGCAGGGCGAGGGCCTGGCGGGCCTGGGCGATCCATTGGGGGGCGATGGGGGTGTCGCGGCGGTAGAGCACGCGTTCGCTCTCGGCCCAGAGCGCGCCCCAGCCGGCATCGGGGAAGTCGCGCGGGGTGGGTGTGGCGACGTCGAGTTGCCAGAGCCGCGCGGTGTCGTCGCGCCAGGCGCGCACGAGTTCGGGCGTGGGTTGTTCGGCGATTTGGTCGAGGGTGCGGGCGAGTCGGTCGCGGGCTTCGCGCAGGTGGCGGGCGGGGTCGGTCTGGCGGGAGCGTCGGAGGGCGAGCGCGAACCAAAGCAGCGGGGGCAGGGCGAAGGGGGCGGCGCAGAGCCGGAGCAGGGGGGAGGGCGCGAGGGGGTTGCCGGCGGGTGGCGCGTCGGGCAGCGGGTCGAGCGGGATGACGCCGACGGGTTTGACCGGGGCGGGCGGAGGGGGCTGCGTGCCGGCGGCCGGGGTGGTGGCGGGACCGGGCGTGGTGGTCGCGGCGGGGATGGGGGCGCCGGTGACGTTGATGGTGAAGGTCTCGGTGGCGAGGGTGCGGTAATCGCCCTTGGCGGGGTCGAAGACGACGAGATTGACCGGGCCGAGCGTGTGGGTGCCGGGCGCGGTGGGAATGAGCACGACGTCCTCGCTGAGGGTGGCGTTGAAGAGGCCGCCTTCTCGGGCGGGGGTGCGCACGGCCTGGGGTTGCACGACGCGGAAATCCCGCGAGACCTCGCGCGAGGGCAGGGCGTTGATCGAGGGCCAGTTGCCGACGCCCTCAAGCGTGAGCGTCCAGGTGACGGGTTCGCCGACCTGGGCGTCGAGCGGCACGGCCTTGGCGGTGAGGTTGAAGTCGCCGACGATGCCGCTGAAGCCGGCGGGGGCGGGCGCGGGCAGGGGTTTGACGTTGATGGTGGCGGGGGCGGAGCTGACGCCGTATTGTTCGAGGTTGGGGCGTCCGAAGAAGCCGAACGAGGTGGTGCCGGTGTTGAGGTTGACGAGTTGTTTGGCGGGCTGGAGGGCGAGTTCGCCGGCGGTGGGCGCGAGGGCGAGGGTGCGGTAGTTGATGCGGACCTTGCGCACGCCGCCCTGCACGATCTCGGTGCTGTCGGGCTGGGGCCAGTCCTCGATGATGAGCGGGGCGGGTTGCCAGTCGGGGTGGCTGCCGAGGCCGTAGAAGTAATTTTTGTCGACCTCAAGCGCGTAGCCGAGGGCGAAGACTTGTCCTTGCCAGACGGATACGGGCGGCGGGATGAAGCGGGCGGTGGCGATGTCGGCGAGGCGGGCGCGGTTGTCGCCGACGGTGGCCTCGGCCACGGTGAAGGTGACGGGGGCGGCGCGCACGGAGCCCTTGTCGGTGCCCACGTGAGCGCGGGGATGGTGATCTCGGCGCCGAGCGGGGCGGTGGCGACCACGGGGTAGGAGACGGTGACGGTGGAGGATTGGGCGGCGCTGCCGTTGACGATATTGAACGAGGAGCGCCGGCTGGTGGAGGGGGTGCCGAAGCGGAGGCCGTCGATGGCGGGCAGGGCGGGGGTTTCCCGGGGGGAGCAGTCCTCGAAGATGAGTTCAAGGGTGGTGGTCTCGCCTTGGGCGAGGGTGCCGCCGGCGGGTTTCCAGACGACGGACTGGGCGCCGAGGGGGGCGGCGAGGCAGCAGAGGGCGAGGAGGGTGGTGAGGAGGCGGATCATGGGCGGCGTCACCAGGTTTGGCCGGCGGGGGGCGCGGGCTGGTCGTTCGGGTCTTGAAGGAGTTGAAAGAGGCGCGCGGGGGAGTCCTGGGACTTGAGTTGTTCGAGGCGTTGCAGGGTTTGCATGAGCTCGGGGTCGTCGGTGAGGGGTTGGCCGGTGGCGGCGCCGCCGACGCGCTGGGTTTCGCCGGGTTCGGGGGAGGGTTGCCGGGCGGGCTCGCCGGCTTCAGGCGAGGGCTGGGGGGAGGCGGGGGTTTTGTCGGATGGGGTGGGTTCGTCCAGGTCGCCGAAGGCGGATTGGCCGGGTTTCTTTTCGGAGTCGGCCTGTTCGTCGGGGGCGGAGCGGTCCTGGCCGGACGCTTGGTCGGAGGGCTGGTCGGACGGCGATGCTGAACCTTGGTCGGACGAGTCGCCCTTTTCGCCGGCGGAGTCGTTTTGTTCGCCGGAGTTGGTGTCGGAGGGATTGTCCGAGTCGGGTTGATCGGAGGGTTTTTGCTCGGAGTCCTCTTCGGATTGGCCGGGCTGTTGTTGCTGCTGCTGCTGATCTTGCGAGGGCGGGGGCTCGGGCGGCTTCTGACGTTGTGCCTGGAGGGATTCTTGGAGGTCGTCCCACTGGGCGGCCTTGGGGTCGAGAAGGCGACCGGCGTCGACGGCGGCGAGGCCGTCGTCGACGATGCCGGCGGGCGTGGCTTGGCCCTGGGCGCGGAGGGTCTGGCCGTGGGCGAGGGTGGTGCGGGCGAACTCGGCGTAGTCGGCGGCGGTGAGGGCGGGTTTTTGCGCGAGGGTGGCGGCGAGTTCGGGCAGGGTGGGGGCGGTGTCGGCCCGGGCAGGTGGGGAAAGGGGTTGGAGTGCGAGCAGCACGGCGATCAGGTGGGCGGCGGTGCCGCGCAGGCGGCCGACGGGCGCGGAGTCGATGCGCACGGGGAACTCGCGCCAGAAGGCCCAGAGGAGCAGGAGGAGGGCGGGGGCGAGCGCCCATTGATAGCGCTCGGCGAGGCGGACGCGGCCGGTTTCCTTGAACTCGCCGGCGCGGCCTTGGTCGACGGTCGACTCGATGAGGGCGGCGATGTCGACCCATTGGCTGGCGTCGGTGTAGACGCCGTCGGTTTCGCGGGCGAGTTCGCGCAGGGTGGCGTCGTCAAGCCGGGAGAGCACGACGGCGCCGCGTTCGTCTTTGACGAGTCCGCCCTGGCCGTCGGGGGAGCATGGCGCCGGCGGTGGTGCCGATGCCGAGGGTGAGGATGCGCACGCCGCGCTCGCGGCAGGTTTTGGTCAGTTCGCGCCAGTCGTCGTTGGCGGCCTCGCCGTCGCTGAGGATGACGAGGAAGCGGTCGGCGGAGGAGTCGCTGAAGGCGCCGAGCGAGGTCTGGAGCAGCGCGGTGTAGTCGGTGCCGCCGGCGGGCAGGAAGCCGGGGTCGAGCAGCGGGAGGAAGTCGCGGATGATCTCGTGGTCGCCGCTGAGGGGGCTTTGCAAAAACGCGGTGCCGGAGAAGACGACGAGGCCGACGCGTTCGCCGGGGGTGTTTTCGAGCAGGCTTTGGGTGAGCAGGCGGGCGCGTTCGAGGCGGTTGGGTTTGACGTCGTCGGCGAGCATCGAGCGGGATAGGTCGATGGCGACGAGGATCTCGCGGGCCTGATCGAAGACGGGTTCCTCGATGCGGCCCCATTGCGGGCGGGCGACGGCGAGCGCGGCGAGGGCGAGGCCGAGGGCGAGCCGCCAGCGGACGCGGGCGCGACGGGCGCGTCCGGACGGGGTGAGCGAGACGCCGCCGGGGCCGGCGTCGGCGGCGAGGATTTTGTCCGGGCGGGCGTTGGCCGGGGCGCGGCGAGCGATGTCCCGCGCGAGCAGCAGCAGGGGGAGGGCGAGCAGCCAGAGGAGTTGCGGGTGGAGGAAGCTCATGCGGCGGCGGACTGGGGGCGGACGGCGAGGGCGGCGAGCAGCAGGCAGGCGGCGCCGGGCAGGGTGAACCAGGGGAAGTATTCGTTGGTGATGAGCGTGGACTTGGCCTCGAACTCGATCTTCTCGTTTTCGTCGATGGCGGCGAAGGCGCGTTGCACGGTGTCGGCGTCGGCGGCGCGGAAGTATTGCCCGTCGGTGAGCTCGGCGATGCGGTGCAGGGTGGTCTCGTCGAGGTCGGACTGGACGCGGCGGGTGCCGAGGCGGTTGCCGGCCTGGTCGAAGACGGGCATGGGCACGATGCCGTTGCGGCCGGCGCCGATGGTGTAGACGGGGATGGCGCGTTTTTGCGCGATTTCGGCGGCGGCGATCGGGGCCATGGCCCCGCGGTTGTTGGAGCCGTCGGTGAGGAGCACGACGAAGGCACCGGCGCGTTTGCCGTCGTCGGTGCGGGCGGCCTGTTCGAGGCGAGAGAGGGCGACGCCGAGTCCGTCGCCGATGGCGGTGCCGTCCTCGATGAGGCCGATCTTGAGGCGTTCGATCTGTTTGCCGAGCCAGGCGTGGTCGAAGGTGAGCGGCGCGAGCGTGTAGGCGCGGCCGGAAAAGACGACGATGCCGATGCGGTCGCCGGGGCGCTCGGTGATGAAGGCCTGGATGACGGGCTTGATGGCCTGCAGGCGGTTGGCGGGGCGTCCGTTGACCTCGTAGTCCTCGGCGAGCATCGAGCCGGAGAGGTCGACCGCGAGGATGAGGTCGTAGCCCTCGGTGTTGACGACCTGGCGCTGGTCGAGGCGCTGGGGGCGGGCGAGGCCGAGGGTGAGCAACACGAGTCCGAGGCCCGCGAAGATGAGCGGCAGGCGGCTCGGGCTGGTGAGCGAGGGTTGGTGCCAGGCGGCGGCGAAGGGCACGACGAGCACGGGCACGCGGCGCCGTCTGCGCAGCCAGATGGCGAGCGGGAGCAGCAGCAGGGCGAGCAGCCAGAGCGGGGTGGCGAAGATGTAGTTGCCGGCGAACATGCGTTAACGGGCCCCCATGCGCTCGCGGAAGAACCGCACGAGCGCGTCGAGGCGGTTTTGGTCGGTGCCCACGGTGAGCCGAGCGCGCTGGTCGGGGAAGAGACGCGTCCACGACTGTTCGCGTTGTTTGCGCCACTGGCCGTGCGCGGTGCGGGTGGCGGGAGTGTTTTCCAAGGTCACGAGGCGTCCGGCCAGCGGGTCGTAGGCGCTGATCAAGCGGCCGTCGGGAAAGTCGCGCTCCCACGGATCCTCGACGCGAAAGCCGAGCGTCTGGAAGCGCTCCTGCAACAGAGGCCACCCCTCGGGCGGCGTGCGCGGGGCGAAGTCGCCCAGCCACACGACGATGCTGTGGCGCGGCGCGGCGCGCAGGATGAGTTGCCACGGGAGCAGGGGGCGCTCCGCCACGGGCGCGTCGATGGCGGGGGCGGGGAGGGTGAAGAGGTTGGCGGCCGCGTGGTGGATGGCGCCGCGTCCGCGCATGGGCGGGCGCAGGGTGTGTTTGCCGTCGGGCAACACGTGCACGAAGCCGACGCGGTCGCGGTTGATCGCGCCGAGCAGCATGAGGAAGCCCGCGAGTTCGAGCAGCGCCTCGCGCTTGGTGACGTCGCCGGAGCCGAACTGCAGGCTCGGCGTGTCCTCGAAGACGATCAGCACGGTGACCTCGCGCTCCTCCACGAATTTTTTGCGGTAGGGTTCGCCGAGGCGCGCGGTGACGTTCCAGTCGATGTCGCGCACATCGTCGCCGAACTCGTAGCGCACGACCTGGTCGAACTCCATGCCGCGTCCGCGGAAGGCCGAGCGGTATTCGCCGCCGAGCACGTTCTCCACCGCGTGACGCACGCGCCACTCCAGCCGGCGCAGGGCCGCGAGGGGCGCGGTGGGCGAGGGGGTGCTGCTGGCGTTGTTTTCCGGACGACTCATGATCCCGGTGTGTGAAAAACAAACTTCCACGTCGCGACGCCCCACAGCGGCAGCGCCACGCCGACGGGAAGCATCCACCGAAACTTACGGGTGGAATAAAGCCACGCCATCGCGAGCGGCCAGAGCAGCCACAGCCAGTAGAACGGCTGAAAGCGGCGGTCGTCGGGAATCAGCAGCGCGATCCCGAGCAGGCCGAACGAGTGCAAAAACAAAACACCGACGAAGGCTTTGTAGTTTTTACGATCGAGGTAGGACATGGCCTTGCTTGGACGCTGCGTAACAAAGCCCGCGCTCACTCGCGCGGCACGCTGGTCTGGGTAACAATCTGCGCGACGATGGTGTCGGCGGAAATATCCTCGGCCTCCGCCTCGTAGGTGAGGCCGACGCGGTGGCGCAGGATGTCCGGCGCGACCTCCTGCACCAGCGACGGCGGCAGGTAGTCGAGGCCGCGCAACCAGGCGAGGGCGCGGCCGGCCTGAAAGAGCGCCAGCGACGCGCGCGGCGACGCGCCGAAGGAGAGGTGGCGCGGGCGGCCCTTGATGGGCTTGGCCAGCTCGCGGGTGGCCCGCACGAGGGCGAGGATGTAGTCCTGCACGGCCGGCGAGACCTCGACGGCGTCGACCGCGGCGCGCAGTTGCAACAACTCCTCGCCGCTGGATACGGGGGCGAGCGCGGGCTGTTTGGTGACCTGGCCCCAGCGCGACATCATCAGCGACTCCTCGTCGTGCGACGGGTAGTCGACGATGAGCTTGAAGAGGAAACGATCGGTCTGTGCCTCGGGCAGCGGGTAGGTGCCCTCCTGCTCGACGGGGTTTTGCGTGGCCATCACGAAGAACGGCGCGGGCAGCCGGTGGGTGGTGCCGCCGAGCGTGACCTGGCGTTCCTGCATGGCCTCGAGCAGCGCGGACTGGACCTTGGCGGGGGCGCGGTTGATTTCGTCGGCGAGCACGAGGTTGGCGAAGATCGGGCCGCGGTGCGGGGCGAACACGCCGTCCTTGGGCGAGAACACCATGGTGCCGACCACATCGCTGGGCAGCAGGTCGGGGGTGAACTGGATGCGCTCGAACTGCACGCCGAGGGCGGTGCCGAGGGACTTGACGAGCAGGGTCTTGGCGAGGCCGGGCATGCCCTCGAGCAGCACGTGGCCGTTGGCGAGCAGGGCCACCAGCAGGCGCTCGATGACGTCGTCCTGGCCGATGACGGCCTTGCCGATTTCTTCGCGGAGTTTTTGGGACCAGACTGGGCCGTTGATCATGATTGGGCGGTGATTTTGGGAAAGGGACTGAGGTGCTTTCGACTCGCGGGGGCGCGGAGGGTTTCCGAAAGTTGCCGAGGAAAACGCCCGACCATGGATTTACCAACCCAAATCCAAGACCAACTCGACGCACTTGGCATTCTCGCGGCCGATGTGGAGGAGCGTTTTGTGCGCGGCTCCGGACCCGGCGGCCAAAAGATCAACAAGACCGCCTCCACCGTGTGCCTCGTGCACCGGCCGAGCGGCACCACCGTGCGTTGCCAGCGCGAGCGTTCGCAGGCGGCCAACCGCGGCCTGGCCTGGGCGGAGTTGTGCGAGAAAATCTCCGAGGCCCGCCGCGCCGAAACGGCCGCCCGCCGCTCCGCCGCGGAAAAGGCCCGGCGCAAGGCACGACCCAAGAGCCGCCGGCAAAAGGCCATCCAGGTCGAGGGCAAACGCCGTCGCGCCGACATCAAGTCGAAGCGCGGTCGCGTGCGGTCCGACTAAACCAACACCGCCCGTCCCACGGCTTCAGGCCTCCTCGTCTTCCTCGGCGGCGACCAGTCCCTCCTGGCCGCGCAGCAGATCGTGAAGCGTGAACACACCGAGCAGGCGGCGCTCCTGCGGATCGCCGAGGCAGAGGAAATTCGCCGGCGTCTCGATCAGGCGGTGTTGCACCTCGCCGAGCGTTTCCTCGGGCGAGACCCAGACGACCGCCTCGAGCTTGGGGCGCATCCCGGTGTTGAGCGCGTGCTCGATCTCGGCGCGCATCAGCAGGTGGGTGATCGTGCCGTCCTCGGCCTGCACGGGGAAAACCTGGTGACGGCTGGCGGTCATGAGTTCCTTGAGCGCGGGCAGCTCCAGGCTCCTCGCGACCACCGGACGAAACGTCGCCAGCGCGCCCACCGGCATCTCGCGCCACTTGCGGAAATCGCGCGGCGGGAGCACGTGGTGCGGATTCTCGCCGTCCTGCAGCAGCATGTTTTCGTAAAGATCCTCCGGCACGATGCGCTTGCTGGCCGCGTGGCTGATCAACGTCGCCACCAGGATGATCGGCACGATCACGAACTGGTGGGTGATCTCGAAGATCAGCAAAATGCAGGTGATCGGCGTGCGAATGACCGCCACCAGGCCCGCGCACATGCCGGCCATCACCAGGATCGACTGGTCCGATTCGGTCAACGGCATGAACTCCGCCGCGCCCGCCGCGACCAAGCCGCCGCACATCGCGCCGATGAAGAAGTTGGGCGCAAAGATGCCGCCGCACGCGCCCGCGCCCACCGCCACCAATGTCGCCAGCAACTTGCCCGCGCCCAGCACGAGCGCCACGTGCCAGTCGAGGTCGCCGCGGATGCAGGCCGTGACATCCTGATAACCCACGCCGAACACCCCCATGTGCCCCGTGATCAAAAACGCCGACGCCGCCACCGCCCAGCTGCCGACCGCGCCCAGGGTGGGGCGCGTCCAACCCGGGAGCAGCTTGCCGTTTTGCAACATCCGTCCGCGCACCGCCAGCACGCCGCGCTGGAACCCCGCCCCGGCCGCCGCCGCGATCAGCGCCACCAGCGGGCACAACAACAACGCCCGCCACGTCGGCTCCTCCAGCAGCCCGACCTGGAAGGCCGGCTGCGGGCCGATGACCGCGTGCGCGATCAACGCGCCCATCACCGACGCCAGCAGGATCGCGCCGATCAGCTTGCTGCCGATGTCGCCGATGATCTCCTCCAACACGAACGCGATGGCCGCCAACGGCGCGTTGAACGCCGCCGCCAGCGCGCCGGCCGCGCCGCTGGCGCAATACATGCGGCGCTTCTGCTTGGGCACGCCCGCCAGGCCCGCGACCGATGACATCGTGGCCGCGCCGACCTGCACCACCGGACCCTCGGGCCCCACGCTGACGCCACCGCCCAGGGTCAGCGCCGACGCCGTGAACTTCACCGCCGCCGTGCGCATCGGCAGGTAGCCAAAGTCCTTCCAAAACGCCAGCTTGGTGGGCAGCACCCCGCCGCCCGCCGTGCTCGGATCGAACTTGCGCACCAGCGCCGTCGCCAGCAGCGACGCGCCCACCACGCACACGAACGATCCCGCCAAAAACCACACCACCGGCAGCCCCGCCGTCGCCAGGTAGGTGTGGTGCGCGATCTTCTCGACCACCGTGTGAAAGCTCACGGCGACGAAGCCGACCAGCGCGCCGAAGGAGCAGACGAGGATGGCGTTGCGCCCGCGGGCGGGGATTTGCAGCCAACGATCATGCACCAGCGCGAACAGCCGCGCGACCAACGAGAAAAAAGTCTTCAATGCCGTAAAGTCGCCGACCTTGAAACAATTGCCCCTCCGGGCTCAACACCCGATTGCCCCCGGGACGAAATGAACGGGGCGAACTCTTCCGGTCGGACGCGTTGACGCCTGATGAAACAGGCCCATGATTCCGCCATTATCATGAGCGACTTTCTGACCGGACCCCAGGTGACCGCCGCCAAGGAGATTCTCGACCGTCTGCGCGACAACATGCGCCGCACGATCAAGGGCAAAAACGATGTAATCGACCACGTCCTCGTCGGCGTCGCCGCCGGCGGTCACCTGCTCATCGAGGACATGCCCGGCGTGGGCAAGACCACGCTGGCCTACTCGCTGGCCCGCTCGATGGACTGCGGCTTTTCCCGCGTGCAATTCACCAGCGACCTGCTGCCCAGCGACGTCACCGGCGTCTCCATCTACGACGAGTCGCTCAAGGAGTTCGTCTTCAAAAAGGGCCCCGTCTTCGCCAACGTCGTGCTCGCCGACGAGATCAACCGCGCCACCCCCAAGACCCAGTCCTCGCTGCTCGAGGTCATGGACCGCGGCAAGGTCACCGTCGACGGCCAGAGCCACGCGGTCGGCGCGCCGTTCATGGTCTTCGCCACCCAGAACCCCGTCGACTACGAGGGCACCTTTCCGCTGCCCGAGAGCCAGATGGACCGCTTCCTCATGCGCCTGCACATGGGCTACCCCCGGCCCGAGGACGAGCTCGCCATCCTGCGGTCACCAAAAAGCAACTACGACGAGATCGCGCTGAATCCCGTCGTCAGCCGCGCCGACATTCTCCGGCTCCAGTCGCTGTGCACGCAGGTCTTCATCGAGGAGGGCGTGCTCGACTACATCCTCAAGATCATCTCGGCCACCCGCACCGAGTCCGAGTTCAAGGCCGGCGTCTCCGTGCGCGGCGGGCTCGCGCTCAAGCACGCCGTGTAGGCCAGCGCGCTGCTGGCCGGGCGCGACTTTGTCATCCCCGAGGACGTGCAGGCCATGGCCGGGCCCGTGCTCGCCCACCGCCTCGCGCTGGCCCGGCAGGGCTCCGACGCGCTGGAGGAGCGCCGCATGGTCGGGGCCGCCCTGCGCCGCATCGTCTCCGCCGTGGCCGTGCCGGTCTGAGGGCGCGTCCATGGTGATGTCGTCCCCATCCGCACCCGCCGCCGCCGACTGGCAGGAGGCCGGCCGCCGTCCCCGCCAACCGCGCGGGCAACGCTGGCGCCGCTTGCTCTGGTCGATGATCTACCCGCCGCAGGTGCGCCCGCACCGCGTCGCGCCGACCATGACCGGCGGCGTGCTGATCGGCGTGGCCCTCGGCATCGGCCTGGCCGCCTACAACACGGCGAGCAACATCCTCTTTATCACGCTCTCGCTGCTGCTCTCCTCGCTCATCCTCAGCGGACTGCTCTCCTGGATCAACGTCCGGCGCGTCGGCTGGCGGTTGCAGGCGCTGGCCCCGTGGCGCGCCGGCCAGGAGCAGCTCGTGCTGCTCGACCTGCGCAACCGCAAGCGCTTCGTGCCGACCTACGGCCTGTGGTTCGACCTCGCGCTGGCGCGCACCGCCCAAAAGACCCGGCTCAAGCTCCGCACGCGGCTCGACGCGGGCGGCGGCGAACGGCTCGAGTGGACCGTCCGCCCGGAGCGCCGCGGCGTCGAGCGCGTGGAGCTGCACGGCCTGGGCTCGTTGTTTCCCTTCGGGTTTTTGCGAAAGACCATGGGCTGCGGACAGCGTTGCGAGGTCGTGGTCTGGCCCGCGCCGGTCGAGTATCGCCGGCTGGCCGCGGGCGGGGTCTGGCGCTCGCAGCCGGGCGAACGCAGCCGGCGGCCGGGGCAGGGCGGCGACCTGATGGCGCTGCGCAAATACGCCTCGGGCGACTCGCAGCGGCTCGTGCATTGGAAGGCCAGCGCGCGCCTGCGCCGGCTGATGGTGCGCCAGTTCGCGGCCGAGTCGCAGGATGGCTTCACGCTGTGGTTCGAGACGGCGGCGGCCCGCTGGACGCGGCCCGCGCAGTTCGAGCTGGCGGTGGGGCTGGCGGCGACTCTGGCCGAGGACCTGTTCCGCGAGGGGCGGCTGCGCGCGCTCGCGTTGGACGCGGACCCGGTCACGCCGGTGCGCACGCTGGGCGACCTCGAGCGTTTTCTGGACCGGCTCGCGGTGGCGGCGCCGCGCGAGGATTTGAAGAAGGGCGGCGCGGCCGGACTGGCGGCGTCGCGGTTTGGTTCCAATTTGCTGACGATCGCTCCGGACGGTGTCCGCAGCGTCTCGGCCTACATCGATGGAAAAGCGGCGGCCACAGCTTGATTCTCAGACCCTGCACCAGGTGCGCTGGCTGCTCGGCGGCCTGCTCGCGCTGCTGGCGGCGTGGACGGTCTTCTACATGGATGTCAACGCGACCGGACTGCTCGCGTTGACCACCATCCTCGTGCCGGTGGTGACGTGGCGGCCGGTGCTCGCGAGCAAGCTGCCGTCGTGGGCCCACATGCTGGCCTTTCCCGTGATCGTGCTGTTGTTCGCCGCGGATTTTTACCAGACGCGCGAGCCCTTGCCGGTGATGATCCGGCTGGGGCTGCTGCTGCTGCTCTACCGCGGGGTCACGCTGCGCACGCGGCGCGAGGACATGCAGCTGATTTTGTTGTGCCTGTTCCTCGTGGTGGTGGCGGGCGTGCTCACGGTGTCGCTGGTGTTCGTGCTGCAGATCCTGCTGTTCACCGCCTGCGCGCTGGCGCTGTTGCTGGCAATCACGCTCAGCAACGCGGCCGCCGCCGACGAGGCCGCCGCGGGCGCGGCGAAGACGGAAGGCCCGCCGGCCTGGGTGCGGGTCGACTGGGGCGCGACCCTGGGCCGCCTGCGCGCGGTGGTCGACTGGCGCGTGCTGGCCATGGGCTCGGTGCTGTTCGCGGGTGTGGTGGGGTTGTCGGCGCTGTTGTTTTTGATGATCCCGCGCTTCGAGCTGGGGACCAATTTTTTCCTGGATCACATGCTCTCGGGCCGGTCCAAGTCGGGCTTCTCCGAGACCGTCACATTTGGCTCCGTGGTCGACATCCAGCAGGATCGCAGTCTGGCGCTGAGCGTCGATGTGACCGACCCCGGGCAGGTGCCGGCGGTGCCCTATTGGCGGATGCTGGTGCTCGACGAGTATATGCAGGGCGGCTTCATGATGTCGCCCGGCCTGAGCGCCGAGATCAAGGCCTCCGAGGTCGAGGCCACGCGACACCGCGGCATCGCGCCGACCAACCCGTCGGCCCCGGTCTGGACGTTTTATCTGGAGGGCGGCGTCAGCCGCTACCTGCCGCTGGTGGGGCCGTATTCGCAGATCACGCTGCCCAGTCCGCAGACCCTGCGCATCAACCGCACGCAGCTGCTGGTGGCCCTGCCCAAGGACCCGTCGAAGATGACGCCGTATCGCGTCGAGGGCATGTTGCCGACCGCCCGCATCGAGGATGCCGACATGGCCGCGCGGGTGGCCGCCTGGAAGGCGTCCCCGCCCGAGCCCCGCCGGCGTTATGAGCGGTATGCGATGGAGGACGAGTCGCCCGCGCCGCCGTCTTACCTCGGTCTCGACCTGCCGCCCGGGGAACTCGCCAAGCTCGACGCCTGGGTCGCGGAGATCGGCCGGCCGGTCGACGGCGACCACGAGGGCTTCGTGCGCCGGGCCTGCGCCTGGTTGGAGCGGCGGCACGGCTATTCGTTGAACATGCGGCTGCCCGATGCCGAGGGCGACGTGCTGGTGCGCTGGATGGATTCGCCGGAGCCGGGGCACTGCGAGCTGTTCGCCGGTTCGCTGGTGCTGCTCAGCCGTGCGGCCGGCGTGCCCGCGCGCGTGGCCATCGGCTTCAAGGGCGGCGTGTGGAACCAGGCCAGCGGCAGCATCACGGTGACCAACGCCGACGCCCACGCCTGGTGCGAGATTTTTGACGGCAAGCGCCATTGGGTCCGCGCCGACCCGACGCCGGGCGCCGGCGGTCTCGGGCCGCGCGAACCGGCCGCGCCGCAGCTCGGACCGGACGGAGCGCCGCGCCTGGAAACGGACTCCGGTTGGGCCGCGCGTTGGAACAGCCTGCGGGTCTTCTGGTATCGGCGCATCGTCAGCTTCGACCAGCAGTCGCAGCTCGACATGGTGCGTTCGGCGGGCCGCATGGCCGAGTCCTACGCCAAGCGCCTGATCTCGGAGCTGGACCGCCGGCTCAAGGCGCTCGCCGAGTGGGCGTCCACGCCGTGGAGTCTCGGGCGGGTGGGCTGGGGGGCCGGCGCGCTCGCGGCGGGCGCGCTGTTGGTCTGGGGCTGGCGCAAGCTGCACTTCGTGGCCTGGTGGCGGGCGTTGCGCGGCGCCGATCCGGTGCGTCGCGAGGCGGGCCGCTGGCTGCGCCGCCTCGATGCCAAGGCCCTGCCCGCAGACCACGACGTGCGCGCGGAGCTGTTGCGCCTGCGCTATGGTCGCAAGGCAACCTGGACTCCGTCGACGCGGGTGTTCAAGGCCGCCCGCGCCGCCCTGCGCGAGTGGACGCGACGCCGCCGCGGGTAACGAACGTAGGGGCCGCGCTCGCGCGGCCCGTTGCGCGTTGTCACGCGAAACAACGTTCATTCACCGGCGCACGGTTGACGGGCCGGGCAAGCTCGGCCCCTACACGCGCAGCACGCGGAGGCGGGCCACCGGCGGGAATTGATTTTAGGAGTTCCCCTCAGTCCTCGCGGACCTGCGGCTTGATGACCACGTCGGCCGGCGAGAGGCCGGCCTGGGCGGTCATGTGGGCGATGAGCCGGTCGTTGAACTCCTTGGCGGGGTCGTGGCCCATGGTCTTGAGCGCCTGCACCAACGCGGCCACCTCGACCAGCCGGGCGATGTCTCGGCCCGGACGCACGTAGATGTCAATGTGCGGTATCTTGATGCCGAGGATGTCGTAGAAGTTCTCCTCGAGACCGGTGCGTTCCTCGATGGCCTCGGGCGTCCACTCGCGCAGGGTGACGACCAGGTCGAGGCGTTTTTCAAGGCGCACGCTTTTGATGCCAAACATCTCGGCGATGTTGATGATGCCGATGCCGCGGCACTCCATGTAGCCGCGGTTGAGCGCCCGGGAGGAGGCGATCAAGTCGCGCTCGTCGAGCAACTTCACGACGGTGAGGTCGTCGGCGACGAGGGAGTGGCCGCGCTCGATGAGGGCCAGGGCGCACTCGCTTTTGCCCGCGCCGGAGTCGCCGCGGAGCATCACGCCGACGCCCTTGATATCGAGGGTGGTGGCATGCTCGGACGAGGAGGGGGCGAACTCGTTGTCGATGCAGAGGGTCGCGAGGTTGACCCAGTGCATGGTGATCATCGGCGTGCGGAAGATGGGCAGCTTGCGCTCCTCGGCGACCGCGATCATCGCGTGGGTGGGGATGAAGTTGCGGGTGAGCACCAGGCAGGGGATCTGCCGGTCGACCATCTCGTTGAGGATCTCGATCTGTTTTTTGGAATCGAGGCTCTTGAAGTAGGTCATCTCGGCGGCGCCGAGGACCTGAATGCGTTTGTTCGCGAAATACTTGAAGAAGCCGGTCAGCGCGAGTGACGGGCGGTTGATGGAGCCCTCGCGAATGAGCCGGTGCAGGCCGTTGCCCCCGGTGGCGAGTTCGAGCCGGAGCTTCTCGCGGTAGGTGTCGAGAAAGTGGGCGACGGTGATGCCGTGGATGTCTTTCTGCATGGCGTTGGCGGGGCTTGGGAGGGAGTGCGGGGGGCGAGTGGGACAGGGTCGCCCGGGAGTGGCCTAGAACGGCACGTCCTCGTCGACGTCGTGGCGGGGCTCGTCGACGATGTTGGGGTCCTCGTCGGCGGCGGGGGCGGGCTTCTTGCCGGCGGCGGCGCCGGACTCGATCTTCCAGGCGTTGAGGTTGACGTAGTAGTTGTCCTTCCACTCGCGGCCGCGCAGGTCGAAGGAGACTTTGATCTCGTCGCCCTCCTTGAGGCCGCCGACGAGGGCGACCTTGTCCTTCACGCACTCGAACTTGATGTCCTGCGGGAAGCGCCCGTCGGGGACGGTGATGACGAACTCGCGCTTGTTGAAGCCGCTGCCGAAGGTTTGCTCGTCGAAGATTTTTTTAACGGTGCCGGTGATCTCAAACATGATGGACAGGGTGAACGGGTGGAGTGCAGGGGGGCCAGTCGGTTTTTGAAAATATCGTCGGTCAGGCGCGGCGGCGCCAAGCGGCGAGGAACATGCCGTTGCAGTTCAGTTGCTCGGGACGGATGAAATGTTGCGCCGGTTCGCCGGGGAAGGGAAGGGCGAGCGGCTCCAATTCGGGGTGCGCGGCGCCGAAGGCGTCGGCGACGGCGGTGGTCTCGCTGCGGGTCAGGGTGCAGACGGCGTAGATGAGTTTGTCGCCGGGTTTGAGGGCGGGGGCTGCGTGGTTGAGCAACTGGAGCTGGATCTCGGCGAGTTCCTTCACGTCGTCCAGGGTGGTGGTCCAGCGGGCGTGCGGGTTGCGCTGCCAGGTGCCGACGCCGGAGCAGGGCGCGTCGATGAGGATGCCGTCGAACTTGGTCTTGGTGGGGAGCACGGGGCCGCCGTTCCAGACGACCGCGCGGTAGTTGAAGACCTGGGCGCGGGCTGCCCGTTTGCGCAGGTGCGCGAGGCGGCCGGTGTGGCGGTCGCTGGCCCAGATGAGTCCGCGGTTGTCCATGAGGTCGGCGAGGTGAAGCGTCTTGCCGCCCTGGCCGGCGCAGGTGTCCCACCAGGTCTCGCCGGGCTGCGGCGCGCAGGCGTGGCCGACGAGCTGCGACCCGAGGTCCTGAATCTCGAACAGCCCCTGCTTGAACTCGTCGACGATGTGCAGGTCGCGCTTGCCGTTATAACTGAACGCGGTGCCGTCGCCCTTCGAACCAATGTCACTTAATACGTTACAATCGATGGGGGTGGTGTTGCCGAGGGAGCGGGGGAGGGTGGTGGCGAACTCGCGCTGCACGCGGATGTAGAGCGTGGGGTCGCGCTGGAGTTGGCGGAGGTAGTCGGGGGACAGATCGACCTCGGTTGCGAGCCAGTCGGGGACGGCGCGGGCGGCGAGCGCCTCGGGCTTGATCGCGTGGTTGTCGGCGTCGAAACGCTCCTGGAGTTCAAGCGCCATGGCGACGCGGCGGTGGGTGGGGGCTTTGGCTTCCAGCCAGCCGAACCAGCGGTAGTAGCTGAACACGGCGCGCACGAGGGCGCGCTTGGCGTCGGGCAGGAGATCGCGGTCGGCACCGACGTTTTTGCGGAGGACAAAGTCCGCCGGCGAGTCGGGCGAGATCTGATCGATAATGGTGCTGGCGCGGGCGATGAGGGCTTGGGCGGACATGGAAAAATGGAGCGTGGACGCTTGAATCGTAGGGGCTTCGCTGGCGAGGCCCGTTTGGCGTGGGCTGGCGGTGGGGCGTGTGGTCGGGATAAGGCCGTCAACGGGCCTCGCGAGCGAGGCCCCTACGGGTGGTTTCAGCGTTTGGACCAGCTGCGGCGGGTTTCCTTGATTTCGAGGGGCTTGGTCTCGACCTGCGCGCCGAGCACGGCGGGGTGGGTGCGGATGGTTTGGAAATCCTCGGCGCGGAGTTTCCAGCCGAGCGCGCGACTGAGTTCGGCGAAGGCGGTGACGCGGCCGGGGAAAACCAGGCCGACCTCGGTGAGGGTGGAACCGGTGTTTTTATCGAGCAGCTTGCGCAGATCGGCGAGCATCGCGGGGAGCTCGGGGTGGTCGGGCTTGAGCAGCCAGCGCACGCGCTTGACGTGATTGGACACGTATACGTCGAGTGGATACAGCTCCTTCACGTTGATGCGCGCGCCCTCCTGGTTGACGATGATGTTGCCGAGCACGACGACCAGGGTGTTCTCGCCGAGGATGTGGCCGTAGCTCTCGGTGGCGTCGGCGAACATGTTGAGCTGGATCGACGCCTTGCGGGTGGCGAGGGTGAAGGCGAACCAGGGGCGGTTGTCCTTCTTGGAGAGTTTTTTGATCAGGTTGGACGCGATGCCGCAGAGGCGGAATTCGACGCGGTCGCCCTGGTTGAGCAGCTCGTCGACGGGGAAGGTGTCGAGCGCGTCGGCGAGGCCGTGGTAGGCGTTCATCGGGTGGCCGGACACGTAGAAGCCGAGCAGCTCCTTTTCGAAGGCGAGTTTTTCGGACGGGGTGAAGTCGTCCTCGGCAGCGGGTTTTTTGGCGGCGGCCTTGTCGGTCTTGCCGTTGCGTCCGGCGGGCGGTTCCTCGGCGAGCATGTCGAAGAAACCGGCCTGGCCGGCGGCGCGGTCGCGGGCGCTGGCGGCGGCCTGGGCCATGGCGCCGTCGATGCGGTCGTAGATGACCTTGCGGGGCTCGCCGGCGTAGTCGAAGGCACCGGTTTTGACGAGGTGCTCGAGCACGCGTTTGTTGGCGGCCTTGGAGTCGACGCGGTTCACGAAATCGTCGAAGTTTTCGTAGGGGCCGTTGGCCTCGCGTTCCTCGATGATTTTGAGCGAGGCGCCTTCGCCGACGCCCTTGATGCCGGCGAGGCCGAAGCGGATTTTTTCGCCGACGGGGGTGAAGGTGTCGCGCGATTCGTTGACGTTGGGGCCGAGCACGGTGATGCCCATGGCCTCGGCCTCGGCGACGAAGTGGGAGACTTTTTCGGCGTTGCCGAGCTCGGCGGTGAGCACGGCGGCCATGAACTGCACCGGGTAGTTGGCTTTCAAATACGCGGTCTGGTAGGCGATGATGGCGTAGGCGGCGGAGTGGGATTTGTTGAAGCCGTATTGGGCGAATTTGTTGAGCAGGTCGAAGATCTCGTTGGCCTTGTTTTCGGAGATGCCGTGGAGGTCGCCGGCGCCTTTGACGAATTTGATGCGTTCGCGGGCCATGGCTTCGACGTCCTTCTTGCCCATGGCGCGGCGGAGCATGTCGGCGCCGCCGAGGGAGTAGCCGCCGATGACCTTGGCGCACTCCATGACCTGCTCCTGGTAGACGATGATGCCGTAGGTTTCGCGCAGGACGGGTTCGAGCAGGGGGTGGGGGTAGGTGACGGAGGCGGGGTCCTTTTTGCCGCGGGCGTAGTCGGGGATGAAGGCCATGGGGCCCGGGCGGTAGAGCGCGGAGATGGCGTTGATGTCGTCGACGTTGGAGATGCCGACGAGTTTGGAGGCGTTTTGCATGCCGCCGGACTCGAGCTGGAAGACGCCGACGGTCTTGCCGATGTTGAGGAGCTCGTAGGTCTTGGGGTCTTCGAGCGAGATGGTCTCGATGTCGAAGGTCTTGTCGGCGGTGCGGCGGATGTTGGCGACGGCGTCGGAGATGACGGTGAGCGTCTTGAGTCCGAGGAAGTCCATCTTGAGCAGGCCGAGCTTGTCGACGGCCTTCATGGAGAACTGCACGGTGACGTCGCCTTCCTGGAGGGTGAGGGGGACGAAGTTTTCGAGGGGCTGGTCGGTGATGATGATGCCGGCGGCGTGTTTGCCGGTGTTGCGGACCATTCCCTCGAGCACGAGCGAGGAGTCGATGATGCGCTTGGCGACGGGGTTTTTGTTGATCTCGTTGCGCAGTTCCTCGGATTTGGCGATGGCGTCGGTGAGCGAGATGTTGATCTCGTCGGGGATCATCTTGGCGAGGCGGTCGGCGTCGGCGAAGGCGAGGTCGTTGACCCGCGAGATGTCGCGCACGACCATCTTGGCGCCGAGGGTGCCGTAGGTGATGATGTTGGCGACGCAGTCCTTGCCGTATTTCTCGCGCACGTAGTCGATGACCTCGGAGCGGCGGCGCATGCAGAAGTCGATGTCGAAGTCGGGCGGCGAGACGCGCTCGGGGTTGAGAAAGCGTTCGAAGAGCAGGCCGAAGCGGATGGGGTCGACGTTGGTGATGCCGAGCAGGTAGGCGACCATGCAGCCGGCGCCGGAGCCGCGGCCGGGGCCGACGGGGATGTCGTGCTCGCGGGCCCAGTTGATGAAGTCCCAGACGACGAGGAAGTAGTCGACGAAGCCGGTGACGTTGATGATGGAAAGTTCGTAGCCCATGCGCAGGACGAGCAGCTCGGGCTGATCGAGTCCGGAGTAGTCGGGCGGCTGGGGTTTCTGGCCGGCCGGGAGGTCTTTGAGCAGGGCGAGGCGGGGGGCGACGATGTCGTGGGTGGCGACGGTGTCGTGATCGACGTTGTAGCGGCGTTTGAGACCCTCGACGCAGAGCTGGTGCAGGTATTCGGCGGGTGAATACTTGGACTTGATCTCCGGGGTGAGCGGGTAGCGGGGGTAGCGTTCGGAGCCCTTGGGGAAGGGGATGGCGAGGTCGCACATCTCGGCGACCTCGACGGTGTTGGTGACGGACTCGGGGCACTCCTTGAAGAGGCGCTTCATCTCGTCGGCGGACTTGAGGTAGAATTGGTCGCCCGAGAAACGCATGCGGTTTTCGTCGGCGATCTTGGAGCCGGTCTGGATGCAGAGCATCGCGTCGTGCGGCTTGGCGTCGGCGTTTTTGACGTAGTGGACGTCGTTGGTGGCGATGATCTTGAGGTTGAACTCGTCGGCGAGGCGCAGGAGGTCGGGGATGATCTTGATCTGCTCGGGGATGCCGTGGTCCTGGATTTCAACGAAGAAGTTTTCACGGCCGAAGATGTCGATGAACCTGGCCGTGGCCGCCTGCGCCTGCTCGTAGCGGTCATGCATGAGGTGCTGCGGGATGATCGCGGCGAGGCAGCCGGTGAAGCCGATGAGGCCCTCGGCGTGTTTGGCGAGGATCTCCAGGTCGGTGCGGGGTTTGTAGTAAAAGCCGCGTAGGTGGGAATCGGAGACGAGTTTGAGCAGGTTTTGGTAGCCGGTGAGGTTTTTGGCCAGCAGGCCCATGTGGTAGTAGCTTTTGCCGTCCTCGGATTTGCCGGTCTTTTCGAGGCGGGAGCTTTCCACGATATACATCTCGCAACCGATGAGAGGCTTGATGCCCTTGGCCTTGGCGGCGTTGTAGAACGATATGGCGCCGAACATGTTGCCGTGATCGGTGAGTGCGACGGCGTTCATGCCCATCTCGCAGGCGTGGTCCATCAGGCGGTCGATCCGGCAGGCGCCGTCGAGCAGGCTGTAGTCGGTGTGAACGTGGAGGTGAACGAAATCGGAGGCGGCGGACGACACGTCGACCAAGCCAACGCGGGGCGACCCGCTGGGCAAGTCCCGACCGACGCCGCGCAAAATCAACCTGCCAATCGGGGTGATCCGGGGGAAAAATGCCATTGACGCGGACGGGCGCGGCTGGCTTTTTTCAACCTTTTCCATCCCAACATCCGTCTTTCCCAACATGTCCATCGAAATCAAAATCCGCAAAAACGAGCCGGTTGACCGCGCCATCCGCCGTCTGAAGAAGAAGCTCGAGCGCGAGAACGTCATCAAGGACGTCCGTGCCAAGCGCTACTTCGAGAAGCCCTGCCAGAAGCGCCGTCGCAAGGAGAAGGTCATGGCCTTCACCCAGATGCTGCGCCGCCGTCACGCCGACTGATTGCGCCGCCCGCGGCCGTGCGCCGCCGGTCGACTTTCAATGACCGCACCCGCGATGACTCGCGGTGCGGTTTTTTTTCGTTTTGAGGGTTGCCGCGCGCGAAACCAATTTGTCATAGCTTTGCACTTGTCCCTCCAAGTGAAGCCGATCCTTGCCTTATCCACCTGCTGGAACTCGTTCCGTCACAACGACGGCTATGTGATGCTCCGCGAGATCGCGGACCTCGGCTTTGAATACGCCGAGCTCAGCCACGGTATCCGCATCGTGCTCCTGCCCGGGGTTATCCGCGCGGTCGAGGAGGGCGTGATCAAGATCAGCTCGATTCACAATTTCTGCCCGCTGCCGGCCGGGGTGAACCAAGCCGCGCCCAACCTCTTCGAGCCGTCCTCGCGTGACCACCGTGAACTCGATCAGTGGTTGCGTCACACCAAGCGCTCCCTCGATCTGGCCGCGCAGGTCAAGGCCCGCGTGATGGTCACGCACCTCGGCAGCGTGCAATCGTTTTGGTTTCCGCCCTCCCGCAAGATCAAGGCCCACCTCAAGGCCAACCCCGACGCCGCGCGCACCGGCGACAAGGTCTACGAGGCGCTCCTGCGCAAGGCCTGCGAGCGTCTGCGCAAAAAGATGCCCGCCTATTGGGACCAGGTCCTCGACAGCCTTGAGCAGATCCGCCCCTACGCGGTCGAGCGCGGCATCGCCATCGGCTGCGAGAACCGCGAAAAATTCGAGGAGCTGCCCATCGACGTCGATTTCGGCGACCTCTTCTCGGCCATGTCCACGCCCCACACCTGCGGTTACTGGCACGACACCGGCCACGCCGAGATCAAGCACTCCATGGGCCTGATCGACCATCGCATCCAGCTCGAGCAAAACGTCGACCGACTGCTCGGCTTCCACTTGCACGACGTCAGCGCCAAGGGCAAGGACCACCAGCCGGTCGGCACCGGTCGCATCGACTTCGAGATGATCAGCTCCTTCTGGCAACCGCATCATCTGCTCACCCTTGAGCTCAGTCCGCGTGTTTCCATGGAGGATGTCGAGCTGTCCAAGCAGCGCGTCGAGGCCATGATGGCCAGACGCTTCCCCGGCGCCTGATCAACGCGTTGCCGTCGCCAGCAGCTCGTTCACCCAGCGTCGGTGCGGGCCGGACAACGTGATCGTCGCCAACTCCGCGGGCGTCAGCCAGACCAGTTCGCCGCCCGAGGCCGACCTCGCCGCCGCCGCGACGCTCTCGGGGACCGCGACCTCGTGGATGAACTCCGTGATCGCGAACCGCGTGATGCCGCGCTTCCGCTTGGCAAGCAACCGCCCGCGCATCACCGCGTCCTCGCTCATCCCCAGTTGCTCCGCCGTGGGCAACTCGTGCTGGCCCGCCAGCCGCCGTGCCGAGCCCGCCGCACGATGCAGCAACAGCCGCCCGTCGCGCCAACACCACCCGCGGATCACGCTGACCTGTTCGATCACCCTGGCCGCCAGTCGCGGATAGGCCTCCGGGTCGCCCGCCCGCGCCCCCGCGCAAAACGCCCGCACCGCGCACACCGTGCACAACGGGTTGTGACGCGTGCAGACCGTCGCCCCCAGCTCCATCATGGCCTGATTGTGGTCGCCGGGACGATCCCGGTTAAGCACCGCGTCCGCCGTCGCCGCCAACGCCTTGGCCGCCTCGCCGCTGTTGGCGAAGGCACGCCCATCCGCCGTTAGGCGGGTCAGGATGCGCACCACGTTGCCATCCACCACCGCCGCCGCCGCGTCGAACGAGATGCTCGTCACCGCCGCCGCCGTGTAGGGACCGATGCCCGGCAACTCAAGCCACTCGGCGGGCGTCCGCGGCAATTGCGCCCGCGCCGCGATCTCTCGACCCAACCGGTGCAGGTTCCTCGCCCGCGAATAGTAGCCCAGCCCTTCCCACAGCCGCAGCACGGTCGCCTCGTCGGCCGCCGCCAGCGCCGCGAAGTCCGGCAGTGCCGCCATCCAGCGGTCGAAGTAGGGCAGCATGGTCTTCACCTGCGTCTGCTGCAGCATGAACTCGCTGACCACCGTGCGGTAGACCGACACCTCCTCGCGCCACGGCAGCCGGCGCCTCGCCACGTCGAACCATGCGAGCAACGCCGCCTGAAAACCCGCGCGGTCTTTGATCAAATCCTTGGCCACAAGCCGCCCACGGAGCACAAAAAACCCCGCGAAGCCAACCGCAGATTCTTTTTGTCCTTTCCCCGTTTTTTATGGCCAATCGTGCGATGCCCAAAAAGCCGACCTCCGACGACGAGGCCCCGAAAAAACTTTCCTCCTACACCATCAAGCTCGACGACGCGCAGATGGAGGCCCTGCACGCCCACTGCCGCGCCCGCCAGTGGACGCCGTTCGAGGTCGCCTACACCCGCTTCGCCTACAAGGCCGACCACCTCAAGCTCAACGTCACCGCCTACACCAGCGGCAAGGTCGTGCTCGCCGGCAAGGGCACCGAGGACTTCGTGCGCAACTTCATCGAACCCGAGATCACCGGCGCCCCCAAACTCGGCTACGACGAAATCCTCAACCCCGACTGGTTCGAGAGCCACGCCGGTCTCGACGAAAGCGGCAAGGGCGACTTCTTCGGCCCCGTCGTCGCCGCCACCGTCATCGCCGACAAACCCGCCATCGAGGCCTGGCGCGCCGCCGGCGCCCAGGACTCGAAAAAGATGACCGAGTCCAAGATCCTCCAGCTCGACCGCCTCATCCGCGAGACCCGCGGCGCCGTCGTCAAGGTCACTTACTGCGGCATGCCCCGCTACAACGAGCTCATGGCCAAACCCCGCGCCAACCTCAACCTCCTGCTCGCCTGGCAACACGCCAACGCCCTCATCCAGGCCCTCGCCGAGAAACCCGTCAAATGGGGCCTGCTCGACCAGTTCAGCGAACAACCCCTCGTGCAACGCGAGCTCGCTAAAAAAAACGTATCCGGCTTCGAACTACGCATGCGCACCAAGGCCGAGTCCGACCCCGTCGTCGCCGCCGCCTCCATCGTCGCCCGCGCCGAATACGTGCGCATCATGCAAACCCTCTCCAGGCGCTTCGGCGAACCCCTGCAAAAAGGCGCCGGCCCCCTCGTCAAAAAGCAGGGCCTCGCCATCATCGAACGCTTCGGCGCGCGCGCCCTCGGCGACTTCGCCAAGCTCCACTTCCGCACCGCCTACGAGGTCGTCAAGGACGCCGGCAAGCTCGACGAACTGCCGCTGCCCGAGCCCAAGGAAAAATTCGGCTTCGGCCGCTGAGCGATGTCCAAACCGCACGGAGATTTAACGCAGAGTCGCAAAGGCGCAGAGCTCGCAGAGGCTTTGTTTTTGTCGTCGATCAGATTCTCTGCGTTTCTCCCCACCTCCGCGTCTCTGCGTTAAAACTCTCTATGCCCAAGCGCCGTCAACTCCGTGGCTACGACCTCCGTCAGATCGACGGCTACGCCGAGCTCATCGGCGTCGACGAGGCCGGCCGCGGCGCGCTCGCCGGCCCGGTTGTCGCCGGGGCCGTGCTCGTCACCCGCGAGTTCCTCGAAAGCCGCTGGGCCGTCGCCAACGCCAACCGCATCAACGACTCCAAACAGCTCTCCGCGCCCGAGCGCGAGGCCCTCTGGTTCGAGTTCGACACGCTCCAGGCCGACGGCCTCATCCACGCCACCTACGGTGCCGCCGACGTGCGCGAGATCGAGCAGCTCAACATCCTCGGCGCCACCAAGCTCGCCATGCGCCGCGCCCTCGAGCAGATGCACCCGCCGACCGCCTTCCAGTTCACCCGCGAACCCGACCTCTTCGCCTCCGCCGAGGAGATCGCCGCCTACACCCCGGCCGTCAACGCCCGCATCCTCGTCGACGGCCTGCACCTGCGCAACTTCCCCTATCCGCACACCGGTGTGGTCAAGGGCGACGGCCGCTCGCTCTGCATCGCCATGGCCTCGATCATCGCCAAGGTCACCCGCGACCGCCTGATGGACGCACTCGCGCTCGAGTTCCCCGACTACGGCTTCGACCGCCACAAGGGCTACGGCACCGAGGACCACCGCGACGCCGTGCTCCGCGTCGGTCGCTGCCCGCACCACCGCGACACCTTTCTGCGGAAGTTGCTCGCCGGCCGCGTCGACCCCGATCAGGTCGATTTCCTGACCGAAACGCCTTGAACCCCCGCACCACCATGGCCGGCAAAAAAACACCTCGCTCGACCGCGTGCTCGGACGTCTCGATTCCCTCGACGCCGCCTCCATGGCCAACCTCGTGCAACGCCTCGCCCGCGAGCGCGGCTTCTTCGAGGATGTGTTCGACGTGCTCCAGGAGGGCGTGCTCGTCATCGCGGCCGACGGCGAGATCGACTACGCCAACGCCTCCGCCCACCGCCTCATCGGGCTCGCCTCCGACGACCTCACCGGCGCCGTGCTCTGGCGGCTCGTGCCCGGGCTGCGTCCCTCGCTGGAGGCCGCGCTCGACGACGCCGAGCCGGCCCTGCCCGTCGTCACCCGCGAGATCGAGCTCACCTATCCCGAGGCCCGCACGGTGCGCCTCTACATGGTTCCATTCACCGGGGAGGGCGCCGGCGCCGAGCGCCGCTTCGCGGTCATTCTCAGCGACATCACCGCCGAGAAAAAGACCACCGAGGACCGCATCGAGGACGAGCGCACCTCGTCGATCCTGCTGCTGGCCGCCGGCGTCGCCCACGAGCTGGGGAACCCGCTCAACTCGCTCACCATTCACCTCCAGCTCATCGAGCGGAAGTTGCGCAAGCTCCAGGCGACCGCCGGCTCGGGTCGCGAGACCGCCGGCCTCGCCGACTCCATCCGCATCTGCCAGGAGGAGGTCGGGCGGCTAGACGGCATCATCACCAACTTCCTCGACGCCATCCGGCCGCGTCCGCCCGATCTGGCCGAGATCAACCTCGCGGCCGTGCTGGCCGAGGTGCTCGACTTCCAGAGCCGGGAACTCGAGGACCGCGGCATCCAGGTCGAGGCCGACTTCGCCGGCCGGCTGCCCGCGGTCATGGCCGACCGCAACCAGCTCAAGCAGGTCTTCTTCAACCTCACCAAAAACGCCATGGAGGCGATGGGCCCCGGCGGCCGCCTGCGCATCAAGGCCCGAACCGACGACGACAACGTGTATCTGCTTTTTGGTGACAACGGCAGCGGCATCAAGCAGGCCGACCTCGCCAAGCTCTTCCAGCCCTACCACACGACCAAGAGCGGCGGACACGGCCTCGGCCTGATGATCGTGCAACGCATCCTGCGCGAGCACGGCGGTCAGGTCGGCATCGAGAGCCAGGAGGGCCGCGGCACCGTGGTGACGCTGCAATTTCCCCGCAAGGACCGCCGCGTGCGCATGCTCAAGTAAGTGCGCCGCGCCGGGCGAAAGCCTGGAGCCCGTTCGACAAATCATGTCGTAGCCGCGAGCGCCAGCGAGTGGAGCGTCTGGCCCACTCGCTGGCGCTCGCGGCTACGCTCCCAAAAATAGCCACCGTTTTGTTTGAACCGCTCCGAACAATGCGCGTCATCGTCCGACATGCGCGCAGCGGGCCTCGCGAGCGAGGCCCCTACGCGCCGTGCTCACCCCCTCGACTGGTAGGGGTGCAGGCGCAGGTCGAGGGTGGCGGGCATTTCCTCGATCGACTCGACGGCGGGGATGTAGCGCGCGTGGCCGATGGTGTGCGGCCAGGTCTCCCAACGCTCGGCGGCGCGCACGCGCGCCTCGTCGGCCGTGGCCGGCCGGTCGGCGTAGGGAGTGCCGGCCGGGTTCCACACATGCCAGCGGGCGGCGGCCAGCACGCAGAGGGTGTGCCGCCCGACCCACTCGATGAGCAGCGGCGCGTGCGCCGGCACGTGCGGCTGCAGGCCCGGGCAGATATAAAACGCGCGGTAGCGCACGCCGGCCGCCGACGCGCCGTCCTCCGTGGCGCGAAACTCGACCGGGATGCCGTTGACCAGCAACAGGCCGTGCTCGAGCGCGGACGCGTCCGTCAGTGAAAATTCGATACGGTCCATGCTGGCGTCGACCGTGCGCGAAACGCCGCCGCCGTTGGGCGACTCGCCGAGCAGGGGCCAGGCCTCGAGGGCCTGTCGCACGACCAGCCTTGGTGCGGGGGCCTCCGGGTCCCAGGCGGGCAGTTCGAGTTCGCCGAGCACCGGGCAGCGCCAGTCGATCAGCGGGGCGAGCCACGCGGAGTCGAAGGGGATGCCGTGGGCCCGCAGGTCGGCGCAGACCGCGTCGAGGTCCTCCTTGATGAAGGCGGGCAGGAAATACTTGTCGTGCAGGGCGTGGCCCCAGCGCCTGAAGGGTTTTTCAAACGGCTCGGCCGCGAGACGCGCGAGGATGGCGCGCAGGAGCAGCGCGGGGATGCCCTGCAGGCGGGGATCGGGGTGCGTCTCGAAGGCGCGGAACTCGACCAGACCGAGACGGCCGTTGCCGGCGAAGGGATTCCAGAGCTTGTCGACGCTGATCTCGGCGCGGTGGGTGTTGCCCGAGCGGTCCATGAGCAGGTCGCGGAAGAGCAGGTCGAAGAGCGGCAGGTTGGCGGGCGAGCCAAGTCGCACGGCCCCGCGGCAGGCGAGCTCGAGTTCGTAGGGCGCCTCGAAGGTCGACTCGTCGATGCGCGGGGCCTGCGAGCTGGGTCCGAGGTATTGGCCGCTGAAGGCGTAGCTGAGGCCGGGGTGGTGCTGGAAGTAGCGGATGACCGAGGGCAGCAGGTGCGGTGTGGTGAAGAAGGGCGAGGTCTCGGGGGTGGGGCCGCCGAAGACCATGTGGCAACCGCCGCCGGTGCCGACGTGGCGGCCGTTGAGCTGGAACTTGCGCGCGCACAGGCCGGCGTCGCCGGCGGCGGCGTAGAGGGTGTGCAGCTGCCGGTCGAAACCGGTCCAGTCGGGCTCCGGGGTGAGGTTGATCTCGAGCACGCCGGGGTCGGAGGCGAACCCGATGGTGGGCAGCGCGGGGTCGGCGGGCGGGGCGTAGCCGGAGAGGCGCACGGCGAAGAGCTTGCAGTCGGCGAGGGCGGCCTCGATGTGACCGAGCAACTCGCAGTAGGCGTCGGTGAGTAGTGGCGGCACGAATACGGCGAGCGTGCCGCGGGAGAGCTCGACCGTCAGGGCGCGCTTGCGGCGGCCTTCGGCGAGCTTGTTCAGCGGCATGCGCAGGCCGGCCAGGCCGTCGCCTTGAAACAGCGGCACGTGACCCTCGGGAAAATCGGCGGCCCAGTCGTCGGTGAGCCACTTGCCTTCCTCGTGGTCGAGCGGGAGCACATGGCCGGCGGGCGCGGGCGGCTCGTCGGCGGAGAGCAGGGGGAGGGTGGCGTGTTTGCCCAGACCGAGCAACGGGACGAGGGCTTTGAGGAAGGCGTTCGCGTCGTCGAGGGTGTGGGGGCCTTCCTCGTCGTCGGCCTTGAGGCGGGTCGGGTCCTTCCAGAGCGGGGTGCCGTCGGCGCGGGTTTGCAGGAGCAGCGTCCAGCGGGGCAGGGGCTCGCCGGGGTAGTGCTTGCCGGAGGTCTCAAGGATGACGGCGCCGGGCCGGTCGCGTTGGATGAGCGCGTGCGCGCAGCGGCGGGCGTGGTCGAGCTTGGTCGGCCCGAGCGCGGCGGTGGCCCACTCGGCGCCTTCGGGGTTGTGGGGGATGAAGGTGGGCTCGCCGCCCATCGTGATGGTGACTCCGATGGACTTCAGGAGCGCCTCGATGGCGTCGCTGCACTGATGCGGACCGTTGACGGGTTTGCTCATGGAAAAAAGAGGGTGTTCAGTCGAGTTTCTCGATGGTGATCTCCGCCTCCATCGTGGCGGAGGCGGGCACGTCGGTGGCGATGCCGCCCTGGATGGGGTTGATGCTCTCGGGCCGCGCGGAGTGGGCGACGGGGATGTAGCAGTCGTCGCAGAAGACGCCGTGGGTGGGGTCGATGGCCTTCCAGCCGGCGCCGGGCAGAAAGACCTCGATCCAGGCGTGCATGGCGCCGCGGGTGGTGTGGTCGTCGCCGGCGGGGGCGTAGAGGTAGCCGCTGACGAAGCGCGCGGCGATGCCGAGCGTGCGAAAGAGTTCGCAGGCGAACACCGCGGTGTCGCGACAGGCACCGGAGCCCTTGGCGATGGTTTCGAGCGGGGTCTGGATGCCCTCCTCCTCGCGGCGGGCGTAGGCGATGGCCTTGAAACACAGATCGGTCACCTGCGTCACCCAGGGCACCGTTTCCAAGGGAGGCGTGGGCAGGCGGGCGTCGAGCCACTCGCGCAGGGCGGTCTGCACGGGCGCGGCGGGCGGGATCAGGTAGGGATCCAGCGCGAAGTCGAACGCGGGGTCGTAGGCGAAGGGGAAGTTGAGCGCGTAGGACTTGAGCAGAAAATCGAAGGGGTTGTTGTCGAGCGTCTCGGCGGTGAAGCGGGAATCGATGGTCAACGTGTCGCCGCGTTCCCAAACGTAGGCGCGCGCCATGTTGTTGTCCTGCGCGTCGCGAACATGCACGACCTTGCCGCCGGGCTGCACGTCGACGGTGTAGTCGGGCACCCGCAGCAGGGCCGACTCACGGGGGCGCAGATAGAGGAAGTGCGGGGTGAAGCCGACGATCCGATCATAGCGGTATCGGGTCAGGTGGGAGACGCGGAGCTTCATGCGGACGTTTTCAATTCAGCAAGAGTCCTGCCAAGCGGTCCCGGGCGCAAGCCGGCAGAAGGAAGCGACGTGTTGTTTCGTGTTTGGCAAGACGCGCGCCGGGTCCTTTGGTCGGCGCAGTCCGCCATGCTGCCATCTGACGTCAATCTCTACCTGGTCGGGTTTATGGGAACGGGGAAAACCACCCTGGGCCGTGCCGTGGCCGTGCGGCTGGGCTTTCGCTGGATGGACAGCGACCACGAGATCGAGCGCCGCCAGGGCAAGCCGATCCCAGAAATCTTCGCGACGGAGGGCGAGCCGGCCTTCCGCGCGATGGAACGTGAATTTGTCGAACACGGCCACCCGTCCCAGAAACAAGTGGTGGCCTGCGGCGGCGGCCTGGTGGTGCAGCCGGGCATGCTCGACCTGCTCAAGGCCCGGGGCGTGGTCATTTGTCTGCACGCCTCCATCGAGACCATCCTGCGCCGCACCTCGGGCAACCGCTCGCGCCCGCTCATCGACGTCGAGGACCCCGAGAAACGCCTGCGCGAACTCTACGCGGCGCGCGAGGCGATCTACCGCCGCTCCGGCACGGTGGTGCTGACCGACGGGCGGCCGCTGGCCGAAATCGTGCAGCATGTGCTGCGCATCCACCGCCGCGAGGCCGCGGACTTCGTGCGGGCGCAGGCCCGCGCCCGCCATGCCTGAGGCCCCCCACCAGCGCCGCGAGGAGCTGCGCCGGCGTCTGCTGAGGCTGGGCTTCGACACGGTGCGCTTTGCCCGCGCCGAGGCCGTCATGGGGCCGCAATTGCGCGCCTGGCTCGACGCCGGGCATCACGCCGACATGTCCTGGATAGAGCGCGCGGCGGAGAAGCGTGGCGACCCGCGGCTGGTGCTGCCGGGCGCCCGCACGGTCATCATGCTCGGCGTCAATTACGGTCCGGTCGCGGCGCGTTCGGACGGCGGACCGGTCTGGGCGCGCTATGCGCTGCACGCCGATTATCACGACACCATCAAGCCCGGCCTGGTCGCCGCCGGCCGGGTGGTCGAGGAACTTTTCGGCGCGACGTCCGACGACTATCGTTACTACGTCGACACCGGCCCGGTGCAGGAGCGCGGCTGGGCGACCCGCGCGGGTCTCGGGTTCACGGGCAAGAACGCCATGCTGATCTCGCGGGAACACGGCAACTGGCTGTTCCTCGCGACGATCTTGCTGCGGGCCGAAATCGCGCCGGACGGCCCGCTGCTCGACTCGCTGGCGGGGCGCGACGACCTGGGCGCGCCCGGTCTGCTCTGCGGCAAGTGCACCCGGTGCATCGACGCGTGTCCGACCGACGCGATCGTGGCGCCGGGCACGGTGGACGCCCGCCGCTGCGTCTCCTACCAGACGATCGAGAACAAGGGCGTCATCCCCCGCGAACTGCGCGCCGGCATCGGTGACCGCATCTACGGCTGCGATGTGTGCCTGGAGGTGTGCCCCTGGAACCGCTTCGCCCGGGACGCGCGCAGCGTCTTGTTGACGGCGCGGGGCGAGATCCGCGAGCTGACCTTGCGCGCGTTGCTGGAGCTGACCCCGGAGCGTTTCGCGGAGGTCTTTCGCAAGACTGCGATCAAGCGCGTCAAACTCGCCGGCCTGCTGCGCAACGCCTGCATCGTGGCCGGCAACACCGGCGCGACGGAGTGCCTCGACATCCTCGTGCGGCTCGCCGCGGAGGCCGCGCCGCTGGTGCGCGCCCATGCCGTCTGGGCGGTGGCTCGGCTCGGCGCGCTGGACCGCCTGTCCGCCGTGCGCGCCGCCGAGACCGACCCCGCCGTGCTGGCCGAGTATGCCGCGGAGTTTGTCACTTAATAAGTGACAAATGTAGTCGTAGGGGCCGCGCTCGCGCGGTCCGTTGAGTGCGGCCATGCGAGTTGCGCGTGGATTCACGCGTGCAATGTGATCTCGTGTCCAACGGGCCTCGCGAGCGAGGCCCCTACGTTGGCTGCTCAGGCGCCGAACAGCTCGTCCATGCGGGCGGTGAAGGCCGCGGGCGGGCGGACCGGGCGGCCGGCCTTGTCGATGAACACGTGTTGCGTGGCGGCGGTGGCGATCAACTCCTCGCCGCGGCGCAACTCGTAGGCGATGTTGATGCGCAGGCCGGGCTTCTCGGCGATGCGCGAGAGGATGGTGATGGTGTCGTCGTAGCGGGCGGAGCGCAGGTATTTCACGTTCACCTCCAGCACGGGCAGAAAGTAGCCCTGTGCCTCGAGGTCGCGGTAGGGGATGCCCTCGGCCTTGAGCAGCTCGGTGCGGCCGATCTCCAGCCAGGGCAGGTAGCTGCCGTGGTAGACGATGCCCATCATGTCGGTCTCGGCGTAGCGGACCTGGACGCTGGAGAGGTGTTCGATCATGCGGTCACCATCGCCATGCAAACCGCGCCCGGGCTCAAGCAAAAGCCCCCTTCGCGCGGCATCCGCCCGCTTTTCCTCCGCCGCCACCGCCGGCTTGGATCGAGCGTCGGCGCAATAAAAACTAACCAGACAGGTTAGTTTTTATTGCGATGCCCGTTGGGCGGCACCGGCGCGTGGGGCGACGGGCAGCACCGCGCTTGCCGAGTCCCCCACGGGCGCGCAGGGTGGCCGGAATCCGCATGGCCCGTCTCGACGCACACTTTCGCACCGCCTTTGTCACGGGCGTTTCCTCGGGTCTGGGCCGCGCGATCACGGAGATGCTGCTGGCCGACGGCGTGCGGGTGTGGGGCACCGCGCCGCGCGGAGTGGTGATCGCGGCGTTTCGTCATCCGGGGTTCACCGCGGTTGAGCTTGATCTCGAAAATCCCGCCGCCGCGCGAGCCGCGGCCGGGACGGCGGAGGCTGAGGCTGGCGGTTGCTTCGACCTGGCGGTGTTGAACGCGGGCCGCGGA
>JBDRJH010000199.1:0-15228 GCA_043815125.1 Verrucomicrobiota bacterium
GGAAACCCAAAAATCTGATCTTCGCATCGCCGGTCAAACCCGACATCCGCCTGAGCAACGCCGTCGATAACGACATTGAAGTTATCTCGAACGGCGACAGCGTGCTGATCTACGAGGAGCCGATTGGCGACAGTGGCCTCACTTGGAAAGACCTCCAGGGGTGGTGGAGCACCAACCGCAGGATAACCGACCCAGGTGAAGCCAAAAAAACGCTGTATTTGCGGTTGAAAGACAGCCTCCCCTCGACGTCACCTCCCCAAAAATGGTTCTTCGAGGCCTACCATCGTTGCTTCAGTCGGGACATCCCCACGCTCCCTGCGCTGCTGCCCGAAGTTTGGCTGCACTGGGACCATAAGACCGTGCAAGAGCGCGGTGCGGATGCCTTACTCCGGTTTCGGATGGATTTCCTCATGCTCCTGCCTAACCGCGTCCGCGTCGTTCTGGAAATCGACGGAAAGCAACATTACGCGGACACCGATGGACGCGCCGATCCCAACCGCTACGCCAAGATGGTCCTCGCTGACCGAGAGCAACGGCTTGCCGGTTACGAAATCTATCGTTTCGGCGCTTCTGAACTCGGTAGCGAGGCCAGTGCGCGGTCTGTCGCCAACGAGTTCTTTCAGGCATTGTTTGATCGCCATCATATAGCCTATTCTAGCCCCGACACAGGGGCAACAGCGGGAGTCTGAAGTCGATCCTACATCCCCCCCTAGCCTGGTTGTTAGCCCCCTCCGCGTCACCCGCAGTTTGCGGGGATATCACTCGTTCCTCGGTCTCGGTATGTTGCAGTGAGTGGACTCGCCGCCGTTCCGATTCCCATGACCGGCGGCAAGGCAAGCCGCCGTCGTTTCCGGTATTTTGATCGCGCCTTGTTCGAGCGCCTTTTGGAGCAACTCGACAAGCTTTGTCGCATCCTGTGCGGGAGTGGCCACAGCAGTCTCGGCACCGAAAAAAGACGTGGGCTCAATTTTGCTCGAAACGTAGTATTTTCTGGTGACGCCAATCGTAGAATGACGCAGGCCTGCGCTGGCCGCGAAAATCCCGCGGCGCTGCGCCAAGTGGGAGCCAAACTCTTTCCGTAGTGTGTGAATGCAGTTTACGGAACGCGTAACTCCCTTCGTTTTCAGCCACGCGCAAAGCGCCGTGAAGTCCTTCATGCACCGGTAATGTCGCTGCGGTGAATCCGTCCGCGGAGGCACGACAGAAGCCAGAACGAACTCTCCACGATTTGCAGCGGCATGCTCGCGCAGTTTCTCAGCAAAACGCGGCTCCAACTGAATCTTGCCAACCGAGGAATCGCTTTTCAATCGGCTGTATTTGGTCGGCGCCACCGTCACCGTTCCTGTAGGCAGGTCCACATGCGCCCACGGCAGCTTGTCGATTTCGTTGCGTCGCATCCCGGCCCCAATCGCGAGGACAAAAATGACGAGCAGGTTTCCCGAAAGCTCCCTGAAGGCATCCTCGATCAGTTGCTTGGCGTCCACCTCCGACGTGTAGAAAAAATCCGATTCCCGCTCCGACAAAAGCTCGACGCCCGCGAACGGCAGCGGCTCGGGCAAGGCGAGGTTCGGGCATTTCGTGAGCACGCGCTTGAGAACCCGCTTGGCGAACAGTGAACGCGCGTTGCGCAGAAAACTGTTCGCGGTGTGTTCGGCATGCATGCGAGCCTCGGTCCCCGCCGGATGGCGTGCCACGTAGGTGTCGCGCCATTCGATCACCCGCTCGGGCGTGATCGTGTTGAGCGGAATCTTGTCCACCATTTGGCGCCACTTGGACGGCTTTCGGCCACCGGTGTATTTGTCCGTCCCGCTCAGGCTGATGCCCCGAATGGTCGCGGCGATCCGACGGAATAGCGCGGCATAACCATTTAGAGTGACCGGCTGAAGCTGGCCGTGCTGCTCCACGATGGCGATGTAACTGCCAACCGTCAGGTCGCAGAGTTCCGATTTGAACTCCGGTTTAAATTTTTTCCGCGTATCTTCCCAGCCATGCAGCCGAAGGTATTGGTCGATTTCGCGCGCCAGCTTTGCCGCAGCGTCGAGATCAGCACCCAACTCAAACCATTCGCGGCGACGCCGACATTGAATCCGCACGAGGTATTGCGGTGCCGCATCGGCCCCGTAATATTTCCGGGTGTTGCGCTGGATGCGCTGTTTCAAGCGGGCGAGACTGCCATGCGTGGTGGTGGGGGCGGTGGAATTCTTGCCCACTTCTTGCCCACTTTTTTGACTTTGCTGGACGATTTCGTTTTCGAGGGACTTTTTCATGGTGCGGTTATTTTTCCTCGTAAGTCGTTGTCTTGCCGATTCAGCAAAGCGGACATGCTTACTGAAAAAGCGGACATCTCACGAGATCACCTCCACCAATAACGCCGTCTTAAAATCTCTTGCCAGTAATGGCGTGCCGGTTCGAGTCCGGCCGGGGGCACCAGCGCGCGCGAGGGAGGCGGCGAGGGTTTTTTCGCATCCGAAGTTTAGGTTGAACGCGGCGGCGGAGGCGTCCCTCCTTGGCTGCGTGAAAATCGGTTTGCTGGGCGGCAGTTTTGATCCCGTGCACAACGGCCATCTGGCCTTGGCGCGAGCGGCGTTGGCCGCGGGCATGGAGCGCGTGTGGTTGATCCCCGCCGCGCAGGCGCCGCTGAAGCCCGCCGCGGTGTGTGCGCCGGCGGCGGACCGGCTGGCCATGCTGCGGCTGGCGGCGGCGGATTGCCCGGGCGCGGAGGTGTGCGACATCGAGCTGCGGCGCGGCGGGATCAACTACACGATCGACACGGTGCGGGCGTTGCGGGCGGCGCATCCGGACGCGGAGTTGTTCTGGATCATCGGCGCGGACCAGCTGGGCCGGCTCGATGCCTGGCGCGAGATCGGCGCGCTGACGGAGCTGGTGGAGTTTTTGTGCGCGGTGCGGCCGGGCTATGCGTTGGCGGCGCCGGCGGGGTTGCCGGGCCTGCGCTGGCGGCGGCTGGAGTGCCCGACGTGGGATGTGAGTTTGACCGAGGTGCGCGCGCGTCTGGCGCGCGGGGAGTCGCCGGCGGGACTGGTGCCCGACAAAGCGATTGAGTATCTGGAGAGAACCCGCCTCTATCGCTGAAAACCCATGCCCACCCAATCCAAGACCGACACCACGCTGGACGTGCTCAAGCAACTCGTTCGCGCCATTGACGACAAAAAGGCGGAGTCGCTCGCGGTGCTCGATGTGAGCGCCAAGTCGAGCATCACCGACTACCTGGTGCTGGCCAACGGCAACTCCGAGCCGCACCTGCGGGCGCTGCGCATCGAGGCCGAGAAGGTGCTCGACGCGGCGGGCGTGCCCATCGCCGGCATGGAGTCCGGCGGCTATGGCAGCGGCTGGACGGTGGTCGACGCCTACCAGATCATGCTGCATCTTTTCACGACCGAGAAGCGTGAGAACTACGCGTTGGACAAGCTCTGGAAGGACGCGGTCGTGGTCGACATCAAGAAGTTGCTGGCCGAGCCCAAGAAGGCCGCGGCCAAGAAACCCGCCGCCAAGAAGACGGCCGTGAAAAAGACCGCGGCCAAGAAGACGGTCGCCAAGAAAGCGGCCGGCAAAAAGGCTCCGGTGAAGAAGGTGGCGGTCAAAGCCCCGGTCGCCAAAAAAGCGGCGGCAAAAAAGGCGGTGGTGAAAAAGCCCGCCGTGAAAAAGACGGCCCCGAAGCAGAAAAAGACCGGCTGACGTCGAGTTGTCCGGCAGGCAGGGCGGGCTCGCCGGGATGATTGGCCCCTCGCGGTTCGTTATCCTCTAAGCGGACGGCCCGGCGGTCTGTCCTAGAACAGGTAGCCCAGCGAGCTGGTGATGCGCTGGGTGGAGCGGGCGGCCGGATTGCTCACGGCGTTGTCGAAATCGTATTCGTAGCGGAGGTTGAGCGAGATGCTTTCGGTCAGCTTGCCGACCAGGGTGGTGCTGAAGCGCCACTTGAGGTTTTCCTCGTCGCGGGCGGTCGTCGTGATGAGCGGCGAGTTGGGCCAGTATTGCACGTTGAGGCTTTGCACGATCTTGGTGCTGTCGTTGAGCTTGATGGTCTGGTCCTGAAAGACCTCGGCCAGGGCGCCGGTGTTGGCGTCGAGGTTGTCGGCCTCGCGGTATTGGCCGGTCAGGCCGACGCCGAGGTTGAAGTCGACCCGCGGGGAATCGATCAGGCCGTAGCCGATGCCGACGTTTTGATCGAGGTTGACGTCGATGTGGGCCACGCGGTCGCGGAAATACGTGGTCTGGGTCTGGGTGAAGAAGCGTTCCGGCAGGTTTTGGCGCCAGCGCAGGCCGGCCTCGGTGCGATCAGCGGTGGTTTTGTCGTTCTGCTTGGAATAGGCGGTGCGGGCGTTGGCGCGCAGGGTGTGGCGGCCGATGGTTTTTTCCGACTGGGCGAGGACGTTGTAGCGCGTGGTATCGTTGAGGTTGTTTTCCCGGTTGAGTCCGAACTCGACCTTGGTGCGCCAGGGTTTGACGGTGGGTGCGACGCCCGGTTTGGCGGCGGGCTTCACGTCCGTCTTGGCCAGTTTGTCCACGGGTTTGGCGGGGGGTTGGACCGGGGCGGTTTGCGGGTCGGGCCGCGGGGCGGGCAGGATCGAGGGGCGTGGCAGGGTGATTTCGCCATAGACCGGCGAGCGCAGGGTGACCGAGTGTTTGTCTTCCTCGACAATGACGCCGCTGACGGTGTCGCCGTTGCTCAGTTGGTAACGAACCGTGCCGGGGCGTTCGGCATTCGCCGCCATCGCGACCGGGCCCAGCAGGACCATGGCCAGGAGGATGATTCCGGACGCGGGCAGGTGCGGTTTGGTGACTGGCAGGCTCACGACAATCAATAACCCGAGCGGGATTGCCGGTGCTGGCGAGAGCAAAGCTGCGTTTGGGATGGTTTTTGGCGGCTGATCGCCGCTGCCCATGGGGGGAATTTACCCCGGAGGGTTTCGCCTTGAGATATGGAACAGTATTTGCACTATGCCGCTCAAGCGTCCTTCGAGGCGCGCACATAAAAATAATAAGTCATACTATGAAAGCTCGCAACTCCTCCAAGGGTTTCACCCTCGTCGAAATCATGATCGTCGTCGTCATCATCGGCCTCCTGGCCGCCATGGCGATCCCGGCCTTCCAGAAGGTCCGCGTCGAGAGCCAGAAGAAGGCCATCACCAATAACATTCGCCAGCTCACCGCCGCCGCCGACCAATACTTCCTCGAGTTCGGCACCACCGAAGTGGAGTCTGAGGAGCTTATCGGTATCGACAGCTATGTGAAGGAGCTCAAGGTCGTTGCTAGCGAGGAATATCCCGAGACCCTTACTCAGGGCACGACCTACACCGTCACTTGGCCCGCTTTTGAGACTGGCCTCACCTTCTCCCAGTAATTGAAGGATCGGTTTTGCTTTTTCAGCCGCCTGCTTTTGCAGGCGGCTTTTTTGTTTGCGGATAACGCGCCCTCACAGGTTTTCGAACAAAAGGTAGAAGCGAGGGCTTGGCCAGATTTGCGAGGGCTTGGCCAGATTTACGGGGTTGCGGCTTGCTCATCTCCTCAGCAACACAATGCATGAGGACATTGTTCTCTGATGAACCTACTATCCTTAAACCTACCGCGGATCGGCTTGCTGACCTTGTCCTGTGTATTGGCACTCGGTTTTGGACACGCTATTTTTTCGCCGCTTCGCGCGACGTTATTGTTTTTGCATACCTCCTACTGGTGGATCACTGCGGGGGCCTTGCTTTGGGGTTGGGCGGGATGGCGGGTTTGGCGTGGGGCGTGGAGCGAATCCGCGTGGACTCGAGACCGGCGTCTATGGTGCATGGCCTTGGGTTTGGCCTTGGTCGCAGCGATTGTCTGCATGCACAGCCCAATTCAATTCAAGGTAGTCAACGATGAGCCTGTTCAGCTGTTGACCGCGGATTCCTTGTATAAGCGGCAGGAGGCGGCGCTTGCCTTGCGAGGCTATGATATCGGGGCGGGTTTCGATGTCACTGACGGCAAAGTCGACAAGCGCCCGATCCTTTACGCATGGCTCACTGCGCAGGTCCATAACTTCACGGGTCATCGTTTTGAAAACGGATTTTATCTCAACAGGGCCTTGGGGGTTATCACGATCCTGTGGCTGTTGGTTGCGGGCCGGCGAATGCTAGGCGATGTTGGCGGGGCTCTGCTGGCCTTGCTGTGCCTCCTTCCGCCATTATTCGGCACGCTCGCGAACGCTGGCGGTTTCGAGATGCTTAATTTTTTACTGATCGTGGTGCTCTGGCATGCGAGCATACTGGTCTTGGAACGGCCCGATGATCCCGCGCGCTTAGGGTGGCTGGCGATGACGGCGGCGTTGCTGATCCATTGTCGTTATGAATCCGTGTTGTTCATATTGCCTGCGGCGCTTGCCGTTCTCTTGGCATGGTGGCGAGCCGGTTCGATCACGATACCTTGGGTGATGATGGTCGCACCGCTCATGGCGATCCCGCGGCTGTGGCAGCAGAAAGTTTTTGAGCAGGGTGATACTTGGCAATTGAACTCGAAGCCCGAGGCCATGGGGCAGCCTTTCGGATTCCAGTTTTTTTATGACAATGTCGGCCATGCGTTGAATTACTTCTTCTCATTGGAGCCTGTTTCGATGAACGCCGTGTTGTTGTCGGGCGCGGGTTTGTTGGCCGTCGGGTTCTGGGTGTTGATGATCTACAAGGAACAACCGAACCACCAGAGCGACGCTTCTCGTTTGGGCACCTATCTTACGTGGTTAGGACTGAGCGGATATTTTCTGCTGATGATGCTTTATTTCTGGGGGCAATTCGATGATCGGGCCACGCAGCGGTTGGCATTCCCCGTGCACCTGTGGCTGGGCTTGCCCCTGGTGGCGGTGTTGGCGTTGCACCGATGGGGACGGCGGTTGGTGCCGGTGGGCATCGTGGTGGTGGTGGTGTTGTTATTTTCCCGCACCGTGCCTCAGCTCGAACGCGATTTATTTACCGCCACCAACAGTTCGACCATCACGCAGAATTGGATCGTGGATTATGCGCGGACGAATCCGATCGAGAACCGTCTGGTAATCGACCGCTTTGGTGGACTGGCTTGGCTCCTATTTGGTAACTCGGCGATTCCTCAGGAAAACATTCTCAACTTCCCTGAACGGATACGCTATCATTGGCGTCATCGCACGTTTTCGGAAATACTTGTGCTTCAGCGTCTGCGTTACCACCCGCAAAGCGAGCAGTGGGTGGCGTTCCCCGACGACATGGTCGGCCCTGACTTTAAGCTGGAGGAGGTGGTCGTGAAGCGCTTCTCGCCCGTCTATGGGGTGCGTCTGATGCGGGTGACCGATATTTCACCCTCATCAGGTTGGCGGCCCGGCGATACTGAAAAGACGCTCACACTGGAAGCTATCGGGGCCGAGGCGCCTTACCGCGTGAAATGGCGAGAGATGCTGCCATGAGTGCGACAACCCGTGCACATCATTATGTCGTCATTCCGGCTTTTAACGAGGCGCGGCGTTTGCCGGGCTTTCTTAAAGCTCTTGGCGACGCATTATCCGTCAGCGGGCTGCGGACGACGGTGCAGGTTGTCGACGATGGGTCCACTTCACTGGAGCGTGACGCCATGGCACGGGCTGTGGAGTCGGTGCGATTGAACCATGTCTTCGTTCTGCCGTTGGTGTCCTTGCCGAGTAACTGCGGCAAGGGAGCGGCGATCCGTTCCGGTTGGAGCGTGGCGCCACCGGAGGCCGATTGGCTTTGTTTTGTTGATGCCGATGGTGCCATCAGCCCTTCCGAAGTGACTCGGGTTTTGATGGAGATCGATGCAGGTATGCCGGTCGATGCATGGTTCTCGTCACGGATATGCATGCTGGGGCGTAAGATTGAACGCAGTTGGAGCCGTCATGTCGTGGGGCGGGCCTTCGCCAGCATGGTTGGTGTCTGGATCGATGGCGACGTTTACGACAGTCAATGCGGCTTCAAGGGGGTGCGTGCATCCGCGTGGGCAGGTATCCAAGGCAAAATGTGCGAGGATGGTTTTGCCTTCGATGTCGAATTACTTGCCGCACTCCGCGAGCGACGGGCCGATGTCCGCGAGCTGCCGATCGATTGGGCGGATCAGGCAGGGAGCAAGGTCTCTGTGCTAAGGGACGGCTGGCGCATGGCCTGTGCCGTCCGTCGCATCCGTCGTCGGTTTGCCTTGAGCGGCTAGGCTTAGGTCGAGCAGGCGCTGGATGTAAGGGCGTGAGGTGAAAAAAGTCGTGGCCAGCGCGGCACGATATTCGGTCTCGGCTTCAGCAAACAGGTTGTGCTTCACGTAGAGGTTGCCCGCGATCAGGTGAAAAGGCGCGGCGGCATCGGCCCTCGGTTGAGTCCACACCGCCCATTCCAATGCGGCTTGATCAAGGCCCGCGGCGATCCACGCGTCTATCCATCGTTGCAATCCGCGGGTCTCGGTTGGGAACATGCGCACCAAACTGGTCTTGTCCGAATTCGGATGGGGAATCGGGCCGTGGCGCAGTTGATGAAAAACCAGGCCGTGCAAAATCAGCACTGCCCCGGCCAAGACGGTAAGGACCAGGCCAACAGGTCGCCAAAGCCTGTTTTCCGGCGGTGGCACTGTCCGTCCATGGCCACCACCCATGGCGATGCCCAACAGCATCAGCCATGCATTGAGGGTCACCGCGTGGTAAGCCACCCCGTCGAACAGGGCGCAGGCGAGCAGACCCGTTGCCAGACAGGTAGCAGCGCGCGATCCCGCAGATGCCGAAAGCAGCCCGGACCACAATGCGATGCCCCCCGCGGCGACCAGCAGGGCCGCGCCGGCCAGTCCATAGTCGCCCGCCACCTGCAACGCGATGTTGTGCGGCTGTTCGCCGACCTGCTTCGGCCGGATGAACCGGTAGCTCTCTGCGCCGTGCCCCAAGAGCGGTTTCTCCTGAATGTGCCGCCAGGTAACCAGCCAAAAATCGCTGCGGGTCGAGGTGACCGCCGACATCGAATCCGCCTCCGTCGTGCGGCTTAATGCCCGCGACCAACCCATGTCCGCCGCCGGCTTCGGCAGCAGTGTCGACAACCCCAGACCGGTCACAAAAACCGCCGCCCACCAAGTCGCCGCGCGGGTGCGGTCTGTGACTCCGATCAGGAGCCAAACAGCCCCCGTGGTCGCCGCTGCCAAGATGGGCGCCCGGCCCCCGGCCCAGAACATGCCCAGCGCTGCCGCGGTCGCCATCAGCGCCGCGATCCACCGCTCGCGTCTCCCGGTCGCCAGCAGCGCCCAGGCCGTGCCCACGATGGCCCCCGCGCCTTGGTGCATGCCAAACAACCGCAGATGGGAAAATACATTGGCCGGCCCGCCACCCGGCGCATGCAGGTGCGCCAACACCAGCCCCAGCCCCACCACCGAAGACAACGCCAACGACCCCAGCAGAATCCGCAGGTCGGCGTCCGTGCCCGCCCGCACGATACGGCTGGCCGCCGTTCCCGTGGCCAGAGCCAGCACCGTTACCGACAGGCCGACAAGCGCAGGTGCGATGTGCAGGGAACATACGGTGGACAACAGGGCCCAGCCAAACCACGCGGCCAGCAGCATCGCCACCTGTCGCGCGCCGCGGTTCGTCTCCACGTCCTTCAAGCCGAAGGCCAGCCAACAGGCTGGTAAAAACAGGAGCCCTGCGGCCCGGTCGATGTCGACCGGAGCCAGCATGATGAGTGGAAGGGACACGAAGGCGCTGGCCAAGGCCAGGGCCGCGATGCGGGGACGTGAAATCATGGCGTGAAGTCGAGCGGAAGCTGGTCGCCGTTTTCCACGGCGCGGGCCTCGGCCTCGTCCAGTCGGTAAACGAGGATGGCATGCCCGGGAATGGCAATGGGTTCGAGGGTGCGCAGGTAGGCGTTAAGGCGTCGGGCGCGGGCAAGCTCGATGTTTCCAAGTTCTTGCATGATCAACGCGGTGTTTGCCTCCACGCGCCCGGCAAGCATGTCGGCCACCCTCGCGCGCCAAGTCGGATAGGCTGCCTCTTCCGCACGGGTCCACGCTCCCATGTGGCACGTCAACATCGTCGCGCTGACGGCGTAGAGCCCGCCATGCAGCTCATACCACGGTCGGGCGATGTAGAAATGGTGCAGCTTGGGCAATTCCACCGCCTCGATGCCATAGGTTGAGGCGGCGTCGCAGCCGAAGTAGGACAAATGCAGGCATTCGTTCGTTCCTCGGTTTTGTTGCAGCCACTCGGCCAGCGTGGGCAGGGCCTGCCCCCAGTCGAGCGAACTGTCGGAGACCCGTCGCCATGCGCGGTCAGGGCCGCCATCGAGCGGATTGAAATACGCGATGTAGTGCGGGAACGCGAGTGCGGTGGCCGCCACCGTGCCGCCGGCGAGCACACCGCACAGGATGCGTCTCAAACGCGCCGCGGCCCAGCAGCCGCCGGCCAGCACAAACAGCGTCGGATAGATCGGCAGCATGTGGCGATGGCCGATGTTCAGGTTGCTGGTGATGATGGCGACTCCGTAGACCGCACCCCAAATCAGCCACGGCGTGAGTAGTCGCAGCTTGGCCCGGTCGCGCAGCGCCACCACCACGGTAGCGATTGCCCCGATTGTCATCGCCGCCAGCGTGCCGGGCGGCGTTTTGACCAGAAACAAATACGGGAAAAACCACCCGCTGCCTGTTTCGTTGATCCGGCCCAGAAAGTAGTTCAGCCGTTGCGACGCGCCCGAGGCCACGTGGCCGACTCCGTAAAGAAAAGCCTCGGGAAATACGTGCCTCTGATGCAGTGCGCCCAGCAGGGCATGTAGGCCGCTGCCTCCGGGGCCAAAGCTTGCGCGCGGACCCATGTAGAACGTGCCGTTCGCCGGTCCGCCCGGGTCGTCTTTGAAACCAAAGGCGGCCCAGATCGCCAGCCAGGCAAAGCCCGCCACGCAAACATTGGCCCAGGCGATGCGCCGCCATGGCACGCACGACCGTTGCCGCCATGCGACCAACGCGAGCATGATCGCGAAGCACGGCGCCAGGAAGACAGCCGACAGCTTTGACAGGCAGGCCGCCGCTAGACCCGCCGCGGCAAGCGCGATGCGTGTCTTGCCCGGACGTTCCAGCATGCGCCAGTAGAGAACCGCCGCCAGCGGCAGAAAGAGCGTGCTGGCTGCGTCGGAAGTGACCAGCGCGGAGTGTGCCAACAGGTTGGGGCAGGCCGCGCACAAGACCAGCGAGAGCAGTCCGCCGCCGGTCCCCCAAAGGCCGCGTGCACCAAGAAAAACCATCAGGCTCACGCCCACGCCGAGCAACGCCACCAACGCGCGGCCCGCCATCAGGTAGCCGCGGGTGGATTGGTCCGGGATTTTGAAGCTGGCGTCATGGGCCAGCATCCATACGTCAGCCTTTTGCCAATACGGACTGTCCTGCGGCGGCAGTTGCATCCCGCCGGCCCACGCGGGCAGGGCGGCCAACATTTGCGGTAAAATGCCGTTTTCAGGATTCAGGCGATAATCGCCTTCCCGGAGCATGGCCAGGCCGCCGACAAGGTGCGCGGGTTCGTCGGACGTCGTGCCGTTTCGTGAGGCGGCGGTCATGGCGATGATCCATTGGGCGAGCAGGATCACACAAACCAACATCCAGACCCGGGTATGGTTGCGTGGTCCCTGCTTATTGATTTTGTCCCGACTTTTGTCAGTGCTAGCCAAGGAGGTCATGCTGTGGGCCGGTTGTTGTTCACGATGTTTTCTGGGCGTCGATAGTCTCCACGGCTGAAGTATTTTTCCAACCACACGTAGAGCACGATGAAAAGATAGCGACTGCCCATTTCCTTGACCTTGAGTTTTGCCTCACCTGCGCGGCGGTTGCGCCATGTGATGGGAACGACTGTCCAGTCGTAACCGCGAACGATGGCTTTCAGGGGTAGTTCGACGGTGAGGTTGAAGTGCGGCGCGATCAAGGGGCGACAGCCGTCGATGACATGTCGACGGTAGGCCTTGAACGCGTTGGTCGTATCATTGAGAGAAATGGCGAACAGCAGTCGAATCCCCAAGTTGAACGCACGGTTCAGCATCAGTTTCAGCGCAGGATAATCGAAGGTGCCTCCCCCGCGGATGAATCGGCTCCCAAAGACGCAATCGTGGCCCTCGGCGAGTTTGTTCCAGTATTTGATCACGTCGTCCGGAGAGTCGGATGCGTCGGCCATGTAGATGACAACGGCATCGCCGGTGGACTGATCCAATCCGTGGATGACGGCCCGGCCAAAGCCGTTTGCCCCCGGGTTGTCGACGGGCTTCAATTCACGCATCGTTAGGCTCAATTCATTCAAAATCGCCTTTGTTCCGTCACGTGAGGCGTCGTTGACCACCACGATCTCATGCGGGATGCAATGTGTGCGCAAAGTCTCGTGCAGACTGGTCACGGTGGGGCCGATGTTCTCCTCCTCATCTCTGGCGGGTATGACGACGGAGAGCAGCCTCGGGATACGGGGGACGGAACTCATGAGGGAGGCGCTGGTTGAATCCTGTCCAAGTGATGAGCTCCGGCGATTTTCTTCGCCCGCCATTTTTGCACCGTCCACCACATCGCCCCTCCGGTCATGAGCAACCCCCACGGCAGGGCATTGGGGATCGAGCTTCCCGGGAGGCTATCTCTCAAATAACTCAGGGCATATTGATTGATGCGAACGGCGAGGCTGTAGTCGGCCGCTGAACCGAAAACCATCGTCTGAAGCGCGAACGTCAGCACGATGCCAACGGCGCAATCCACCATCGCACCCGCTTTCCAAGCTATCAGAACGCCCCCCTTTTCCTCTTGGGCGAGAACGGCGGCGATTTTGGTCAAGCCGATCAGAACGAGCGGCTGCAGGCATATATGGCCAAGCCCCACGTCGTCTCTTTGTGTGTGCACGCCCACCCCGATCAGCACAAGCGATGTGATCGCGCCGACCCAGCCCCATCGGGGGCGCTGTTTGGCTTTCACCGCCCGTAACCCCAGGCACAGCAGACCCGCGGTGCCCAGCATCATGGGCAGATTTACCTGATATAGGTTGAAAAACAGATCCCGCATCGCCCCCCAGGCACTCGGTTGGGCGGGAATGCCGGTGGTCGTGGTTCTGAATACATGGGGCACCAAGGTGTCGCGCACGTTGAGCGCGAATGTTGTCAGGTTTGCCCACCAGCCGGCACCTGCTCCGGTCATGGTGGTGTTGCTCGCGACGGTCCCGCTCCAGCCGAGGGACGTGTATGACCACAAGAACCATGTGGCGAGCAGAAGGCCGCACCACAGGGCATGCCGGGAGCTTTCGACCAAGAACGCTCCCACCGGTAGACGACGTCCGATGATGATCGCATACACGATTAGCCAGACCGCGATGTAAGGGCCGGTGGAATAGTGGGTCAGCAGACCGGCACCCAGGGCCAGCCAGCCAAGTGTGCGGTTTACAATGCTGTCTCCACGCACTATGCCGCGCAACAGCAGATGACTGCCCAGCAATATCCAGAACGCGCACAGATGCCGCGTCCAGGCGTAGCTCAGGTTCTGGGCCGTCATAGGATTTAGCATGAGCACAGCCGCCGTGGTGAATGGGAGCAAACTGCGGGTTCCTCTAGTCCAGCCGCGAGCCAGCAGGATCGCCGGAAAGAAAATCAACGACGAGAGTAACGTGTTGAGAACGACGTAGCGCGTGAGATTGTCTCCTCCAAGCCACAGCAGCACGGCCATGATGGCGTTGCCCATCGGAGGACGGGCGCCCATGGAATACATGCCGTGCACGAGAGGGGTGTCCGGTGAAAGGCCCTGCGAAAAAATCCGGGCTCTTTGCAAATGCTCCCACCAGTCAACCGCCCAGCCGCCACCGCCGTAGCATCGCACGAACAAGAGCAGGCCTATGCTCCACGCGGCGAACGCCAGCCATCCCGCCATGATCTCGCGAGCCTTAGGGGCGCGTAGCACCGACAGCACCGCCCTTGCGCGCAGGCAGGCCGTGGCGCTCGCGACGAGAGGCCACAGCCACCAGACGACGCGGTCAACGCCGGCACTATAAGCGCCAAACCCGATTGCATAAAGGCCCAGCAAGGTCGCCGCAGTTGCCAAGCCCATTCTCTCCGCCGGATCTTCGCGCTGGATAAAGCTGGCCGCGACGAGGGTGGGGAGCCCCACGTTTACCAAGAAGACCACCAGGGGAAGGATCACATCCACGGGAGGTGCCCTCTTCCGACGTTTGTGCCGTTTGTCGCCCAGCAGGCTATCTCCTCGAGAATTTCCTCCAGTGTGTGACGAGGCCGCCAGTCCCATGTCCTGGCGGCCAAGGCTGAATTCATCACTACCCAGGGAAGATCGTAAGGTCTTTCGTTGCTATCGGCCGCGACCTGGTGAGGTCCGAGGCGTTTGCGGCACCAGTCGCCGAGCCTGCTTAGCGAGGTGGAGTTGAGCGGGCCTCCGCCAAGATTCAGAATGCGTGGTCGATCATCGGCCATGCCCGCGTCGATCTGGGAAAGCAGCAGAGGGGCGAGGTCGGCCGGATGCAGACAGTCACGCACTTGGTGCCCGGTCCCGCCAAAACCGATGTGGCGTAAGGGACGGCGCGCCGCCCACTCACGTATCCAATAGCTGAATATGCCTTGATCGGCCTTCCCAAACTGGCCGGCTCCGGCGAGCACACCGCAGCGGTTGACCCACACGGGGAATCCGAAGGCATGCCCATATTCGAGGGCCATTTGTTCGGAGGCGAGTTTGGTCGCGCCGTAGAGGGATACGGGAGCCGCGGTTGAAAAGTCTTCGGCGATGCCATGCGAGGAGAAGCCCGCCGGGCACCGGCCATTTGCCAGCGCCGCAGGGGCCGGAACGAAGGCCTCGTTCTCGATCACCAGCGGGAGCGAGGCCAGTGTCGGGATGGAATATACCCGGCTTGTGCTCAGCAACGCCAGGCCTGCTCCGTGACGTCGGCAATATTCCAGCAGGTTCAGCGTCCCGGACAGGTTGTGACCAGTCAGCTGGGCCGCGGTGCAACCGGAGCCGGCGGTGCCGGCCAGCACGCTGGCCTGCGCCGCGCAATCAATCACAAAATTCACCTCCGGCAGCGCTTCCAAATCCATGGGCATCCGCAGATCTCCATGAACCACCATCGCTCCCAGCTCACGCAAAGGCGCAGCGTTGATGTGTGTGAGGTTACCCCCGTTTGATGGACAGGGAGCGCGGCAAATCCGAAAAGGAATCCAACACCGTGCCACAAACCAAACCCGCCTACACCGAGGAGTTCAAACGCGAGGTGCTCGCCCACATGGCGAGCGCCGGCCAGTCGCT
>JBDRJH010000200.1:0-2103 GCA_043815125.1 Verrucomicrobiota bacterium
ACCGCCTGCTCGACGCCTGGGCCGACAGCGCCGAGCTCGCCGTGTTGCGCGCGCCCGACGGCCGCCTGCTGGCCGTCAACTCCGCCTTTGCCCGCAAGTTTGGCCGCGCCGCCGACCAGTGGGAGGGCCGCGATCCCGCCGAGCTTGTGCACCCCGGCGATCTCGAGTCCTGGCGCGGCGCCGTCGCCACGTTGCCCCAGCCGCCCTTCCAGGCCGCGCACGAGCACCGCTGGCTGACCGCCCGCGGCTGGCGCTGGCTCTCCTGGGAGGAGCAGGCCGTGCGCTCCCCCTCCGGCGCGCTCACCGCCACCCGCGCCATCGGGCGCGACGTCACCCGCCGGCGTCTTGCCGAGGAACACTTTCAAAAACTCGCCAGTATCGTCGAGCAGACGCAGGTCTCGATCGTGCTCACCATGCCCGACGGCCGCGTCGAATACGTGAACCCCCGCTTCACCCAGGTCACCGGCCTCACCCTGGAGGAGATCTTTGAGCGCGACATCGAGGTGCTGCGCGCCGGTTTCTCGGGCGACGCCGACTACGCCGCCTTCCTGCGCACGCTCGCCCAGGGCCGCCCCTGGCGGGGCGAGATCCAGACCATCTCCAAGCGGGGCGAGGCCTTTTGGGAATCGGTGCAGGTCACCGCCATCCAGGACCACCTCGACCGCACCACGCACCTGCTCTGTCTTCGCGAGGACATCACCGGTCGCAAGCTCCTCGAGGCCCAGTTGCGGCAGGCCCAGAAGATGGAGGTCCTCGGCATGTTGGCCGGCGGCATTTCCCACGATTTCAACAACCTGCTCTCCATCATCGGCGGCTTTTGCGAACTGGCCCTGGCCCGCGCCGGCGACGACGAAAAGCTCGGCCGCTACCTTGGCGAGATTCACGCCGCCTCCAAGCGCGCCGCCGCGCTCGTGCGCCAGATCCTCTCGTTCAGCCGCAAGCCCGAGGACGGCATCCGCCATGTGAAGATCAATCAGGTCGTTGAGGACACCGCGCGGATGTTGCGCGAGACCCTGCCGCGCGACATCGGCATCGAGGTCGAGACCCATCCCTCGCTGCCCGGCGTGCGCGCCGATCCCAACCAACTCCAGCAGGTCGTCATGAACCTCTGCGTCAACGCCCGCGACGCCATGGCCGACGGCGGCACGCTCACCCTTCGCACCCGCCCGCAATCCGGCTCCGGGCTGGCCGCGCGCGGCGCCGACGCGCACGGGCAATACGTCACCATCGAGATCGCCGACACCGGCAGCGGCATGGACGAGGCCGTGCGCGCCCGCATCTTCGAACCCTTTTTCACGACCAAGGACAAAAACCGCGGCACCGGCCTCGGCCTGGCCGTCGTGCTCGGCATCGTCACCGGCCACGGCGGGCTCATCGACGTGCGCAGCGAGCCCGGCCAAGGCACCACGTTCCTCGTGCATCTGCCGGTGCTCGACGCGTCCGGGGCGGCCGGCGGCGTCATCGAGGGCGAGGCCCCGGCCGAGTTGCCGCGCGGCGGCGAGAGCATCCTCATCGTCGAGGACGAGGACGCCGTGCGCAGCCTGCTTTGCGCGAGCCTCGAAGGCGCCGGCTACCTGGTCTTTGGCGCGGCCGACGGCGCCGAGGCGATGGAGTTTTTTATGCGGCGCGAGCACCACGTCGACGCCGTCATCCTCGACCTCAACCTGCCGCGCATCGGCGGCCTGCAGGTGCGCGAATACCTCCGGCGTCTGCATCCCGACACCCGCCTGATCATCGCCAGCGGCCACGTGCCCCCGGAGCTGCGCGAAAACATCGAGCAGGCCGGCGACGCCATCATCATCAACAAACCCTTCAGCCTCGCCACTCTCGGCAAGGCCCTGCGCGATGCCCTGAACCGCGCCCCCGTTCCCGGACCGGCCGCCCGCTAAAGTCGTCCCGCGGTGTGCCGACATACCCAAGGTCATGTCCGCCCCCGTTCCCGCCACCCCCGCCCCCCGCGCCCCCGGCGCGGGCCGGGCGGGCTTGTTCGCGGGGCGACTTGGTGCGCTGCTGGTCGCGGTCGCCGCCGGCGGCGCGGCCTACGCCGTCGCGGGACGCTCCGTTGCGGCCGGCGTATCCACCGCGGCGCTCGCCGGTCTGCTG
>JBDRJH010000201.1:0-2011 GCA_043815125.1 Verrucomicrobiota bacterium
TCGACTGGGTCCCGGGGCACTTCCCCAAGGACGGCTTCGCCCTGTCGCAGTTCGACGGCACGGCGCTCTACGAGCACCACGACGTGCGGCTCGCCGAACACCCCGACTGGGGCACGCTGGTGTTCAACTTCGGGCGTAACGAGGTGCGCAACTTCCTGATCGCCAATGCGCTCTATTGGCTCAAGGAGTTCCACGTCGACGGCCTGCGCGTCGACGCGGTCGCCAGCATGCTCTACCTCGACTACAGCCGCGAGGACGGCGACTGGATCCCGAACCAATACGGCGGGCGCGAAAACCTGGACGCGCTCGACTTTCTGCGGCAAGTGAACCGGATCGTCCACGAGGAGGTTCCCGGGGCGATCACGGTCGCCGAGGAGTCGACCGCCTGGGGCGGCATCTCGCGCCCGGTGAGCGAAGGCGGGCTGGGCTTCACGTTCAAGTGGAACATGGGCTGGATGCACGACACGCTGCTGTACTTCTCAAAGGACCCGGTGCATCGCAGGCACCACCACGGCGATATCACTTTCGCGATGGTCTACGAGTACAGCGAGCACTTCATCATGCCGCTCAGTCACGACGAGGTCGTGCATGGCAAGCAGGCGCTGCTCGAGAAGATGCCCGGCGATCTGTGGCAGAAGTTCGCCACCTGCGGGCGCTGCTGGCCTACCAGTACACGCGCCCGGGAAAACTGCTGCTGTTCCAGGGGACCGAACTCGCTCCGTGGTACGAGTGGTTCCACGAGGTCGGTCTGAACTGGAGCCTCTCGCACCACCCCGAACGCGCCGGACTGCAGCGCTTCATGGAAGACCTCGGGCGCTACTATCTCGACACGCCCGCGCTGTGGCGCTACGACCACGATCCTATCGGGTATCAGTGGATCGTCCTCGACGACTCCGAGAACAGCGTGCTCGGATACTGCCGCTACGACGGCGAAGACTTCGTCGTCGTGATGCTGAACCTCACATCCGTGCCGCGCGACGGCTATCGCATCGGCCTGCCCGCGCCCGGCGAATGGGAGATCGCCCTCAACAGCGATGATCAGCGCTACGGCGGCAGCGGGTACGAGACCGCGGCCAAAGTCCGTAGCGAGCAGATCCCCTCACACGGCCGCGAGCACTCGGCCGTGCTGCGTTTGCCGCCGCTGGCCGCGATCATCTACCGACGCCGGCGCTAGCCCGAAAGAATCACCGCAGAGCACGCGGCGCGGCCTTGGGCCGCAACCGAAAGGGCGCAAGGGCGTCGGGCGCGGCAGTCTGTCGAAATCTGCGCGAGCAGCGCGGAAATGAACCGTTTGCGGTGCAGAGACCGCAGAGCAGTTCACACAAGGACTTACAGCAACACACGCTTGACACTCCATTGAACCGGAGCATGTAGTAATCGTGTCGCAACTTCTTTCATTACACTACTCTGCGTTCTCAGCGTTCTTCGCGGTGTGAAAGAGCCGGACTAGTGCTCTGTCACCCGTCGACTGAAGCGTGACACGGCCGTGCCACCCTTCACCGGAGGCTTGACGCAGCGCTAACCCAAGTTGGCCAGTTCGAGAAATCTCCCGGGTATTTTTGAGGCGGCAATCGGTGGTTGTGATCTGCTGTGAAGGGCCAGGGTTCGAAACCTGCGTGTAGTCAAAACCCTCCATCTTGAATCCCGGGAAGCGGCGATGCGGTACAGCGTGCTTGAACTGACGGTCAACACGTACACCGATCCGAAGCTGCCCGACGTGGCGGTGGCGTTGAACGTGCTGCCGAGTTTGCCGCTGGGTGATTCGAGCGCTGAACGAATGAGGGTGCAGGGACTCGAACCCTGGACCCACGGCTTAAAAGGCCGACGGACCCGCACGCAACCGACGCAATCACAAGAGGTTACGAGCGCGCCCGCGAACGCTTGTACCACGGCTTGTACCAAACCGGCGGATTCGCTGCATTCTGACGGCCATTCCGAGGCCGCGCCGACCGGCGAGCACTTCGCCGACGCGGTTGCGATACTCGCCCGGTTGCCGCTGAGCGATGCCGAG
>JBDRJH010000202.1:0-3629 GCA_043815125.1 Verrucomicrobiota bacterium
GTGCGGGTCTGCTTCGAGGCGCTCAACGCCGAGGGCAAGGCGGTCAAGGGTGCGCGGGTGCTCATCCTCGGTCTGGCCTACAAGGCCAACGTGGACGACGACCGCGAGTCGCCGAGTTACAAGCTGATCCAAAAGCTGGAGGCTTTTGGCGCGACGGTGGCGTATCATGATCCGTTTGTGCCGGTGATACCGCCGACGCGGGAGCATGCCGAATACGCCGGCCGTCGTTCGGTCGATGCGATCACCGCCGACTACGATTTGATCCTCCTGTCCACCGGGCACGACGAGTATCGCCGCTTCGATTTTGCGTCCTTGCCCATCCCGGTGGTCGACACGCGCAACGCCGTCGCCCCCGGCTGCCGGCCGGCCAAGTATTACCGGGCCTGAGCGGGACGCTCGGCGATAGTCAGCTCCATGTGGCGCCGCAGCTGAAAGCCGGCCGGCTCGACGGCCGCGCGGAATGTCTGCTCGCAGGCCTCGCCGTGCAGCTCGATCACGATGGTGTCGATTTTGGCCAGCCAATCGGCGGCGGCGCTGAAAACCGTCTGCTCAGCGCCTTCGATGTCGATTTTGAGCAGGCGCACGCGTTCGTGTCCTGACTGGGCCAGCAGGGTCTTCATATCGAGCGCCTCGATCAGGCCGTCGGCATTTTCGCCGGAGGCCTCGCCGACGGTGCGCGACCACTCAAGCCCATCGCCGGCGGACGTTGACAGGCAGAGGCGGTCGCGGTGTGACCAGAGCGCGGCATGCAGGCAGCTGCAACGGGAACCGTAGGGAGCAACGTTGGCCTGAAGCGCCGCAAAATTGCCGGGATCGGGCTCGATGGCCACCAGACTGGCCTCGGGGAAACGGCTCAACAGGTAGGAGGATGAAAAGCCGGCATTTGCTCCGCAATCGATGATCAGGCCCGGCCCCGCAGTGGGCAGATGATCGAGGCAGGCGTATTCGCGTTGGGCAAAGATCTGTTTGAAGACGGCGATGTCGCTGGTGCGCGGGCGGCAGGTGAGCGGATGCTGTGCTCCGGGGCTGCGCAGGGTGAACGGATGCCGCAGGGATTTGTGGGAACGTCGCTTCAGCCAGTAGCGCAGGAAACCGCCCCAGCCCAGGTTGGCGATGTAGTGGGCGTATTTAACGCGGGTGTTGGGATAATAAGGCATGTCTGGGTGCGGAAGCGATGGCGCGTGAAACCGAGACTTGCCTACATGCTTGTCACTCAGAGTCGAGAGGCCATTGCATGGGTTTGATGGTCCATTCGCTTCCCCCTCATACCCTCCCTGAATTAAAGGTGCGGCTTAATATGGACCACAGTCCGGGCAACCTGCGGCTGCTCTCGCCGGGTGGGAATGCGCGTTGGGGGCGCTGTTGTTTTGACATTAATCCCGCACCCGGCGGAGAGGCTGACTACGGCATCGTGTTCGCGAATGCCCGCCCGCTGGATCGTTTTGCCTGCGCTCCGGAAAACACGCTGTTCATCGCGGCCGAGCCGCTGGAGAAAAAATTGTATCCGCGCGGGTATTACCGCCAATTTCATCGGCTGGTGGATACTCATGCGGAGTCCCGTCACCCGAGGCTGGAAATCAACTGCCTGGGCATGTGCTGGCATGTCGGTCTCGACCTGCGCGACTACACCTACCGCTACGGTTACGATCACCTCGATACGCTGGCGCGGCCGCCCAAGCAAAACCGCATCTCGGTGGTTTGCTCCAACGCCGCGCGAACTCCCGGTCAGCGCCGGCGGCTGGGATTTCTCGCCGAACTGAAGCGGCTGCTGGGCGACCGCATGGTGCATTTCGGACGCGGCTTTGAGCCGATCAACGACAAGATGGACGCCATACTTCCCTACCGGTTCAACCTGGTGCTGGAGAATTGCCAGACCCCCAATTACTGGACCGAAAAACTCTCCGACGCCTATCTCGGCTGGGCGTTTCCTTTTTACGTGGGTTGCCCCAACGTCGGCGAGTTTTTCAATCCCGATGCGTTTGAAGCGCTCGACATGGGCGATCCGGCCAAGGTGGCCAGGCTCATCGAAACCCGCTTGGACACCGCCGATGACGATGGGGTGGAATCGGCCGCGATCACCGTCGCTCGCCGGCAGATTCTCGATGCCTACAACCCTTTCGCCTGGTGCGCGCGTTGGGCGGAGGCCTGGCATCGTCCGTTGCCTGCCAAGCCGCTCGTGATCCGTTCGCATCGCGCCTTCCGGCCGTTTCCGCAGGACGTCATTTATCGGCTGCGTTCCGCCTTGGCCGAGCGAAAACATGGCACGGCGGACAGCGTCAACCGTTGAGCGGGTCGAGGTTCAAAAGCCGCGGCACCGTTTGCCCAGCGCGCGGATCTTGTCCCAGCCGCCGAGCCAGAGTAGCCGGAGGCGGCGCAGCGTTTGGGTGCGGCGAAACACCGCGGGGTCGGTCGTCACGTCGGCCAGATTCCCCGAAAATTCATCGGTGTAGTCGACCTGGCGTTGCACGATGTCAGAGAAGCCCGGGGCTTGGGAGATCGGCGAGGGCGAGACCGCGAACACGTTCACGTGAAACGACAGGTGCCGGGTATACCAGCGGTCGATGATCCGGTGCTCGGCGTGCCAGGTCCAGGCTTGTGCGTCCGGCGCCAGTTGTTGGTAAATCCAATCGCGGGCACGGGCGCGCACCAGATAGGCGTGCGTGGTGTAGCAGCCACTCATCGCACAGAGCCGGTGATCGCCAAACTTCGCGAGTTGCAAGGAGGTGCCGGTGGCCTTGCTGAAGCCGAGGTAGCAAACGTCCCAGTCTGGATGCGTGTCAAAGAGCTTGGCTTCCAGCGCGGTCAGGTCGACCGAGGCCAGCGGACTGAAATCGGCGTCGTCCTCCAGCACGAGAAACAGGTCCCAGCGGTGTTCGCGGGCGTGTTCCATGACGCGGCGGTGGGATTGGGTGCAGCCGACTTTGGAGCCCCAGCGCTTGTCGGATTTTTTGCCGCGAAACCAGGGCGGCACGCCAAATCCGGGGAGGCTTGTGCCGCGCACCGCGGAGATGCGGGTGAGGGGCGGCGCGCCGGGCAGGGCGGATTCGGCGGCGGCGCGGACGGTTTCCCAACGGTCGGGTCGGTCGTCGAGATTGACCACGGCGATGCCGTCGAGCCGTGACCAGAGGGTGCTCGTGGCGGGGGTGCTCATCGGGTGATGTCAGACTGCCGTCGAACGGGGCGGAGTCGGTTGCGGATTTTATCGCCCAGGTCGAGCAACGCGCTGATTGGGCTGGAGCGCCGGATGCCGTGCCGCGAGCGGAGGGTGGCTCCGGGGGGCGGTTCTGCGGCCGGGGCGTGGCGCTCTTCGATCAGGGCCGCGAGTTGTTGAAATGTCCCGTATTTCTCCAGCACCAGGCGGCGGGCTTCGAGAATCGCCGGCAGGCGTTTCGTGTATTCGTCCCGGGCGATGGCTTCGCGGATGATACGTTCCGCGCCCGCCGGATCGAAGATGTCGATCGGGATGTAGCTCTCCGGTGGAAAATACTCCGCGACGTCGGGGCAGCCGAAGTAGAAGGGCAGGGAGAAGCCGAGAAAGGCGTCGGCGAGCTTTTCGGTCCAGTGGTGGGGCGCGAGGTGGTTCTCGACGGCGATGTGGTAGCGGAAGGGGTCGACGGCTTCGGCTTTGT
>JBDRJH010000203.1:0-9673 GCA_043815125.1 Verrucomicrobiota bacterium
GGCGAAGGCGAACGAAGACGCGAACGCGGTGATTAGGACTAGGGTGACACGGAGGGTTTTCATGGTGGACCTGGTTTGTTGGGTTTTAGGTTTGTCGGGGACCAATGCCCCCGAACAAAGACCATACCCCGCCAACTCGGCTGAACCCTCACGGAATATCGAAATTTTTCATACCAGTCGCTTTCCCCACGCTAAGCCCAAGTCAGAAAATGCTTAATTATCTGCCCGCGCGGGCTTGGATGGCGCCCTATCGAGGTATTCAGGCTTGAACATCACCGCCGGCAGCTGATCGCCAATGCGCGCCTCAGTGACAGTCAGGCGGGTTTTGCGACGGGTCAGTTCATCGCGGATTTCGACCGCCTTCATCGTGTAGCGATCACCCACTCGCTTTAACCCGATTAACCGAAATGTTTTTGTCACGGCAGAGTCCTTCCCGATGTGCTCGGCCAGGAGAATCGCGTGATAGGTCCGGTCGAGATGGAAGCGTATCGCGGTCAATTCCGGTCGCTGCGTCGCAACCGACGGAGGTGGCTTGACGAAGAAGGTGTCGGCCGTTCTTCCACCCACCATACCTTGACCCTCGTAAACCCAGTCCTCCCAGAAAAGGAAGGGCATCTGGAGATCGAAAGCTGAAAGGTCCGAGTCCGCGAGCGGTGCAAACCACGTCGCGACGTCCATCACAGCAGGTTCACGCTGCGCGAGGCTCGACCACCGCCAAGCCATCGGGTTGGGCCCGCTTTGAACGAGAAGAGTCCCTTCGCCCAAACTCAGTCGCATAACCGGGCCTTCGCTGTTCTGGGATGCCCAGAGACGCCCTTCACTTAGAATTTCTTCCCCCCTGCGCGGCAGAACCTTCAGCTCAAATTCCAGATAAGTATCTTCGGCCATCAGGGCCTGGCGCATCTGGCCAAGGATGTCAGTTCCCTCGGCTTGATCCGGTGTTTTCATGTCGGACGGATGCGCGGGCCGGGGCCGCCTCGGCTGGGCGTGAAGCATCCCCGCCCCGAAAACCGCAACGAGCGCAAGGCCGAGGCAGGCACGTAACAGGTTCGTTCGGTATGGGGCGCACATCGGCCTACCACTTTTCTTCCCAGCCCAAAAACTTGTCTCCCGTTCGCTCTTCTTCCACCCGTTTCGCTTCGCGCTCTTGATGGACTTTCAAACACATCGGGCAGCACAACTCGATAGGGCGACCGTCCACCACGAGCCGCATGAAGCCTCGGCCGCTTGAGGTGACTTTACCGCAAACGGCACAGGTTTCCGAATCGGGAGCGTTGGCGGGCGTCGCATTCATGGCGCGGTCGCGGGGGGCGTCTCCTCGGCGGGCGGAGCGACGGGAAGACTGCGCTTTCTCCAGACGTAGTAGATGGCCGGATACACCACCAGTTCCATAAGCGTGGACGTGAACACGCCGCCGATCATCGGAGTCGCGATGCGCTTCATCACATCGGAGCCCGCCCCGGTGCTCCAGAGAATCGGGACCAGCCCGATGAAAGTCGTGGCGACGGTCATGACCTTGGGCCGGATGCGCTGGACGGCGCCTTGATAAATGGCGGCGCTCAGGTCTGCGGGCGTGCGCATCGTTCCGTCTTTAACCCCCTTGTCGTAGGCGAGGTCGAGATAGAGGAGCATCACCACGCCGGTCTCGGCATCGAGTCCGGCCAGGGCGATCAAGCCGACCCAGACCGCGACGCTCAGGTTGTAGTCGAGCAGGTAAAGCAACCAGAACGCGCCCACGAGCGAGAACGGCACCGCGAGGAACACGATGGCGGTCTTGATGATCGACTGCGTGCTCAGATAAATCAGGAGCCCCACGATGAGCAGCGTGATCGGCACGACGAGCAGCAGGCGCTGTTTCGCGCGCGTCATGTATTCATACTGTCCGCTCCAAAAGATGTTATACCCGTCCGGCATCCGGATCGTGCCGGCGGCGATGGCGTCGTCCACCGCACGGCGCGCGGCCCTCACGTAGGTGCCGAGGTCCTTGCTCTGCACATCGACGTAGATCCAGGCATTCGGCACGGCGGCTTCGCTCTTCACGCCCATGGGGGCGGCGACCACGCGGATCTTGGCGAGCTGGGCCAGCGGCACCTGCGCCGGCGGTTCCACCGAGAGGCCGGCGGCGGCGGAAGCTCCGCCTCCCATGCCGCCTGCGCCGCCCGAACCCATCGCGCTCGCGCCGCCGGAGCGCACGGGGACGGCGATTTCGTTGAGCGCCTCCAAATTCTCCCGGTAGTCGCGGGCATAACGAAGGATCACGCCGTAACGTTCGAGCCCTTCGACGGTGGTCGTCAGAGGCATGCCGCCGAGCGCTACCTCAAGCACGTCTTGCACGTCGCGGACGTTCAGTCCGTAGCGGGCAATCGCGTCCCGATCTATGTCGAACTCGATGTAGTTGCCGCCGAGCACGCGCTCGGCGAACACGGAACTCGTGCCGTTCACGCCGCGAACGACGGCCTCCACCTCGCCCGCGATCCGTTCGAGTTCGGCCAGGCTTGATCCGGCGATTTTGATGCCGACGGGCGTCTTGATGCCGGTGGCGAGCATGTCGGTGCGCGTCTTGATCGGCATCGTCCACGCGTTGGTGAGGCCCGGAATCTGCACGGCGTTGTTCATTGCCGTGGTGAGTTCGTCGATGGTGCGGCGGCGGTAGGCGACGACCTTGCCGGTGTCGTCGGTAATATCGACCTTTGGCCACTCCTTTTCGGGCCTCAGCATGATCGTGGTTTCGATCATGTCCATCGGTGCGGGATCGGTGGCGGTTTCGGCGCGACCGATCTTGCCGAAGACGTGATGAACCTCGGCGAACGACTTGATGATCTGATCGGTCTGCTGGAGAATCTCCCTCGCCTTGGTCGGCGAGATGCCGGGGAAGGTGGTCGGCATGTAGAGCAGGTCGCCTTCGTAGAGCGGCGGCATGAACTCGGAGCCGATGTTCTGAAACGGAAACGCTTTCCCGAGCTTGGTCGCGACTTCTTTGGTTTTGCCTTCCGGCAGCGCGGCGACGACCCATGCGTTCCAAGGGAAGAACACCCACGCGATGATGAACGCGGCGGTTCCGATGACCGCCCAGCGCCACTTGATGACGAAGTCGATGACGGGGTGGTAGAGCCAGAGCAGGAAGCGATTAATGGGATTCTTTTCCTCCGCGCGCATTCTCCCGCGAAGGAAAAAGCTGACGAGCACCGGCGCCAAGGTGATGGCGAGCAACGCGGCCGCCGCCATCGAGTAGGTCTTGGTGAAGGCAAGCGGCTTGAACATGCGGCCTTCCTGCTCCTGCAACGCAAAGATCGGGAGGAACGAGACCGTCACCACCAGCAAGGCGTAGAAGATCGTCGGCCCGACCTCGACCGACGCATCGCGCACAATTTCCCAATGGGTCTTCTTCCCCTGGTCGTGCTCCATGTGTTTATGCGTGTTCTCGACCAGGATGATCACGCCGTCCACCAGCACACCGATAGCGATCGCGATGCCGCCGAGTGACATGATGTTCACGCTGATGCCCTGCAGCTTCATGATGATGAAGGCCGCGAGGACGGAGACCGGCAGGATCACAATCGGGATGAGCGCTGCGCGGAAATGCATCAGGAAAGCGATGATCACCAGCGCCACGACGATGCTTTCCTCGACGAGAGTATTTTGGAGCGTAGCGACCGAACGGTCGATCAACACGGTGCGGTCATAGGCGACAGTGTAGGTGACCCCCTCAGGCAAGCCCTTCATGGCCGCGTCGAGCCGCTCTTTCACGGCTTTGATGACGGACCTTGTATCCACGCCATAACGCACGACCACGATGCCGCCCACGGTTTCGCCCTCGCCATTGAGTTCGGCGATGCCGCGGCGCATGTCGGGGCCGAGTTGCACGTCGGCGACTTCGCCGAGCAGGACAGGCGTGCCGCCCGGTCCGGAGCCGACCGCGACTTTGCGCAGGTCGTCCACCGACGAGACGTAGCCTTTGATGCGGAGGATGAATTCCTTCTCCGCCATCTCCATCGAGCGCCCGCCGGTTTCGCCGTTGCTGCGCTCGACCGCGCTGGCGACCTCGCCCAGGGAGACGCCGTAAGCGCGGAGGCGGTTGGGATCGACGGTGATCTGATACTGTTTCACGTAGCCGCCGATGGACGCCACCTCGGCCACGCCCTCGACGCTGGTGAGTTGGTATTTGAGATACCAATCCTGCATCGAGCGCAGCTCGGCCAGGTCATGCTTGGGCGAATTGAGCGCATACATGAAAGCCCAGCCCACGCCGGTCGCGTCGGGACCGAGGCTCGGGGTGACGTTGCGCGGCAGGCTACCGGAAAGTCCGCTCAGGTATTCGAGCACGCGACTGCGCGCCCAATACGGATCGGTGCCGTCCTCAAAAATCACATACACGAAGGAGTAGCCGTAAAATGAATACCCACGAACGACCTTGGCGTTGGGCACTGACAACATTTTCGTGGTGATCGGATAGGTGACCTGATCCTGCACGATCTGCGGGGCCTGGCCCGGCCACTCGGTGTAGATGATGACCTGTGTGTCGGAGAGGTCGGGGATCGCGTCGAGCGGTGTGGTGCGCACGGCGTAGATGCCTCCTAACACGGTCAGCACGGCCCCCATTAGGATGAGGAATCGGTTCCTGAGCGAAAATTCGATGATGGCCTTGAGCATAACGGCGAAGAGGGACGGCTGGTTTTAGGGATACGGGGTGGTCAACGCGCGGGACCGGCGATTTCGTCACCGCAGCCGAGCATCTCGGAGCCAAAGAAAGGGTTCTTCGTGCCGGCCTCGCGTTGGAGCCAGCGGGCCTTGCCCGTCACGGGTGCCATCGGGCATTCGAAGATGTGCAGCTTCTCCGTGTGTTGGAGGTGATTTTCGCGGGCGAGGTCGGCGATCACGGTGCTGAACGGCTCGAACGCGCCGCGCGCGGCCTCAAGGTCGGCCGATTCGGCGAGTCCGCCCTTAAACTTTCCGAGCGGACCGTGCGCGGCATGCTCATCGCCCGAGAAGTAGGTGGCGAGTGCGTCGCGGAGCGCGGGCAGTTGGCGTTTGTATCCGGGGAGATCATCGGCCGCGAGCGCGGCGGCGGCGTCCGCCGAGGCCAGGGCGATGGGCTTGAGCAGCGGCGCGGCGGAGTTGCCGGACGCGACGGGAGCGGTCGCGGGCAAAGGTGCGGTCGCCGTCGGTGCGGCGTTCGCGGTGCCACCTTCGGCGTTGCGCAGCATCTTCTGGATGGACTCGCGAAGCTGGCTTTCCGAATCGAGCATGAACTGGCCGGACGTCACGACGCGCTCGCCAGCGCTGACGCCTGAGAGCACTTGATAAAAACCGCCTTCGCTGCGCGCGCCTATCTTCACCTCCCGAGGTTCAAAAAATCCGCCGTCGAGCGCGACGAACACCGTGTTGCGTTCTCCGCTGCGGAGCACCGCCACGTCGGGCACGAGCACGGCGTCTTCGGCAATTTGCGAGGTGAAGTTCACATCGACGAACATGCCGGGCCGCAGGAAACCATCCGGGTTGGGAAGCACAATGCGGGCGGTGGCGGTGCGTGTGCGCTCCTCGACCTGGGGCAGTATCAGTTGCACCGTGCCGTCGAAGTTACGTTCCGCGCCGTAGCTCGTGCGGATCGAGACGGGCTGGCCCTGGCGAATGAAGGGGAGGTCCTTTTCGTAAATCTGCGCCTGCACCCATACGGTGGAAAAATTTGCCAGACGGTAGATGCGCTCACCGGGCTTCATCATCTGTCCTTCGACGGCCATTTTTTCGATGACCACGCCGTCGGCGGGAGCGCGGAAAACGAGGGTGCGGCTCACCTTGCCGGAACGTTTCAATTCCTCGATGAGGTCGGCGGGCACGTCGAAGAGTTCCAGCCGTGCGAGCGCGGCGCGCAGCATCGGGCTGTCTTTATCGGCCTGCGTGCGGAGGGCGACGACGTAGTTGAGCTGCGCGTTGTAAAGATCGGGCGAATAGATTTCGAAAAGCGGATCGCCGGCTTTCACGGTCGTCCAGGTGGCGTTGATGTGGAGTTTTTCGATCCAGCCCTCGTATTTGAGGGTGATGTCGCGCAGTCCCTGCTCGTCGTAGGCGACGGCGCCGACGGCGCGGATCGCGCGGCGCACGGGACCGCGTTCCACCAGCGCGGTTTTCAGGTTCATCCGCTGCGTCGTCGCGGAGTCGATCTGGATTTTGTTTTCGGCGGACGCGTCCGCGCCTTCGTAAACGGGCACCATGTCCATGCCCATCGAATCCTTGCCCGGCCCGGGCTTAACTTCGCCGGGGATCATCGTTGATTTATAGTATTTAACCGTGCGCTCGCCACTGGCGGAGGCACCGCCGGTTTTCGGGCCGTTGGCGCGGATCGGCGTGAGCTTCATCCCGCAGATGGGGCAATTGCCCGGCTCCTGCTTGATAATCTGCGGATGCATGCCGCAGGTGTAGAGCTGCTCGGCCGCATGGGCGGCGGTTGCCAACAGCATCCACGTGACGATGACCAGGAGGGTGCCGGTGAACCAGTTGCGGGCGAACGAGGCGGCGGGATTTTGCGAATAAGCGTTCATGGGAGGCGTCCAAAAATTAGCGGGTGTTTCCGACGGCCAGAACAGGCGCGCCGGCCGGGGTGTTCCCGGTGATGAGGAGTGAGAGGTCGGCGAGGACGCGTTCGCGTTCGCGCAGTGCGGCGGCTTTCTCCAGCCGCATGCCAAGCGCCATCAATTCCAGTGATGGCACGGTCGAGAGGCTGACCATGCCGGATTGGTAACCGGCGCGGGCGGACTCCAGCGTCTGCACGATGCCGGGAAGCGCGGTCGCATCGATGAAGGCAATCATGCGGTCAGCTTCGCGGATCATGTAGGTCATCTGGGCGAGTTCGGCGGCAAGATTGATTTCCTCGGCGGTCAGGCGGGCGGAGGCCGCTTCGTGCCGCTGCTCGGCGGCGGCGATAGTGGCGGCGATTTTATCGCGCCAGATCGGGAGCGTCATCCCGGCGGTGGGGCGCACCATGAGCGGGCTCGCCTTGAGATCGACCATGGCACCGATCTCGAAGTCCGGCGTGCGTGTCTTGCGGGCGACGGCCACCTGGCTGACGGCCATCTGCACCATCGCACGCATGGAGCCGAGTTGAGGATTGGCGAGGAGGACCTGCGACCAGAGCGCGTCCTCATCGGCGGGTGCGGGCGACGGTGCAAAACTCGTGGGCCACGCGGGCGAAGGTTCGTCGCGCCGCAGGCCGAGAGCGGCTTTCAGGCGGGCGCGAGTCGCGTCGCGCTGGTCGGTGAGGTTGGCGACTTCGATGCGAATGCGTTCGGTTTCGGTGCGGGCGTTTACTTGATCCTCCAGGGTGCCCATGCCTCTGCCAGTGGAGTAGTCCGCTTCGGCGAACGCGGAAGTTTGATCCAAGGCCGCGAGTGATTCGGCGCGGAGTCCCAAGGCGGCGTCGATGTAGGCGAGATCCGCCAAGGTCTTTTTCAACTCGGCCGCGACCTGAAGAACGACGGCGCGATAATCTTGATAGGCCACATCTGCGGTGGCGGCGGCTTCACGGCCCATCGCTGCGCGTTTGCCGGGGCCCATGATGTCGAACATGAGGCCGGGCATGAGGGTCATGACCATGTCCGCAATGTCGGCCTCGAAGGTGAGTTTCGGGTCGGGAAGCGAACGGGCGGGAGTTATTTCCTCCACCGCTGCGCGCCAATCGGCGTGCGCAGCCGCGATGCGCGGATGCCGTAGGAGCGCGAAACGCAGGTAGTCTTCCTGCGTGGCGAGGGACTCCACCGCCGGCACGGACAAGTCCGCGCGAATATTTGCCAATTCGGCCACCCGGTCGCGTGCCACGCGCTCTTCGGGGATGGGCCGGGTGGCGCAGCCGGCAAGCAGGCCGGTGGCGAGCAACGAAACAAAAATGGGCGTGAAGCGTGGCGATTTCATTTATGGTATCGGTCGAAACGGCCTTGAGCCGCATCATTTAGTTCCGAACAGCGGCCAAGTGTGGACCAAGCCGCTGAAGCTTTGCACGAGGAGCATGTCTTCGTTCGTTCTCCTGCGTTAACCGGCTAAACCGGCTTCAATGCTGATGCCCTCCGGATTGTTGCGGCATACTGAAGTCGCCGCGATTTCCTTCCGGGAGCGAACCGCAGCCGGCTAGAAACAGCGCGGTCGCGAGTGACAGAACTACGATGACGAGGTTTTTTTTCATTGGATAATAAAATCGCAGCGGAATGCCGCGACACCTTCCATACACCGATGCATGCTTGGTCCCCTCGACATTTTTTAGAAACTTGCCGCATGTGGCGACCAAGGCAGAAATTTGGGCAGTAATCTGCGGCTAAGGGTGGGCCCGATGAATAGGCTAACGGGCGAGAAAAGTGGCGACGCCTACTGCACGCGCGTCGCCACCTGAATTGACCGGCAACCGAGACTTAGTTGGGCAGCTTGGTCACGAACATGCACTCCTCGCCCTTGTCGTTGACGATGCGGGTTTCGGTGTGTTTACCGCCTTTGCCACGCGGGCCGTGGGCGACGACCTTGAAGGTCTTTTCGCAGGAGCCGCAGGCGACTTCCGCACCTTCGGTGCAGAGTTTCATCGCCTCTTCCTTGGTGGTGACATCAAGGACCGTGACGGTGTCGCAAACCTTGCAGACAAGGGCGAGCTTGTCGCCGGTTTTGACGTCTTCAATGGCGGCCGCACTGCGCAGAGCGGGGGCGGCGCGTCGGGCAGGCGGCAGGGCAAAGGCGGCGACGGCAGTCGCGAGGAGGAGGCCGGTGGTGAGGACGACTTTCATGGGTTTCATGGTAGTTTGGTTTTTGTGGGTTTGTCTTTGGGTTTACTTCAACCCGCAGGCACCACTTCGGCACCTGCGGGTTGAAGTATCAGGATCGGCGGAAAATGACGCTTCGTCAATGGCCTATTTCATTATGAATAAGTAAGTAATGATTCTAACACCCTTGGGGACGGCCTGAACTAAGCACCCGCCAGATCAGTGTTTGTGTTCGTGGCCGTCGTCCTTGGCGGGAGCCGAGCCGGCGCAGCAGAAGGCGGCATCGTCGCCGCACTTGGAGCAGTTGTGCTGCATCGTGTCGGTCGTCTTGCCCTTTGCAACGGTGATCTCGCCGTTGCAGTTATCGCAGGTGTGCTTGGTGCCAACCGTGGTCCATACCGGGGTGCCTTTGCCGTTCGGCAAATTTCCTTTGTATTCCGTGAGCTTGACGGTTTTGCACGTGCCGCAGACGAGGGCCATCGTATCACCCGGCTTCACGGCCTGGGCTTCTTTTGTGGTTTGGACGCGACGGGCGTTCCAGTATTGGATACCGGGGCCGGCAAAGGCGGAGGAAGCGGCGAGGGCCGCGATTGCAAGCAGCGAGGCGAGACGGAGGGTTTTCATGACGAGTGAGCAGATATGCGTTTGAGCACTCGGTCTGAAGTGATCGTCACTTGGACTGTGCTCTACCCACCTTACCCCGCTCGCCTCGAAAACCCTCGCGAGGATCTAAAAACACAAAATCCGCGCTCAATGATGGGCGCGGGTTTTGGCGGAGAAGCTATGTGCGTTCAGGATTTCTTCGGCTCTAGTTTCTCCAAATACTTCTCCGGAGTTTTGAGGAATTTTTTCTCGCAAGGTGTGCAGCAGATTTTGATCTCCTGGCCTTCATACACGAAGGTGCGCGGGTCGCCCATCGAGCCGAGATCGTTGTCGGTGAC
>JBDRJH010000204.1:0-8151 GCA_043815125.1 Verrucomicrobiota bacterium
CGAGGCAGAGGCCAAAGATCACAAAAATGCGCGTGGCCAGCGCCTCGGAGCGCAGGCGCTGGGCGAGCGCGGGGGTTTCGCGGACGATGCGCAGCATGGCGATGGTCTCCCCGCGCCAATCATCGAGGGGACGCAGCAGGGTGATGCCGGACTTGGCGTCGGGCTCGGTGGGGCCGGGATGGTCGGTGGGTTCGATGGTGATGCTACCCTCAATCAGGCGCGAGAGGTTGGTGAGGTAGGGGCGGTTCCAGGCGCGCGCGGCGAGCAGCCAGCCGCGGACGGGGGCGGGCGGTGCGTCCTGTTTGAGTGCTTCCGTGGCGTAGACGATGGCGTTGCCCCGGATCTCGATCAGTCCGGCGGGGCTTTGCGCGAAGAAATGGAGTTGGCGCACGTTTTGGGTGACGTTGGCAAGTTCTACGGCGGTGAGTGGCGGGGCGATGGCCGGCTGGTTGCTGGCGGTATGGACCGTCCGTCCGTCGGAGTGGTAGACCCACGCGGCATGGAGCCCAAAATTATCGAGGCTCAGATCGATGTTGTCATGGCCCCATTGGGGGTCGGGGCGCGCCACGAAGGCCGCCATGTCGTCCCACAGCGCGTAGTCCGCCGTGAACTGCCGCAGGCTGGACCCGGTGATTTCCAACCAATTTTCAATCAAGTCCGCGTCGTCGCTGCGCGAGTTGGCGATGGCCTCGGCCAGTTGTGCCTTCTCCGCCTGTCGCAGGAGGTAGAGGCAGAACAAAAACGCCAGCAGCAGCACGCCCAGTAACAGCGAGAAACGAAGTTTGATGCTCATACGGGCGTTGGTGAAGGGCCGGCGGCGGACGCGCCCGGGGCCGTTTCCTGCATGTGAAGTGGCGCGCCCCTCCGGCGCAAGCCCGCAACCGCTTTGGGCGACCTCGGGGGAAAGCTCTTGACTTGCGCGCGTTCGTTTGGGTTTCTGGCCGGCTTACAACGTTCAACACCCTTTTAATACACCGCCATGGCCAACACCAAATCCGCCATCAAAGCCGCCCGCAAGACCGAGCGCCTGACCCTCCGCAACCGCGCGACCAAGACCCGTCTGAAGACGCTCAAGAAGAAGCTCAGCGCCGCCACCGCCGGTGACGACGCCGCCGCCGCCAAGGCCGCCGCCGCTGCCTACGTCTCCGCGATGGACAAGGCCACCAAGTCCGGCGTCGTCCATAAGAACGCCGCCTCCCGCGCCAAGGCCCACGTCTCCAAGGTCGTCTTCGCCAAGTAAGGCCGCGTCCCCGGCGACTCCCCGGCCCTCCGCCGCCTCGCATTTTTCAAAACCTCCCCGGCATCGTCCGCGGGAGGTTTTTTTGTGTCCGCTCCGGATGACGCGCACGGTTTGGATTGTGCCGCGCGGACGACCAGTCGAGGCTCCCGCGCCGTGTCCGCCCCCTCGCCGTCCGCCCAACTGCTGCTGGTCCGCCAGGCCGATGTCGCCTGGGCCGCGGTGGTGCGCCCGTGGCTCGAGTCCGGCCGCGGACGCCTGCAACGCGCCCACGTCATCGTGCCGACCCGCGGCCAGGCGCACGGTTTCAAACAGCGCTGCATCGAGGAGGGCATCCCGTTGCTCGGCGTCGAGTTCCTCACGCCCGGACTGGCGCGCAAAAAATGGCTCGCGCTCGGCGACCGGCCCGAGGCGCCGCTCCCCGCCATCGGCCGCGAGCTTCTGTTGCTCGGTCTGCGCACGCTGGTCACCCGCCGCCTCGCTGGCCTCTCCGTCGACGACCCCGGCCGGGGGCTTTGGAAGAGCCTGCAAAGCGACCCCGAACGCGCGCTCGACGACTTCGACGATCTGCTCAAGGGCGGTTTCACGCCCGCCGACTTCCCGCTGGAACCGTTGCGCGGGATCTTCGTCGAACTCGCCGCCTGGGTCGAGGGACTCGGCTACGGGTTCTCTCCGCCGCAGGCGATGGCGGCCGCGTTGCAACCCGTGCCGGCGGACGCGCGCCGCATCGGCGGGCGGGTGCTGGTGCTCGGCCTCGGCGCGGAACTCTGGGGCGAGTTTTTCAACGTCGCCGCGTTCGTCCGCCGCTGCGACGACCTCGCGGTGGTGCTGCCCGCCCCCGAGTTCCGCGGACGCGACGCGCTCGACGAACGCTGGGTCGAGCTTTGGGAAAAACTCCTCGGGCAATCCGCCGAACTCATCGACGAGACCGACGCCGACGAGGGCTGCACGCCCGTCGGCGCGCTCTGGTTGCGCGACGGCGGCTCGCCCGACCGCGCCCGGCTGCTCGTCGGCGCCGGCCGAGCCGAGGAGATGGTCATCGTGGCCGCGACCATCGCCGGCCTGCTGGCGCGTGGGGCTACCAACATCGCCGTCATCTTTCCCCGGTCCGACGCCGCCCACCTGCGCCTCGTCCGTCTGCTGGCCGCCCGCGGCATCGCCTTCAACGACCTGCTCGAGACCGCCGGCCCGCCTCCGGTCGACGTGCAGGTGCAGCGCGCCCTGCTCGGTTTTCACGAACGCGGCGGCCGCCTCGAGGACCTGCTCGCGCTCTGGCCCTGGCTGCGCGCGCTCGGCCTGGTCACGCAGCCCCTCGTGGCGGCGCGCGACGTGTGCGAACGCTGCTTCGACGACGGACTCACCCACCGGCTCGCCGATTACCAAGAACGGCTGCGCGCCTCCGAGCGCGCCGAGTGGAAGGAGGTCGCCCGCATCGCCGACCTGCTCCTGCCCGTCTGGCCGGAGGAGCTGACCGTCGCCGACGCGCTGGAACGTTTCAATACCGTCAACACCCGGCTCGACCTCGAGCAACCCGCCGGCTGGCCCGCGCTGCAGGCCTTCGCCGCCAAGTCCGCCGGCCTCCACCCCGCGCCCGTGCTGTTGGCCACGCTCGCCTCGTTCCTGCCGCAATCCTCGCCGGTGACCGACGCGCCCGGCCGCGGACAATTCGCCCGGGTCACCCTCACCACCCGCCGCCGCTCCGCCGGCCTTGCCTGGTCGCACACCATCTGGGTCGAGAGCAACGCGGGCGTCTGGCCCGAGCGCCGCGAGCCCGGCTGCTGGCTCACCGACGCCGACCGCGAGACACTCAACGCGCAACGCCGCCTCCCGCTCGGCCTGTTCACCTCCGAACAGCGCGCCTGGTTCGAAAAACAGGGCTGCGCCGCCCTGGCCGCCGACACGCGCGAACAGATCATCTTCACCGCCGCCCTGCACGACGAGGAGCAACCCGAGCTGCCGCTCGCGCCCAACGCCTGGGTGGAGCGCGTGCTCTGGGCCGGCGGCGCGGCCACCCGGCCCGGCGGCCTGGAGGCGGCCTTCGTCCAGGCCCGCGTCGACCCCGGACCGGCCGGCGACGGCGAGCCCGCGCCCGCCGGGTGGCTCGAAGTCTGGGACGGACGCCGCCGGCCGGAACAGCCGTTCGACGAACACTTTTTTTCCGCCGCCCCGGCCCTCGTCGCGGAGCCCGCGCGGGGTTTCTCGGCGCGGTTGATCGAGGGCGCGATCCGCGACCCCGCGCAGCTGTGGTTCGAGTCCGTGCTCGGCGTGCGCCGGGTCGGCTGGGAGCCGCTGGTGCGCAGCAGTCGCAAGGCGATCGGCCAGCGCGTGCACGCGCTGCTGGCGCGCGCGTTGCGGCCCGACTCTGTCTCGCCCGAAGGCTTCGGCCTGCTGCCAGCCCCGGAGCACACCCGCGCGGTGCTGGAGGCGCTGTTGCAGGCGCAGCGTGCGCGCCTGCCGGACGACGCCTACGGCGAATCGTTTCACGGCGAGGTCGCCGCCGTCGCGCGCGATCTGCTCGCCGCCGTCCACGCGCTGGGCCACGGCCCCTGGGTGGCCACCGAGATAAACCTGCCGCCGGCAGCGCGGCTGACCCTCGCCGGGTCCGACACGCCGTTGCCGGTGACCGGCCGCATGGACCTCGTGCTGTCGGACCGCGAGGGCTGGTCGGGCGCGAACGTGCGCATCATCGACTTCAAGACCGGCGGCGACGACAGGCTGTCCGCCAAAACCATGGCCGCCAAGGGCGGCTCGTTGCAGCTCGGCGTCTACCTTGGCGCGGTGCGTTCGCTGGGCATCGAGGCCGGCTCCGTGCTCATGCTCAAGCCCGGCAACGCCGACTCCGGCGAGCTGGCGACGGGCGAGCTCGACGAGGCGCTGGCGCTGACCGCGCGGTTCGACGCCATGCTGAAGACCGGCGTCTGCGGCGCGCTCACGCCCGACCGCAGCGCGTATTCAAACATTGGTTACGACTGGCCGCTGGCCTGCGTGCCGGTGCCCGCCGCGGTGCTGCGGGAAAAGTTTGCCCGCACGCACGGCGAGGCGGCGGGGGAGGACGGCGATGAGTGAGCCGGCGTTGATCGACCAGGCGGCGCGCGCGCGTTTCCGCGACGAGTGGGACCGCAACTTCGCGGTCAGCGCCAACGCCGGTTCGGGAAAGACCACCGCGATCTCGGAGCGGCTGGCGGCGCTCGCCCTCGCGCCCGATGGGGAACGGCTGCTGGCGCGCACCGCCGTGGTGACCTTCACCCGCAAGGCCGCCGCGCAGATCGGTCAGCGCGCCAGGCAGGTGTTGACCCGGCGGCTCGCCGAGACCGGCCGCACCGACGCCACGCCGCTCGACCACCTCGAGCGCGCGTTCTTCGGCACCATCCACAGCTTCTGCCTCAAGCTGGCCCAGAACTATGGGCGCGACCTCGGCATCAACCTCAACCCCAAGGTCGTCGCCGAGTCCGATGGCGACGAGGACGACGCCCTCTGGGAGGAGTTCCTGGAGTCCGCCCCCATGCGCTTCCAAAGTCTGGCGACGGCCGAGCTGCGCGCGTTCCTGCGGCACGTGCCGCTGGAGCAGGTCTTCGCGCTGGCGCGCGGGCTCGACACCGGCGTGGCGCGCGCGTTCCTGGCGCGTCCGCCCGGACCGATGCCCGGCCCGTCGCGCGCCGCGCTCGACCAGATCGAGTCGTTGGTGCCAAAGCAAAAGCGTTCGCTGCCGGCGGTGCAGGCCAACCAGCGGCACGCGCGCGAGTGGCTGCGGCGCTTCCACGAGGAGGACGGTTTTCTGGCCTTCGCCAAGCCGCAGGGCACGGCCGGCGGCATCAAGGAGTTGTTCGACGCCTTTCACGCGCCGGTGAAGGCGTGGCTGGCCGACGCCGCCGCCGTGCTCGCCGGGGAGTTGGCCGAGCGCTTCCGGGCCTGGCGCTTCGAGCGCGGGGTGCAGACCTACGCCGACCAGATCGACGCGGCCATGGCGGTGCTGGGCGACCGGGCGACGCTCGACCGCATCCGCGCCGAGGGCTGGCGCATCATCCTCGACGAGGCCCAAGACACCGATCCGCAGCAATTCGCCGTGCTGGTGGAGATCGCCCGTGCGCCCGGAGCGCGGCTCGGCACCTGGCCCGACGGAGGTGGGGAGGGCCCGCGCAACGGCCACTTCTGCATGGTCGGCGACGGCCAGCAGGCGATCTACGGCGGGCGGGCCGATATCGTGAACTTCACGCGTCACCTGGCCGCGTTCGAGCGCCGCGACGGGGGCGAGTTGCTGCATTTTTCGGTGACCTTTCGCGCGCCGCACGCGGTCATTGACCGGCTCAACGCGACCCTGCCCGCGGCTTTCGGGCCGGGGCGCGCGCACAACCTCGGCCTGCCGCCCGAGCCCGGGGCGCCGGCCCCGCTTTTGCAGGTGGCCTACGAGCCGCTGGCGGCCGGCCCGGGCAACGCCCGCGGACGGGTGGCGCGGTTGCCGCTGACGCCGCCGGCGGACGCCTCGACCAACGTCGGCCCGCTGCTCGCCGAGGAGGTGCGGCAGATCGCGGTCTGGCTCAAGCGACACGGCCCCGCCGGCGTGGGGGCCGAGCACTGGGGCGACATCTGCATCATCGCCCCGCGCAACGACTGGCTGCTCGTCGCGCGCAAGACCCTCGAGACGGCCGATCTGAAGGTCGCGCTCCAGATGCGCAAGAACCGCAACGGCGACAACCCCGCCTACGCCTGGATCTGCGGACTGCTGGCGGTGATGGCCGATCCGGACAACCTGTTCGAGTGGTCGGGCGTGTTGCGCGAGGTGTTCGCGGTGGGCGACGCCTTGATCGCGGCCGAGCTGCGGCGCCACGGCACGCTGCACTGGGACGAGCCGGAGCAACATCCCGAGCCTCTGGCGGGCGCGCTGGCGGCGGTGCGGCCGCTGGTGTTGCGGTTCAACGACGACGGCTGGCCGCTGGAGTTGTTCGCGACCACGCTGGCCGCGGCGGCGGGGCTGGCGGCCAAGGCGCGCGCGGTCGACTCCAGCGGCGCGGTCGCGGCCGAGTTGCAGCGCCTGTTGTCGCAGGCCGCCGAGCTCGGCCTGCAAGGTCTGGGGCCGCGCGATTGGCTGAAGGGTCTGCTGGAGCAACGCGAGTCCGGCCGGCCCGCGGGCAAACCCTCCGCCGAGGCGATCAACCTGCTCACCGCGCACTCGGCCAAGGGCCTGGAGTGGCCGGTGGTGATCCCCATCGGCCTGTGGCGCGAGATCGGCAAGGCACCGAACCTCGGCCTGAGGATCGTCAACGACCGGGTGGCCGGCGCGCGGGTTTATTTCGACGGCGCGAGCCTGCCCGCGGATCTGCGCGAATCGCGCGAACGCGAGCGCCTGCGGGAAACCGTGCGCCTGCTTTACGTCGTGCTGACCCGGCCCCGGCAGGCCCTGGTGTTGCCGTGGGGCGAAGCGTTCGCGGCCAAGTTGAAGGAATGCTCGTTCGCCGGACTCTGGGGGGGCGACCTGATGGACGTGCCCGCGGTGACGGTGCCCGCGGTGCCGGACTCCGAGGCGGAAGACGAAGCGCCGTCGCTCACGGAGCCGTTGCCCGCGGTGGAGTCGGCGCCGTTGGCGGTCTTGAACGATGCGGACCCGGCGGGCGGTCGGTTGACGACGCGGGTGTTGCCGCATCAGTTGGCCGAGCATGTGCCTGATCTCAGCCGCGCCAGCCGTCACGAGTCCGGACTGGATCAACCCTCGCCCGTGCGTTTGTCCGACGAGGCCATCGACTACGGTCTGTGGTGGCACGAGACCATGGAGTTTCTGCCGTGGGACGCGACCGGGGCCGAGATCGACGCCTTTCTGGCGCGCCGGCTGGCGGTGGCCGCCGCCATGGGTGTGCAGCCGCGGGCGGAGGATGACCTGAGGCGGTTGCGCGCCGGTGACGCCTGGGTGGAGTTGACCTCGCCGCGCTGGACGCGTCAGGCCGAACTCGGCGTGCTGGCGCCGCTGGCCGCCGGAGCATCCTGGATGGATGGCGTGATCGACCTGGTGCTGCACGACCCCGTGGCCGGCGAGGTGTGGGTGCTCGACTGGAAGACCAACCGCCGCAGGGTGGGGGAGAGCGACGAGGCGGTTCTGGCGAGGTTGTTGGCCGAATACGCCCCGCAGCTGCGGGCTTACGGCGAAAGCATGGCCGACTTTTTCCCCGCCGCGCGGATTCGTTGTCTCATCTACGCCACCGTCGTTGGCCGTTGGATCGAAGTCGGGGTGTAGAATGAGCTTTACAGGTGGGAGCCAAATCCGTTTCAAGGACGGTTTTCTCTCAACCAAACACCTTTCAACAATGGGCAACCTCAAGAAAAAACGCCGTCTCCAGATGAACAAGCACAAGCGCCGCAAGCGCTTGAAATCCAATCGCCACAAGAAGCGCACTTGGCAGAAGTGACCAAGCGAAAAATTTAAGGCCCTACGAGGCGGCATCTTACGAATCTTTACGAAACGTAGGTGCCGCCTCAGTGCTACATGGGTGCGGCACCTAAGTGTGGCTGGTGAATGTGGGGAGGCTCCTCTTTGGGTCTGGTAGGTGGAGCCTAGGACAACAAAGTTGTGGGGATGACTTGGGCGGCTGGTTTCCTAGTTCTAAACGTGGTGATCGGCTACTACCTGTTGGGATATGCTGGGGCCTGCTGGTATCGCAGGCTGAGGGGCCGGGAGATGAAACCAGAGGATCGCCCCAGAAAAGCTGGGAGGCAGTGACCTGCGGCCTACCCTTTCGCAGAGGTCACGGAGGGCTCTGAGGTTATGCTGGAGTGTCACTATGGCGCACCTCTCCTGGAGAATCTCCAGGGCTCGGAGCACAAGCTGGTCCTCGGACATTTCTCCGGTGCGGACCTTTTCCTCGCCCATGACGTAGGCCCCGTCCTTGCGGATGGCCGGGAGGACCTCACGGGTAGGCCATCGTCCT
>JBDRJH010000205.1:0-4454 GCA_043815125.1 Verrucomicrobiota bacterium
CACCCGCCGCACCCTGCTGGCCAACACCCTGGTGCTGATCGTCAACCGAGAGCATCCCGCGCCCATTGTCACCGCCGCCGATCTCGCCAACGCCGCCGTCCGCCGCGTCGCCATCGGCGCACCCCGCACCGTGCCCGCCGGCACCTATGCCAAGGCCTGGCTCGATGCCAACGATCTCTGGGACCACGTCGCGCCCAAGACCATCCCCCTCGACAACGTCCGCTCCGTGCTCGCCGCCGTCGCCGCCGGCAACGCCAACGCCGGCATCGTCTACGCCACCGACGCCGCCACCTCGGACAAAGTAACCAATATGGTTACTTTGTCGCCGGACGCCGCGTTTGAGATCACCTACCCGGCGGCGGTCGTGAAGGCCTCCACGCAACCCGCCGAGGCCAAGGCGTTGCTCGCGTTTCTGGCCGGGCCCGAGGCACAGGCGGTGTTCGCGCGGCACGGTTTCCTCTCGCCCGAATAAGCCCGCCGCCTGCATCCTGCGCGCGTCCATGACCGAACTGGTCCAGATCACGCTTTTCACCCTCGGGGTCGCCGCACTCAGCACCGCCTGCATCCTGCCGCCCGGCATCGCGCTCGCCTGGCTGCTCGCCCGCCGCGACTGGCCGGGCAAATCCCTCGTCGAGACGCTCGTCGCCCTGCCCCTGGTCATCCCGCCGGTCGCCACCGGCCTGATCCTGCTCAAACTTTTCGGTCGCCACGGTCCACTCGGCCAACTGCTCGAAAACACCCTCGGCCTCGAAATCGTCTTCACCTGGAAAGCCGTCGTCATCGCCACCGCCGTGATGGCGCTGCCGCTCTTCGTGCGCACCGCGCGCGTGGCCTTCGAGGAAGTCGACCGTCGCCTCGAGGAAACCGCGCGCACGCTGGGCGCGTCGGCGCTCGACGCGTTTTTCACCGTGACCGCGCCCCTGGCCCGCCGCGGTCTGCTGGCCGGCGCGGTGCTGGCGTTTGCCCGCGCCCTCGGCGAGTTCGGCGCGACCGTCATGCTCGCCGGCATGATCCCCGGCGAGACCATCACGTTGTCGCTGGGCATCTACCAGCACGTGCAACTCGGCGAGGACTCCGCCGCGCTCGGCCTGCTGGCCGTGTCCGTCACCCTCGCCTTCGGCGCGCTCTGGCTGAGCGAACGCCTGCAACGGAGGCCCGCGCGATGACGACCGACGGCCTCCACGCGCGCCTTCACCTCAGTCGCCCCGGCGGGTTCTCGCTCGACGCCGACCTCGCCCTGCCCGCCCGCGGCATCACCGTGCTGCACGGCCCGTCCGGCGCGGGCAAGTCGACCTGCCTGCGCCTGATCGCCGGCCTGGAACGCGCCGACGACTGCCGTATTTCATTTTCGGATACAATTTGGCAGGACGGCGCGGTCTTCGTTTCGTCGCACCGGCGCGCCATCGGCTGCGTGTTTCAGGACGCCAACCTCTTCCCCCACCTCGACGTGGCCGGCAACATCGACTACGGCCGCCGCCGCCGCGACCGCGAGGGCAGGGTCGACCGCGCCCACCTGCTGGAGCTGCTCGGCATCGGCGGCTTGCTCGCGCGCGACCCGGCCACGCTCTCCGGCGGCGAGCGGCAGCGCGTGGCCATCGCCCGCGCGTTGCTTTCCGCGCCGCGCCTGCTGCTCATGGACGAGCCGCTCGCCTCGGTCGACGCCGCCCGCAAGGACGAGTTTTTGGCCTACCTCGACCGCCTGCACGCCGAGCTGGACATCCCGGTGATCTACGTGACCCACTCGGCGGATGAGATGGCGCGCCTCGCCGACCACGTCGTGCACATCGAGGCGGGCCGCATCGTCTCCAACGCACCATGAAGCCGCGTCGTCCCTCCGAACTGCGTCCGCGTGTCGTGAAGCCGCCCCATCCGCTGGAGTGGCTGGCCGATCCGGTGCGCGGCGATCCGACGTTTGAACTGAAGGCGTGGTTCGGCGGGCGCAGCATCATGCTGGACGGCAAACATCAATTGTTCCTGACCACCCAGGGCGAGCCGTGGCAGGGCGTGCTGGTCTGCACGTTTCACGAACACCAGCCGAGCCTGCTGGCCGAGTTCCCCGCGCTGCGGCAACACCCGGTTTTGAAAAAATGGCTCTACCTGCCGGAGGCGCACGAGGACTTCGAGGCCGTGGCGGGTCGGTTGGTGACACTCGCGCGGCAACGCGATCCGCGCATCGGCATCCCGCCTTCGCCCAGGAAAAAACGCGCCAAGCCGATCCGCTTTGGCGACAAACTCTGAACGTATTTCCCATGTCCCGTATTTTGACTCCTGTTCGCATCCTCGCCGTATCGATGATGATCGCCGTCGTGCTGCTGGCCGCGGTCATCCGCCTGGCCACCACGCAGCCCTGGCTCGGTCTGCGGTTGTCCGCCCCCATCGCACAACCCGTCGCCGGAGGGCCGGCCTCGGCGCTGCCCGAGGGCGCGGTGGTGGTCGCGATCACCGGCGACAACGGCGACCGGATCGAGCTGGAGCCCACCGACCTGCTCGAAGAGCCCGACGTGTCGCCGAGCTACGCGGCGATGGCGCGTTTTTTTGAACGACAGGACCGGCTGGCAACCGCGCTGCGCGGCTCGACAGTGACGCTGACCTTGGCCGATGAACGCGACGTCGCGTTGTCCCCGTTTCCCGAGCGTCCGCTGGCGGATCTGCCGACCGCGTTCTGGGTGCAGCTGTTTGTGGGCGGCGCGAGTTTTCTGATCGGCGCGTGGGTCTGGAGCCTGCGGCGCGATGATGCGGCGTCGCGCCTGCTCGCGGCGGTGGGCGCGTCGACGCTGACGTTCTCCTTCGCGGCGGCGGCCTACAGCACGCGCGAGCTGGCGATCGACGGCGAGCTGTTCCGGGTGTTGTCGGCGATCAATCACTTCGGCGCACTGTCGTTTGGCGCGTGCATGATCGCGCTGTTTTTGACGTATCCGCGCCGGTTGGTGAGACCGCGCATGTTGCTGGTGTTGCCGGCGATCATCTTTCCGTGGTGGCTGGCCGACACGCTGCGGCTGGGTTTCCACGGACCGGCCGAGGGCTCGCACCTGCCGACGATGCTGGAGATGCTGTGCATTCTGGTCGCGGTGGGCCTGCAATTTTGGAAGACGCGCGGCGATCCGCGTGCGCGGGCGGCGTTGCGCTGGTTCGGCCTGTCGGTGGCGGTGGGCGCGGGCGCGTTCGTGTTTTTGATCATCGCTCCAAATCTGTTCGGGGCGGCGCCGGTGTTGTCTCAGGGCTACGCGTTTTTGTTTTTCCTGCTGGTGTTCGCGGGCGTGGCGCTGGGGGTGGCGCGGTATCGGTTGTTCGAGCTGGAGACGTGGGCGTTTCGCATCCTGTTCTACCTGGGCGGCGTGGCGCTGCTGCTGACGCTGGACAGCGTGTTGATCTACCTGCTCTCGCTGGGCCGGTCGCAGGCGCTGGGGCTGTCGTTGATCGTGACGGTGCTGATCTACCTGCCCGCGCGCGACCTGCTGGGACGGCGTGTGCTGGGCAAGGGGCGCGCGGTCGACTCGCACTTTCGTGACATCATGGACGTGGCCCTCGCGGTGACACCGGAGGCGCAGAACGAGCGCTGGCGGGCGTTGCTCGGCGCGGTGTTTGACCCGCTGCAGATCGAGACCGGACGCGCGGTGGACGCGCCGCGCATCGCGGACGACGGGCTGGTGCTCAACGTGCCGGCGACCGGCGCGCTGCAACCGCTGCGACTCACGCACGCACGCGGTGGACGGCGTTTGTTCTCCTCGCGCGACGCGGCCCATGCGGGCGAGCTCTGCGCGATGCTGCGGCACGCCATCGAGAGCCGTGGTGCCTACGAGAAGGGTGTTTCCGAGGAGCGCGCGCGCATCGCCCGCGACATGCACGACAACATCGGCGCGCAGCTGCTCAGCGCGTTGCACAGCCAGGCACCCGAGGGCAAGGACACCAAGATTCGCGAGACACTGGCCGACATCCGCGGCATCATCAACAACGCCTCCGGCGACGGTCTCCCGCTCGAGGTCGCGCTCGGCGAACTGCGCTACGAGACCGCGGAGCGCCTCGAGGCCGCCGGCCTGCGGCTCGATTGGCGCGTGGAGGCCGGAGCAAACACGCCCTTGTCACCGGCGACCCTGCATGCGCTGCGTTCGATTTTGCGCGAAACGGTCAGCAACGCCATCCGCCACGCGGGCGCGTCGATTTTTGCCGTGGAGGTTGCGACCGCTGGCGACAGCGAGCGATTGCGCGTGACGCTTGCCGACAACGGTCGCGGCTTGTCCGCCGAAGCGCGCCGCGATGGCAACGGTCTCAAAAACATCCGCGACCGCATGACCCTGCTCGGCGGCACGCTGGAGATGACCGACGCTGGACCGGGGGTGCGCTACGCGATTGAGTTGCCAGTGCGGTGAGCAGCGGCGCTGCAATATTCAAGACAACCTCATGAAAGTTCGCCGCGCACGTAACGTCTTGTTATCAACCGCTGCGCTGATCGGCAT
>JBDRJH010000206.1:0-24742 GCA_043815125.1 Verrucomicrobiota bacterium
TGCACCTCTCCGGCTACGACCTCTCGCTCGAGGAGCTGAAGAACTTCCGCGCCCTTCATTCCAAGACCCCCGGCCACCCCGAGTTCCACGAGACCCCCGGCGTCGAGTGCACCACCGGCCCCCTCGGCCAGGGCATCGCCAACGCCGTCGGCTTCGCCGTCTCCGGCAAGATGGCCGCCGCCCGTTTCAACACCCCCGAGCACACCATTTTCGACAGCCACGTGATCGCTCTCTGCGGTGACGGCTGCATGCAGGAAGGCGTCGCCCTTGAGGCCGTCTCCTTTGCCGCCCACCAGCAGCTGGACAACCTCATCCTCATTTACGATTCCAACGACGTCACCCTCGACGCCATGGCCGACAAGTCGCAGAGCGGCGATGACGCCAAGCGCTTCAAGGCCCTCGGCTGGGACGTCCAGACCATCGACGGCCACGACTTCCTCGCCATCGGCAAGGCCGTGACCAAGGCCAAGCGCGCCACCTCCGGCAAGCCCCAGCTCATCATCGCCAAGACCGAGATCGCCCGCGGCATCCCCGAGGTGGCCGGCACCGCCAAGGGACACGGTGAAGGCGGCGCCAAGTTCATCGACGCCGCCCGCGCCGGCCTCGGTCTGCCCGCCGACCAGCACTTCTTCGTCAGCGACGAGGTGCGCGCCCATTTCGCCGACGCCAAGAAAAAGGCCGTCCGCGGTTACAAGAAGTGGCTCAAGACCTTCAAGGCCTGGGAAGCCGCCAACACCGAGCAGGCCGCCATCCTCGCCTCGCGTGGCAACGCCGTCGCCGCCACCGACCTCCTCGCCAAGATCCCCGCCTTCCCGCAGGACGCCAAGCTCGCCACCCGCGCCGCCGGCAAGGAGGTTCTCCAGCCCGTCGCCGCCGAGCTCCCGCTGCTCATCGGCGGCTCCGCCGACCTCTACGGCTCGACCCTCAACTACATCGCCAGCTCCACCGACTTCGACTCCACCAACCGCGGCGGTCGCAACATCCGTTTCGGTATCCGCGAGCACGCCATGGCTTCCATCGCCAACGGCCTGGCCTACGACGGCATCTTCCGTCCGTCCGTCGCCACCTTCTTGGTGTTCGCCGACTACTCCCGTCCGCCCATGCGCCTCGCCGCGCTGGCCAAGCTGCCCGTCACCTACATCTACACCCACGACTCCGTCGGTGTCGGCGAGGACGGTCCCACCCATCAGCCCGTCGAAACCGTCTCCGGTCTGCGCGTCATCCCCAACATGGATGTCATCCGTCCCGGCGACCCCGAGGAGACCGCCGGCGCCTTCGCCGCCGCCATGGAGCGCACCGACGGCCCGACCCTGCTCTCGCTCTCCCGTCAGGCCATGCCGATCCTTAACGACATCCCCGTGCAGACCCGTCGTGAAGGCGTGCTCAAGGGTGCCTACATCGCCGTCGCCGAGACCGCCGAGCTGACCCACATCGTTCTCGCCACCGGCTCCGAGCTCAACCTCGCCGTCGCCGCCGCCAAACAACTCGGCTCCGGCGTGCGCGTTGTCTCCGTGCCCTGCTTCGAGCGCTTCAACCGCCAGCCGGCCGACTACAAGGAGTCCGTGCTTCCCGCCGCCTGCCGCAAGCGCGTCGCCATCGAGGCCGGCGTCACCGGCCTCTGGTATCAATACGTCGGACTCGACGGCAAGGTCATCGGCATCGACCGCTTCGGCATCAGCGCCCCCGGCAACGTCGTGATGAAGGAGCTCGGCATCACCACCGAGGCCGTCGTGGCCGCCGTGCAAGCGCTCTGATCCGGGCAAACAGCCCGCGTTCTACCCTCGAAACCGGCTCCCCGCGGAGCCGGTTTTTCCGTGTAAGCGTTTGAGAGAAACCGGCCTTGGTGTATGGGTTTACTCCTTATGAAGACCAACATCGGACTACCCTCCAAGACCCGCGAACACACCGTCGATCTCCTTTCCCGCCTGCTCGCCGACGAGCACGTGCTCTACATCAAGACCCGCAACTTCCACTGGAACGTCACCGGCCCGCACTTCAGCGCGCTGCACGCCCTCTTCGAGGAACACTACACCGCGCTCGCCGGCACTATCGACGACATCGCCGAACGCATCCGAGCGCTGGGTGCCTACGCCCCCGGCTCGATGAAGGAGTTCTCCAAGCTCGCCCGGCTCAAAGAAGCGCCCGGCGGCTCGCTGGCCGACACCCGCATGCTCACCGCCCTGCTTGCCGATCACGAAAGCATCATCCGCCAACTGCGCGCCGACATCACCGTGACCGGCGACAAACTCGGCGACGAAGCCACCACCGACTTTCTCACCGGCCTGCTCGCCGCCCACGAGAAAACCGCCTGGATGCTCCGCGCCACGCTGAGTTGATTCCCGCGGCGCGGACCTTTGCGGCCCGCGAAAAAGGGAAGGGGAGGCGACGGTTTCCCGCCGGTGCCACCGGAGGGGGGAGCCGCCGGCGGGGTGGGGCGGATTGCCCTCGGCGCACCGGGCCGAGGACCGGTGCGCGCGCACGTGTCGGCGCGCGGCCTGTCACGAATTCGTGAAAAAATATTTCCGCTCTTGCCAATCTAATTAGGGCGCTAATTGTTAGCTCCCTAATTTGTTTATCACCCGGACCCGCCCGATTAACCAACGCCATGTCCCGTCTCATGCTCAAAGATCTGCCGCGTTACGAATGCCTCACGGAGGCGGCGCGGCAGTTTCCCGACCTGGACCCGTCGGCCAGCCAGGCGTTCCTGCATTTGATCCGGGCCGGCGACGACGTCCTGCGGGTGATGAACGCCCACTTTACCGAGCACGGCATCACCCAGGGGCGTTTCCTGGTGATGATGCTGTTGCTTGAGCGGCAAGGCGCGGGCTGTCCCCGTCCGAACACGCCGGCCGAGATCGCCGACTGCGCCCAGGTCTCGCGCGCGACCATCACCGGTCTGCTCGACACGTTGGAGCGCGACGGTTTTGTGATCCGCGAGCCCGACGCGGCCGACCGCCGGATGGTCACGGTCAAGCTCACCGCGGCCGGGGCCAGGTTCATGAACGAGCTGCTGCCGGAGCATTTTCGCCTGATCAACGCGTTGATGGCCGCGTTGTCCGAAAACGAACGCAAGACCCTCGTCCGCCTGCTCGCCAAGATCATCGCCGGTATTTCCCAACCCGAGGCCGGGGCCTGAACACACTTTTCAACCAGCTCTCAACCCACCGTTATGTTAAAGAAAATCATCCTCACGATCCTTGTGCTGATCGTCTTCGTCGGCGTCCTGATCGGTCTCAAGGGACTGCAATTCAAAGCCATGAAAGCCTCCGAGGCGGCCGCGCAACTACCGCCCGAAAGCGTCTCCACCGCCGAGGTGAAGGCCGTTGTCTGGAAGCCCTTCTTCAGCGCCATCGGCTCGGTCGCCGCCACCCAAGGCGTGACCATCAGCGCCGAGGTGGCGGGCACCGTCTCGCGCATCGCCTTTGAATCCGGAGCGACCGTCAAGGCCGGCGACGTGCTCGTCGAGCTCGACGCCTCGACCGAGAAGGCCGAGCTGGAGGCCGCCGTCGCCGCCGCCGAGCTCGCCGCCATCAACCGGGACCGCGCCCGCACGCTTTTGGGCAACAACACGATCTCGCGCTCCGAGCTCGACACCACCGAGGCGCAGTTCAAGCAGGCCACCGCCGAGGTCGAACGCCTGCGCGCGCTCGTCGCCAAGAAAACCCTGCGCGCCCCCTTCGACGGCGAGGCCGGCATTCGTCAGGTCAACCTCGGCCAGTTCATCAGCGTCGGCACCCCCATCGTCTCGTTGCAATCGCTGGCCAAGGTCTATGTCGATTTCACCCTGCCGCAGCAGCGCCTCTCCGATCTGCGGGAAAACCTGCTGGTGCGCGCCGTGTCCGACGCGTATCCGGGGCAGGCCTTCGAGGGCCGCATCAGCGCGATCAACTCCGAGATCGATCCCGCCACCCGCAACATCCGTCTGCGCGCCTCGTTTGAAAACGCCGACCACCACCTGCTGCCCGGCATGTTCGTCAACGTCGAGGTCGAGCTCCCCCGCGAGGACGAACTGCTGGTCATTCCCGTCACCGCGGTGATCTACGCGCCCTACGGCGACTCCGTCTTCGTGGTCGAGGACGCCAAGGGAGGGCAGGGCAAGGTTGTTCGCCAGCAGTTCATCCGCCTCGGCGAATCGCGCGGCGACTTTGTCGCCGTCACCAAGGGCCTGGAGGCCGGACAGACCATCGTGTCGGTCGGCGGCTTCAAGCTCCGCAACGAAAGCGCCGTGGTCATCAACAACGACCTCGCGCCCGACGCGCAGATCGCCCCGCAGCCCGCCGATTCCTGATCCCGTTTTTTAACCCGTCCGGCAGCGCCGCGTCGTCCGCGGCCCATCCGCCATGAAATTCACCGACATCTTTATCCGCCGGCCCGTGCTCGCGATCGTGGTCAACCTCGTGATCATCATCGCCGGCATCCAGGCCTACCGCACGCTGACGGTGCGCCAGTATCCGCGCAGCGAAAACGCCAGCATCACCGTCACTACGGCCTACATCGGCGCCAGCCCCGATCTGGTGCGCGGCTTCATCACCACGCCCATCGAGCGCGCCGTCGCCGAAGCCGACGGCATCGACTACATCGAGTCCACCAGCACCCAGGGCGTCTCCACCGTCCGGGCCCGCCTCAAGCTCAACTACGACTCCACCCGCGCCCTCGCCGAGATCGGCTCCAAGGTGGACCGCGTGCGCGGCGACCTGCCGCCCGAGTCCGAGATCCCCGTGATCAACATGGAGTCGGCCGACTCGCAGTTCGCCTCGGCCTACCTGAGCTTCAGCTCCGACATCCTGGAGCAAAACGAGATCACCGACTACCTCGTGCGCGCCGTGCAGCCGAGATTCTCGGCCGTCCCCGGCGTGCAACGCGCGGAGATCCTCGGCGGGCGCACCTTCGCGATGCGCGTCTGGCTGAAATCCGACCGGCTCGCCGCGCTCAACATCAGCCCCTCGCAGGTCCGCGAGGCGCTCGCGGCCAACAACTACCTCTCGGCCGTCGGCCGCACCCGCGGCTCGTTGATCCAGGTCAACCTCACCGCCAACACCGACCTGCGCTCGGTCAAGGAATTCAAGGACCTCGTCATCCGCGAACAGGACGGTGCCGTGGTCCGCCTGTCCGACGTCGCCGACGTGGTGCTCGGCGCCGAGGACTACGACTCGGAGGTCCGCTTCACCGGCGAGACCGCCGTGTTCATGGGCATATTCGTGCTGCCCAACGCCAACTCGCTCGACGTCATCCAGCTCGCCAAGGCGGAGATGGAGGCGCTGCAACGCGACCTGCCGACCGGCCTGACCGCCCGCGTCGCCTACGACGGCACCGCCTACATCCAGGGTGCCATCGACGAGGTGTATTCCACCCTGATCGAGACGCTGCTCATCGTGATGGTCGTGATCTTCCTCTTCCTCGGCTCCTTCCGCTCCGTGGTGGTGCCGGCCGTGGCCATCCCCGTCTCGCTCATCGGCGCGGTGTTCCTGATGCAGATTTTCGGATTCACCATCAACCTGCTCACGCTCCTGGCCATCGTGCTCTCGGTCGGCATCGTGGTGGACGACGCCATCGTCATGGTCGAGAACGTCGAGCGTCACCTGCGCAACGGCCTCTCGCCCACCGACGCCGCCATCCGCGGCGCGCGCGAGCTGGCCGCGCCGATCGTCGCCATGACGATCACCCTCGCCGCCGTTTACGCCCCCATCGCCCTGCAGGGCGGGCTCACCGGCTCGCTCTTCCGCGAGTTCGCCTTCACCCTGGCCGGCGCCGTGCTGATCTCCGGCGTCGTCGCCCTCACGCTCTCGCCGGTTATGGCCTCCCGGCTGCTCACCGCCGACAGCGAGTCGCACGGCCTGGCGGCGAAGATCTCCGCCGGCTTTGATCGCATCCGCGACGGTTACCAACGCATCCTCGACTTCACGCTCAGCGCCCGCCCGGCCGTCTATATCGTCTGGATCGTGCTCACGCTGATGATCGTGCCGATGTTCGTGCTCACCCCGAAGGAACTCGCGCCGACCGAGGACCAGGGCGTCATCTTCGGCCCCATCGTCAACACCCCCGCCAACGCCACCATCGACGAGACCTCGCGCTACTCCGACGCGGCCGGCGAGATGTTGATGAGCCTGCCCGAGTCCGCCTACACCTTCCAGGTAGCCCAACCCACCGGCGGCTTCAGCGGCCTCGTCGTCAAGCCCTGGGGCGAACGCGACCGCACCATCTTCGAAATCCTGCCCGACGTGCAGGCCAAGGTCGCCGCCATCCCCGGCATGACCCTCTTCCCGGTGCTGCCGCCCGCCCTGCCCGGCGGCGGCTCCTTCCCGGTGGAGATCGTGCTCACCTCGACCGCCGACACCGAGCAAATCCTCGCGCTGGCGCAGGAGTTGCAAAAACGCGCCATGGCCAGCGGCCAGTTTGTCTTCCTCAACATCGACACCCGCATCGACCAGCCCGAGTCCGAGATCATCATCGACCGCGACAAGGTCGCCTCGCTCGGTCTCAACCTCCAGCAGGTCGGCGCCGACCTCGCGGCCGCCGTCGGCGGCAACTTCGTCAACCGCTTCAACATCGACGGACGCAGCTACAAGGTCATCCCGCAGGTCAAGCGCAACGAACGCCTCGACCCCTCGCAGCTGCAGAACATCCACATCCGCAGCCCGCGCGGCGAACTCATCCCGCTCGGCACCATCGCGCACATCGAGAACCGCGTGACGCCCCGTTCGCTCAACCGCTTCCAGCAGCTCAACTCCGTCAAGCTCCAAGGCGTCGCCAAGGCCACCCTGGACGGCGCGCTCTCCTTTCTGGAAAAGGAAGCCGACGCCATCCTCCCGCAGGGCTACCGGCTCGACTACACCGGCGAGTCGCGCCAGCTCCGCGTCGAGGGCGGCAACGCCAAGTTCCTCACGACCTTGGTCCTCGCCTTGATCCTGATCTTTCTGGTGCTCGCGGCGCAGTTCAACTCGTTCCGCGATCCCCTGGTCATCCTTTTCGGCTCGGTGCCGCTGGCGATCTTCGGCGCCTTCATCTTCATGTTTTTGAAGATGCTGAACCCGAACCTGCCCTTCTTCACCGACGGCTGGACCACCACGTTCAACATCTACGCCCAGGTCGGTCTCGTGACCCTGGTCGGCCTCGTGGCCAAGAACGGCATCCTGATCGTGGAATTCGCCAACCAGCTCCAGGAGGAGGGCCACTCCAAGTTCGAAGCCGTTCGCCAGGCCTCGCTCACCCGTCTGCGCCCTGTGCTCATGACGAGTTTCGCCACCGTCTTCGGTCACTTCCCGCTGGTGCTCGTCACCGGAGCCGGAGCCGCCGCCCGCAACAGCATCGGTATCGTGATTGTCGCCGGCATGGCTTTGGGCACGATCTTCACGCTCTTCGTCCTGCCCTCGCTCTACATGCTCATCGCCCGCGACAAATCCGCCGTCAAATCCGCGCCCGTCACCGAAACGCCCGCAACCGTAACGCCATGAAAACCCGTCTCTCCCTCCTCGCCGGCCTCGGCCTGTTGCTGATCGCCCCCGCGGTCAACGCCATCGAAACCCCCGCGCCCGACGTGCCCGAGCGCGTGGACCTCGACGGCATCGTCACCTTCGCGCTCGATAACAGCCCGGCCATCCTCCAGGCCCGCGAACGCCTGCGCGAACAGGAAGGCATCATCGTCGAGGTCAAATCCGCCGCCCTGCCCAACGCCTACCTCAACTCCAGCTACGGCACCCGCGACCGCGACCTCGTGCAGGGCGTCGGCAGCGACCAGTCCTGGAACATCGCCCTCGAAGTCCGCCAGACGCTCTTCTCGGGCGGCGGCGTCAGCGCCGCGCTCGACGCCCAGAAATACGTGCGCCAATCCGCGCTGCTCGACCTGCGCGCCACCATCGACCGGGTCCTGCTCGACGTGCGCACCCGCTACTACGATCTGCTCCTCGCCCGCGAAAGCATCGAGGTGCAGGAGCAAAACATCCGCCTCCTGCGCGAACAGCTTGAGACCGCGCGCAACCGCTTCGACGCCGGCTCCGTCTCGCGCTTCGAGGTCCTGCGCGCCGAGGTCGAGCTCGCCAACGCCCAGCCCGCGCTCATCCGCGCCCGCAACGGCTTCCGCATCGCCATCGACGAACTCCGCCGCGTCATCGGCTACGTCAAGACCGACGAAAACAACCTGCGCAAAACCCCCGAATTCCTCGGCGAACTCGAATTCACGCCCGTGGACTACGAACTCGAATCCGCCCTCGTCGCCGCTCAGGAACGCCGCCCCGAGCTCGCCCGCCTCGCCGCCCTCGCCGACGCCCGCGAAGCCGGCGTGCGCGTGGCCCGCTCCGACCGTTATCCCGACCTCGCCCTCGTCGGCGGCTACGAACTGCAAAAGGCCAACAACTCCGACCGCTTCCGCGATTCCCGCGACGGCTGGGTGATCGGCCTGCAATCCTCGTGGGCCCTCTTCGACGGACGCGCCACCACCGGCCGTATCATCCAAGCCCGCTCGCAATTGCGCCAGGCCGAGCTCGCCCTCGCCGAGCAACGCCTCGCCATCGAGGTCGAGGTGCGCCGCGCCATCTCCTCGCTCCAGGAAGCCTCCGAGCTGGCCGAGGCCGCGCAAAAGGTCGTCGAGCAGGCCGAGGAATCCCTCCGCCTCGCCGACGCCCGCTACTCCGCCGGCTCGGCCACCCAGCTCGACGTGCTGCAAAGCCGCGTCGCCCTCACCCAGGCCCGCACCAACCAGCTCGAAGCCAACTACAGCTACCTCGTCGCCGTCGCCACCGTGCAAAAAGCCATCGGCGAAACCGGCCTGACCGAGGTGGAGTGAAGGATCGTGGGCATTCCTGCCCACGGGGTTTGATGTGATGACGCGGCCAGGGTCGGCGTTCGGTTTGGCGTGATCTCACATCGCTCTCGTGGGCAGGAATGCCCACGATCTATTTAACGGCTCTGACTTGTGCCCGCGGGCACTGCGGAGCAAGGTGCGGGTCTATTTCCCCCATGAGTCCCCGTCGCAAAATCTCCCTTATCGCCGCCGTGCCCCTCGGGCTGGCGGCGATTGTCTTTGGCCTCGCCTGCCTGCCCTCCGTGCAAACCTGGGCCGCCCGTCGCGCGCTCGCCGGCCAGGCCGACACCCGCGCTGAGCTCGGCGAACTCTCCGTCGGCTGGAGCGGCGCGACCATCACCGGTCTCGTCATCGAGCAACCCGGCCTGAAACTCACGCTGCCCTCGGCCGAGATCGACCTGCCGGTGCTCGCCGCCGCCCGCGGTCGCGTCGACATCTCGCGACTGGTCGCGCGCGGGTGGACCGTCGAACTCACCGAGCCCGCCGCTCCCGCAGCCAAGCCCTCCGCCAAAACCACCGCGCCCGACCCGCGCGCGTTGTTCGACTCGCTGCGACTGCCCGTGGCCCTGTCGCTCGCGCAGCTCGACGTGCAGGGCCGCGTGCGGCAACCCTCCGGCGACGCCACCGTCGCGCTCACCGGCGGCGGCCTCGACGCGGGCCGGGAAGGACGCTTTGAGATCGCCGCCACGTTTGTGCCCGCGGACCCGGGCGCGCTCTCCGCCGACAAGATCGACGTCGCCGCCACCGTGACCGCCCGTCTGCGCGACGAACACACGCTCGACCGCCTCGCCCTCGACCTGACGGCCACGACCAACATCCACACCCTGCGCGCCAAGCTCGACTCGCGGCGCGACACCAACGGCGCCGACACCCACGCGTTGTCCGTCATCGTCGGCGACCACCTGCTGGCCGACGTCAACCTCGCCCTCGCCGCCGGCTCCGGTCAGGCGACCGGCACGTGGAAACTCGACGCGCGTGATCGCGACCTCGCGCCCTTCCTGCCGGGCCGGGCCCTGCCCGCGTTCGCCGCGCTGGGCGAAGGTCGTTTCTCGTCGGATCCGCAAGGCCTGCGTCCCGAGGTGGCCGGCACCCTGCGCGTCGCTCTCTCGGAGTTGCAGCACGTCTCGCCCGGGCTGGCCGCCGTCGGCGAGGTCAAGCTCGGCACGACCTTCGAACTCGCGTTGGCCGGCGATCAGATCGCCGTGCGCACGCTCAAGATTGAGATCGCGGGCGATGCCCCGGTCCTCGACATCGAGGCGCTCCAGCCTTTCACGATCCAGCCGGCGACCCTCGCGATGCAGGCGAAGGAGCCGTTGGCCGACGCGGCCCGCATCGCGTTGACCGGCCTGCCGTCGGCCTGGCTGCAACCCTGGCTCGGCGGCGACCTCACGCTGACCGGCGGGACGGCCAAGGGCGAATGGCGCGTGACCATGGAGCCGGACGCCGTGCGCATCCGTCCGGTGGCCGCGTTGACCATGGCGGGCATCCACCTCGACCAAGCCGGCGAGCCGTTGCTGCGCGCGGTCGACCTCAGCCTCGCGCTGGCGGCGACGCGCCGTGGAGACGCCTTCACGGCCGAGTTGCTCGACCTCTCGGCGAGCAGCGGCGGCCACGCAATTTTTAAACTGAAGGGGCAGGGCGGTCCGTCCTCGGCGAAGGCCGTGCTGGAGGCGGACCTGCCGACGCTGCTGGCCCAGCCTTTGGCTGGCGGCGCGGGCGGTGTCGTGGCCGGACGGATACAGGCGGACATCGACTTCGCCTTGTCCGACGGCTGGCGCGCCGTCGTCAACCTCACCGTCGGCGGCCTGCGCTCGGTGCAACCGCTGGTGCTGCCCGAGATCGCCGCAACGTTCACCGCCAGCGGAGACGCCGCCGGCGCGTTGCACGCGGAGATGCCGCTGACGCTGAGCGCCGGTGGCCGGCGCTCGGATCTGTTGCTCAAGGCCGACCTCACGCCCGCCGGCGGGATCACCCGGATCGCCGGCTCGATCAGCGGGGACCTTGTGCACGTGCAGGATCTGCAGGTGCTGGGCGGGCAGGCTCCGACGGAACCGAGCGCGGCCGCGCCGGCTGAAGGTGAGGGCCAACCGGTCGCGACGGCGCCGTTTTGGGCCGGCTACGAGGGCACGCTCACGCTGGCCATCAAGCGCCTGGTCTACGCTCCCGGCGTGGAGTCCGACCTGCACGGTGAGCTGACCATCGACCGCGAGGCGATTTCGCTCGGCAAGCTCAACGCCCGCCTCGCGCAGGGTGGCGAACTGAGTGTGACCGGCCGCCTGCAAAACGAACCGGCCGAGGCCGAGCCCTATGCGCTGTCCGGCGAGCTGAGTTTGACGGGCTTTGATCCGGGGCCGTTTTTGAAGCCCGACAACTCGCGTCGCCCCCCGGTGCTGGAGGGCACCTTCGACGTGAAGGGCACCTTGTCGGGCCGCGCGTCCGATCCCGCGGAGTTGGCCGACACCGCGCTCGGGCGGATCGATGTCACCGGTCGGCAGGGCACCCTGCGCGCGCTCGGCGTGAAGGTGGAGACCGCCGCCAATCTGGCGCGTCCGGCGTCGGCGCTGCTGGGCATTCTGGGCGCGAGCACCGGCAACGAGGACATGCTCAAATACGCCGAGCGTGCGCGGGCCGGCGCCGAGGTCACGAAGGAGCTTTCCGAGGTCGCCTTCGACCGGCTGGACATGACCTTGCAGCGAGAGAACAACAACGATCTGGCGATCACGAGTCTGGTCATGCAGGCCCCGATGGTGCGCCTGACCGGCGGTGGCGGGGTGAAGTATCAGCCCGGAGTGCCGCTGCTGCGTCAGCCGCTCAACGTGCAGTTGAACCTGGCGGCCAGGGACCGGTTGGCGCGCGGTTTGTCGTCCTTGAAATTGTTGGGCGCGGAGGCGGACGCGGCGGGATTCTTCCCGTTGACGGAGTCGATCAAGCTCGACGGTTCGCTGGCCGAGGTGGGCACCTCGCAGCTGGAGCGTCTCATCCGTCGCGCGCTCACGCAGTGAGGGACGGCGGGAGGACGGCTCAGGGTTTGACGCGCGAGTCGTCGGTGACGGCGAGCACGTCGTCGGCGCTGATCACGTAGTTCAGTCCGGAGCGCAGCTCGATGCGCACGGCGCCGCCGAATGCGGTGATGCGGGTGACGTCGAGCAGGACCTTGGGGATGCGGCCGTCGTCGATCTTGAGCACGATGTTGACCGGGCGGCGTTCGATCGACTCGAAGGCCTTGGCGTGTCCCTTGGCGAGGTCGGCGAGTTCACTGGAGACATTGATGTCGGGCAGTCGGATGGCTTGTCCGCCGGAGGAGTGGATGGTCTGGGCGGCGAGTCCGGCCGTCGCGAGACCGCAGAGGCAGAGGGCAAGGGCGAGTGATTTCATGGCGAATGGGGGAGGGGACGCAGCATCGTGCGATGGGGACGGTTTGTCAAAAGGTCGGGCCGAATCGAGCGGGCCCGGTTGTTACGCTTTGCAAGGCGTGCCGGTGAATCGTGCTGGACAACGCCGCCGGCCTCGGACGAACCTGCCGTCAGCCAGCCAGGTCCAACCGGAGAGATGGCAGAGTGGTCTATTGCGGAAGTCTTGAAAACTTCTGAGCCGCAAGGTTCCGGGGGTTCGAATCCCTCTCTCTCCGCCACTTGGGGGCCGGCTGATTTTATGCATTGGGAATCGTGCCTGGCCGGATGGACATGGAGAGGGATGAGAGCCGGGTTCGACGACCAAGCGGAGCGCCGGGAGAAGGGACGATACGAAGTATCGGGGGCGAAGCCCCGCAGGCGGCATGGCCGCCGAAGCCAATCCCTCTCTCCCCGCCACTTGGGGGCCGGATAAAACCCGGGGGGACGCTTTTCCGAGATTGCCCGTCGGCCGCCGCGCAGCAGCCTCGTTCGCGTGGGCATGGTCGCGCATATACTGGTGGACGGTTCCAATCTCATTCACGCTTGGCCCAGCCTTGGCGGCGCGGTGAAGCGCGACAAGGCGCTGGCTCGCGAACGGTTGATCTCTCGTCTGCTGGTGTTGTTGCCGGCGGCCTGCGAACGCTTGACGGTGGTGTTTGACGGGCGCGGCCCCGAGCTGGTAATCGAGCATCCCCACGGGGCGGAGTCGGTGGCGGTCATTTACACGCCGTCCGGTGTCACGGCGGACGACATCATCGAGCAATTGGTGGGGCGTTCGGCGGATCCGGCGGGTTGTCTCGTCGCCACCGGCGACCAGGCCGAGCGATCGACGATCGAGGCGAGTGGCGCGGCTTGGTGCTCGCCCGACGAGCTGGCGGCCCGGGTTGAGCGGGCAGGGGAACGGCAAAGCACGCGCGTGGCGGAAATCTCCCGGGAAAATCGTCGCAAGTGGAACCGTCGTTAAAAAACCAATACACAATACCGCGCATGAACACAGAGCACGACGCCGCCGCCCAGGTTGAGGAGATCCAGGGCATCTACGGACCGTTCACCTTTCCCGAGGCTTTGCTGCAAAAAATCTGGTGCCGCCGGGAGTTTGCGCCGGCCGGTCTGACCACCGTGGCCGGAGAACGTCTGGAGGTGCTCGAACCAGGGCGCTGGAATCACCTGGGCGGGCCGGACTTTCGCGACGCCCGGCTGTTGATCGATGGTCGCGAGGTGCGGGGCGACGTGGAGCTGCACCTGCACGCCCGCGACTGGCAGGCTCACGGCCATGCCGCCGACGAGGCCTACGACGGGGTGGTGTTGCACGTCGTGCTGTTTCCGCCGCCGGGCACGATGCGGACCACGCGCGGGGCGGCCGGTCGCAGGATCCCGCTCTTTGTATTGCTTCCGTGGTTACACCACGATCTGGAGGAATACGCGGCCGAGGCCGCGATGGAAAACTTGGCGGGCCGCCCCGCCAGCCAGCTCGGTGAATGGCTGGACGATCTGCCCGCCGGTCGCGCCGAGGCCGAACTGGCGGCGCGGTCCGCCCGTCGTTGGCGGGCCAAGGTCCACTTTGCATCCGTGCGTTGGCGGCGTCTGGGCTGGACCGGGGCCTGCCACCACACCGCGCTCGAGGTGCTGGGCTATCGTTTCAACCGCGCGCCCATGCTGCGGGTGGCGGGGCGCCGGCCTCTGGCCGACTGGGCTGCCGACCCCGACGGGGCGGTCGAGTGCGCGCGGTTGTCCGAGGCGGATGCGTGGCGTCAGTCCGGTGTGCGACCGGTCAACCGGCCCGAACGGCGTCTGCTTCAATACGCCGACTGGGTTCGGCGTGTGCCCGACTGGCCGGAGCAATGGGCGCGACTCGCCCGTGAGCTGGCCGGGGCGGCCGCGGCATGTCGAGGAGTCTCTCCGGGCGAGGCGCGCCGGCGGGCCGATCTGGCCGGCTGGCGCCACCGGATCGGGGAGGCGGTCTGCGGCGGTGTGCTCAGCGGACCGCGGCTGGATACGCTGATTTGTGACGGCCTGCTGCCGCTTTGGTGTGCACGCAGCGGCGATGATCTGGGGGAGGTCTGGCAGGTCTGGTATCCGGGCGACCAGCCCGCCGAGCTGACCGGTCATCTGCGCAGGCTCGGCATCATCGGCGGACGCGAGCGGCCGGCCGCCCACGGGCCGTATCAAGGCCTGCTCGATTGGCTGATGGAGCGCTCCGGTTTGTGAGTCGCCAAGCCCGCCGGGGTGCGGGACTTGACATCGTTTTGCCGGAGCCGCTTACTATCGGATTCTGATATAACGTTCACTTTCCCTAAGTGGGCCTTTGGCCCGCTTTTTTTTTCTTCATCAACCTACACCTTATATGAGCAGCGAAATTCTTTCCGTCCTTGAATACATGGAAAAGGAGAAGGGCATTGGCCGCGCCGACATGATCGCCGCGATTGTCAATGCCATCAAAACCGCTGCCCAAAAAGGTGTTAGTTCGGGCCAGGAACTCAAGATCGACATCAACCCCAAGAACGGCCAGCTCCACGCGTGGAGCCTGCTCAAGGTGGTCGACTCCGTCAGCGATCCCAAGACCGAGATCCACATCGAGAAGGCCCAGGCCATTGATCCGGCCGCACACCTTGGCTCCATCGTGGAGAAGGAAATCGACCCCGCCACCCTTGGCCGCATCGCCGCGCAGACCGCCCGCCAGGCCGTCATGCAGAAGCTTCGTCAGTTCGAGAAGGACCGCATTTACGACGACTTTAAGGACATGGTCGGCAACATCATCACCGGCACCGTCCGTCGCAAGGAGCGCAACGACATCTTCATCGATCTCGGCAAGTCCGAGGCCGTTCTCCCCGGCAAGGAGCAGTCCCCCGGCGAGGAATACCAGCCCGGCGACCGCATCCGCTGCATTCTGCTCAACATCGAGAGCACGCCGCGTGGCCCCGAGCTTATCCTCAGCCGCGCCAGCCAGAAGTTCGTCCGCCGCCTCTTTGAGGTCGAGGTAGCCGAGATCGCCGACGGCACCGTCAAGATCGAGGCCTTCGCCCGCGAGCCCGGCTACCGCACCAAGATCGCCGTCGTTAGCACCGACCCCAAGGTCGATCCCGTCGGCGCCTGCGTCGGCGCCCGCGGTGCCCGCGTGAAGACCATCGTGCGTGAACTCAACGGCGAGAAAATCGACATCATTAACTACTTCGCCGACCCGAAGCAGATGGTCCTGGAAGCCCTCAAGCCCGCCGTGCCGAAGGACATCATCCTTGACGAGAAAAACCGCCGCATCCTGCTCAAGGTTTCCTCCGAAGACCTCGCCATCGCCATCGGTCGCAAGGGGCAGAACGCCCGCCTCACCTCCCGCCTCATCGGCTGGCGTATCGACATCGAGGAGCACCGCGTCGAGACCATCGACCCGCGCACCCAGGCCATCCAGCTGCTGGTCGAGTCCTTTGGGCTCACCGCCGGCATCGCCGAGCGCCTGGTCGCCGCCGGCATCAATTCTCCCGCCGCCTTCGAGGGCGTCGAGGCCGACGACCTCGTCGAGGCCGGCTTCACCCCCGAGGAGTCCCAGGACATCATTGCCCGCGTCGCCAGCGCGCAGCAGTAAACTCACAACCGAAAACCATTTCCCGCCGCACCGCCCGGACCGACCCTATATACCTGCAGAATGAGCATCCGCATCCACGAACTCGCGAAGAAGATCGGCATGGACAACAAGGAATTGTTGGCCCTGCTCAAGGAACGCAAATACGACGTTAAGAGCGTTTCCAGCACGATCGACAACATCTCCGCGGAAGCTCTGCAGGAGGAATTCGCCGCGCAAACCGCGACCGATGAAGTCCCCGCCGCCGGCAACGAGGACTCCCCCGCGGAAAGCTCCCCGGTGTCCCCCGAGGAAGCCACCACTCCCGGCGCTTTCACCACCAAGCTGCCCTCCGGAGTCATGGTAAAGAGCGCCGAGGACGTCGCCCGTGAAAAAGCCGAGGCTGCCGCCGCCGAAGCCGCCGCCAAAGCCCCGGCCGCCCCTGCGCCCGTCGCCCCCTCTCAGCCTCCCGCGTCGCCGGCTCCCGTCCGCGCCGTTTCCGCCCCGCCCCCCCCCCCTCCCGTGCCTGTCCGGCCCAACGCCCCACGTCCCGTCTCCGTGCCTCCGCCCCCGCCGGCTCGCGCCTCCGCGCCGACGGCCCCTGCGGTTGCTCCGGTCCCTGCTCCCGTGGCGTCGCCCGCGCCTTCGCCCGCTCCGGTGCCGGTTCGCGCCGCCGCCTCCGCGCCGCCGCCGCCGCCTCCCGTCGGGTCGCCCAAGGCTCCCTCCGCACCTCCGGCCATCTCGGCCCCCGGCGTTCCCGTGATGCCGGCCATGCCGCCCGCGCAGACCGCGACCATCACCACCGAGGGCGACGTGAAGATCATTCACCTCAAGCCCCCGATCATCGTCCGCGACTTCGCCACCGCGCTCGGCGTGAAGCCCTTCAAGCTCATCTCCGAGCTCATGGAGGCCGGCATCTTTGCCTCGATGAACCAGTCCATCGAGGAACCCGTGGCCATCCAGCTCGCCGAGAAACACGGCTTCCTGCTGGAGATCAAGCACCGCGGCGAGTCCGCCCCGCAGCAGGCCCCCAAGGAAACCGAGAAGGAAAAACAAAAACGCGTCGAAAAGGAAGAGGCCGCCAACCTCGCCTCCCGTCCCCCGATCGTCTGCATCCTCGGTCACGTCGACCACGGCAAGACCTCGCTCCTCGACGCCATCCGCAAGGCCAAGGTGGCCGCGGGCGAGGCCGGCGGCATCACCCAGCACATCGGTGCCTATCAGGTCGAGCAGGACGGCCGCCAGATCACCTTCCTCGACACCCCCGGCCACGCCGCCTTCAACAAGATGCGCGCCCGCGGCGCCCAGGTCACCGATATCGCCATCCTCGTGGTGGCCGCCGACGACGGCTTCATGCCGCAGACCGACGAGGCTCTGAAATACATCAAGGAGTCCGGCGTCGCGCTCATGGTCGCCATCAACAAGATGGACGTGAAGGGCGCCAACCCCGACCGCGTGAAGCAGATGATGCAGGAACGCGAGATCGCCGCCGAGGACTGGGGTGGCGAAACCGTCACCGTGCCCGTCTCCGCCCTCAAGGGCGACGGCATCCCCGACCTGCTCGACATGATCAACCTCCAGGCCGACGTGCTCGAGCTGAAGGCCAACCCGAAGGCCCCCGCCAGCGGCGTCATCATCGAGTCGCAGATCGACGTCGGCCGCGGTCCGCTCGCCACCGTCATCGTGCAGCGCGGCACTCTCCGCGTCGGCGACGCCATCGTTTGCGGCGCCCAGTGGGCCAAGGTCCGCGCCATGTTCGACGACCAGGGCAAGAACCTCAAGGAGGCCCCGCCCTCCACCCCCGTTCGCGTCATCGGCTGGTCCGGCACGCCCGACAGCGGTGGCAGCTTCACCACCGTCAAGAACGCCCGCGAGGCCGAGAACCTCGCCGAGGAAGCCCAGCACGCGATCAAGAAAACCGCCGCCACCGTCGCCTCCGCGCCGAAGGAAGTCTCGGTTGAAAGCCTCTTCGCCAACATCGCCGCCACCCAGCAAAAGACGCTCAAGGTCATTGTCAAAACCGACGTGTTCGGTTCCACCGAGGCCGTGCGTAGCGTCCTCGAAGGCATCCAGAGCAGCAAGGTCTCGCTCGAGGTTGTCTCGACCGACGTCGGCCTCGTCACCAAGAACGACGTGCTCATGGCCGGCGCCTCCGGCGGCGCGGTCGTCATCGGTTTCAACACCAAGCTCGAGAACGGCGTGACTCCGCTGGCCAAGCATCACGGCGTGCGCATCGAGACCTACGACATCATCTACGAACTCGCCGACAAGGTGAAGGAGATGATGGCCGACCTGCTCGATCCCGACCTCAAGGAGGTCAAGCTCGGCGCCGCCGAGGTCCGCGCCACCTTTGCCCAGGGCAAGGGCTTCGTCGCCGGCTGTCTCGTCACCGAAGGCAAGATCACCCGCAACGCCCCCGCCCGTCTCCGTCGCAAGAAGGACATCGTGCACGAGGGCAAGATCGCCACGCTCAAGCGCTTCAAGGACGACGCCAACGAAGTCCGCGCCGGCCTCGAGTGCGGCATCAAGCTCGACGACTTCAACGGCTACGCCGAGGGCGACGTCATCGAGGTCTACGAGGTCCAGAAGGTCCGCGCCTCGCTCTAACAACGCCATCCGGCGGCGGACCCAGTCCCGCCGCCGCCATCGCCACCCGCCGCCATGTCCACCCGCATCCTTCGCGTCAACGAACTCATCCACCGCGAGATCGGGGCCGTCCTGCGCAAGCGTTACCAGTCCGAGGCCGTGACCATCACTATCACCGGCGTGGAGGTCACCCCCGACCTGCAGCACGGCAAGGTCTTCGTCTCCGTCACCGGCGACGACGATCATGTCGCCGAGCGCTTCAACTGGCTCCGGCATCACGCCAAGGAAATCCGGCACGAACTCGCCCGCAACCTTGTGCTCAAGCAGATGCCCCTGCTCACCTACCACATCGACACCTCCACCGAGCGCGGCAACCGCGTGCTCGGCCTGCTCGATGAACTGACCGCCCAGGAAAAGGCTAAACCCGCCGACGACGGCGTCTGATCCCACGGTCGTTTTTCAGCCGTCACGTCGTCGTCCCAACCGCCGCGCTTGCTCATGTCCGCTCACTTTCCGCAACTCTCGGCCGGTCTGCCGGCCCTCTTTGAACGTCTGCAGGGCCGCCAGGTCGCGGTGATCGGCCACTCCCGCCCCGACGGCGATTGCATCGGCTCGCAAGTCGCCCTCTGCCGTGTGTTGCGCGCGCGCGGGATCGACGCCCTCTGCGTCAACCCCGACCCCGTGCCCCGCCGCCTGCAATTCCTCGTCGGCGACACGCCCTTCGTGCGCTTCGACCAGCTCGACGCGCAGGACTACGACGCCGTCTATGTCGACTGCGCCGACCTCCGCCGCGCCGGCGAGGCCGTCAAGGCCCGTTTCGCCGCCCCCGCCGGCAACATCGACCACCACCTTTCCAACATCGGCTACGGCGAGCACAACTACATCGACACCGCCGCCGCCGCCACCGGCGAGATCCTCGCCGGCATGTTCCTCGACGCCCGCATCGACTTCGACGCCCTCACCGCGCAGGGCCTCTTTGTCGGCATCGCCACCGACACCGGCCAGTTCCGCTTTCCCGCCACCACCGGCCGCTGCTTCGAGATCGCCGCCGAGCTCGTGCGGCGCGGCGCCGACCCCGCCCTCGCCGGCAACGAACTCTACGAGCAGGAAACCTTCGGCAAACTCCAGCTCCTCCAGCGCTTCCTCGCCTCGTTCAAGACCGAGTGCGACGGCCTCGTCTGCGTCGGCCTGCTCCCCGAGGGCTCCTACGCCGAGACCGGCACCACGCCCGAGGACACCGAGGGCATGGTCGACTACGCCCGCAGCATCGAGGGCGTGGAAATCGGCGTGCTGATCGAGATGCGCGAGGGAGCCATCAAGGCCAGCCTGCGCTCCACCACGCCCGTCTACCGCATGGACCGCGTCGCCGCCCGCTTCAACGGCGGCGGCCACGCCTGCGCCGCCGGCCTCAACGCCAAGGGCGTCACCCTCGAGGCCTTCCGCGCCCAGCTCGTCGCCGCCCTCGCCGAGGAGATCGCCTCGGTCAAAACCCCCTCCGCCTGATGCGCGCCCCGCCCAACGATTTCAACGGCGTTCTGCTCATCGACAAGCCGTCCGAGCACACCTCGCACGATGTCGTCGCCCGCCTGCGCGGCATCCTCAAGATGAAGCGCATCGGCCACGCCGGCACGCTCGACCCCATGGCCACCGGCCTGCTCATCGTGCTGCTCGGCAAGGCCACCAAGCTCTCCCAGTTTCTCATGGGCGCCGACAAGGAATACACCGGCACCATCACGCTCGGCAGCGCCACCAACACCCAGGATGCCGAGGGCGAGGTCGTGGAGACGCGTCCCGTGCCCGTCCTCACCGAGGCCGACGTCAAGGCCGCCATGCAGTCCATGCTCGGCGACCAATACCAGACCCCGCCCATGTTCTCCGCCGTGAAGATCAACGGCCGCCCCCTCTACAAATCCGCCCGAGCCGGCGAAGAGGTCGAGCGCGAGGCCCGCTTCATCCGCGTTTCCAAGTTCGACTGCACCCGCTGGGAGTCGCCGCAAATCGACTTCGTCGTGCGCAGCACCAAGGGCACCTACGTGCGCACGCTCGCCCACGACCTCGGCCAGAAGCTCGGCTGCGGCGCCCACCTCTCCGCGTTGCGCCGCACCTTCTCCGGCGACTTCCACGTCGACCGGGCCCTCACGCTCGAGCAGGTGCAAAAGATGACCCCCGCCGAGCTCGAGGCCGCGCTGGTGCCCATCTACAAGGCCGCCCCCTCGGTGGCCCTGGGATGAACCGCCGACAACCGTGACCCGACTCTATCCCAGTATCGCCGCAGCCGCCGCCCTGCCGGGCCGGCGCCCGCTGCACCTGGCGGTCGGCATGTTCGACGGCGTGCACATCGGCCACCGCGCGGTGCTCGACGCCGCCGTGCTCAACGCCCGCCGCACCGGCGGCGTCGGCGCGGTGCTGACGTTCTCCCCGCATCCCAGCCATCTGTTTCGTCCTCAGGACCCCGTGCGCCTTATCATGGAGGACTCCGCCAAGGTCGACGCGTTGTCGGCGCTCGGCATGGACGCCGTCATCGTGCAACCCTTCGATCCCGCGTTTGCCGCCATCGAGGCCGAGGAGCTGATTCCCCACCTGCGCGCCAGCCTGCCCGGGCTGAACGCGATCTATGTCGGCGAAAACTGGCGCTTTGGCCGCGGTCGCCGCGGCGACATCCACCTGCTCGTCGCCGAGGCCAAACGCCACGGCGTGCACGTGGTCAGCGCCCCGCGCATCAACCACGACGGCGAACCCATCAGCAGCACGCGCATCCGCGCCGCGCTGACGGACGGTCGTATCGAGGAAGTCAATACGCTGTTGGGCCGCGCCTATTGCTCGGCCGGCGTGGTGACGCCCGGCAAGCAGCTCGGTCGCACCATCGGCTTCCCCACGCTGAACCTGCCGTGGGGGGCGACCCTGTCGCCGCGGCTCGGCGTTTATGTCGCGCGCGTTTCCAAGGCGGAAGGCTCAGAGGCGTTGCCCGCGGTCATGAACTTCGGCCTGCGTCCGACCGTCGAGCAAACGACTGCTCCGCAGCTCGAGATCCACCTGCTTGGCGAGGATTGCCCCTTCGGTCCCGGCGACCGCCTGCGGGTCGAGTGGCTGCATTTCCTGCGTCCCGAGACGCGCTTCGCCGGAGTCGACGAACTCCGCGCCGCCATCGCCGCCGACCGCGACGCCGCGCAGGCGTGGTTGGGTTTGCCGGGATAATACTCAACTTGCCGGGTCTCTGGGTGCGAGTAGGGATTGGATTCCGCTCAAAAAGACCATATAGCTGCGCGAGGAATTTTCAGTGAGGGACAGATGGTGTCCGAGTATTCGGGATCCCCCAATTTTCTGGTAACGGTTGGCGGTTAATTGGCGCAGCTCTAGGCTCGGATTGCCGAGCAAGTCGGGACGGCGATATTTGGCTGTGGCTTGGTGACGGGCTAGATTACGCAGGCAGAAGCCGGTTTCCACGGCTTTTAAGTCGCCAAGATACCAACTTTCCAGTTCTCTGCAGGCGATGCGGACAAGGGTCGTGGGATGGCCGGCACGTCGGCATTTTTCGACAAGACCATTCTTTATCTTGGAGCAATCACCAGAGTCCTGATCGCGCAGGATGACAAATTGGCTGTGGGGATTCAGCCAAGCGCGCAGTTTGCGCTCAATTTGTTTTTCCAAGTCGGACTTTCCCTCGAAGACAACAAAGCGCACTTGCGCGAGATCGAAACCTAATCGCGGCAAAAGACCTACGAGCAAAGCTCGAGCTGAGGACTCTTCCAAAAAGAAGACCGTTTCTCTCATTGTGGATTAGCGCCTTGGAAGAACCCCTGATTCCAGAGATAGCCGAGTTGGTCGCCTTCTTGCATGAACGCGGCGATCTGTGCGTCATCGCGAGCACGAAGCACTTTGCTGTAGCCCTCAACTTTCTGAATCCAGAAGACCTCGCCTAGTTCGGCGGCATTGAGAAATGACGGGGAGTGTGTAGAAACAAAGACTTGGCCGCCTCTGTCGGCGTAAGAACGGAATTCCTCCGCAAGTTCGGTCAGTAGTGACGGGTAAAGTTGATTCTCCGGTTCCTCGACACAGAGAAGGGGGTGGGGATCGGGATCGTGCAAGAGCACAAGATACGCGAGCATCTTGATGGTTCCGTCCGAAACGTAGCGGGCGAGAAATGGTTCGTGAAAGCTGCCGTCCTGAAACTTAAGCAGCACTTTGCCGTAGTCAGTGGTTTTGGCCTCTACGTGAGACACGCCAGGAACACGTTGGCTGAGCTTGGTCAGGATGTTGTCGAATATGGGGCGGTGTTGCTTGTGTAGATAATCGATCACGAGGGAGAGATTTTCTCCTTCGCGGGACAGGTGTTCGGCGTAGCCAACTTCTTGTTCGGGTCGGGCACTGCTGATATGGAAATCCGAAACATGCCAGCGTTCGATCAGATTGCCCAGAGCCACTGCCGCCGGGAACTGCTCAAATTGGGCCAGACCTTTTATTGCCAGTAAGTCAGATGACTTGAGAACCTGAGGTTTCCGGGTCAGCTCCTCTTCCCGTTGCACCCTGTCCACTTCGTTCGTGACGGCTTCACCTCGCCCCTCGGCAAAATCTAGGAAGTGCCACGGCTTGCCACCACTGCCTCTGCGATATTTTAAAATTTCTCGGAGAACCGTAACACGTCCGGCGCGTTCAGCTATAACCAATTCGTAAGTTACCAAGGGGCGGCTGTTGGTCTCTCGGAATTTGAGTTCGATCTCAATCGGGCCATCACAGCCTCGGCTTCGCACTTCTTCAAATCCCCGACTCCCTCCTAGTCTGGCCAAGGCGGTTGTGACGTTGGACGTCATAGCATCGCGCAAAAAGCCGAAGATGGAAAAAAGAGTGGATTTCCCTGTTCCGTTCGCACCGACAATCACTGCAAAGCGTGGAATGTCGCGCAGCTCGACCTCCCGGAAAGCTCGGAAGTTTTTAACGCGAAGGTATTCGATATGCATGATTTTGAACAAAGCCCGGATGTTGTGAAAAGGGAAGGCTGTGCAGCTGGAAAATAAAAGGGCGTCTTCGTTCCTCAGATTATGAGATACTCTTCGAAACGAGGCCATGAATCGGTGGTTCCATAATGAGCCTCAATTTCTTTGAGATTTTGACTTGCGCGGGGGTGGGGCGGTCGTGCTTACTCCGCAACTCTCCTTTACGGACCCTTAGCTCAGTTGGTTAGAGCGCTTCCTTGACATGGAAGAGGTCACAGATTCGAGTTCTGTAGGGTCCACCATTTTTTAAGCGGCAAGCAATCAACGGCTTGTCGCTTTTTTGTGCCCGGATTTTGCGGGCGCGGCCTGCGCAGGCTTGCGGAGTGGCGGGGGCGTGGCTCTCACTCGTTTTTTCGCACATGCTTCAATCGCTCCGCATCAAGAATCTGGCGTTGTTGGCCGAGGTCGCCCTCGAGTTCGAGGACGGCTTCACCGTCGTCACCGGCGAGACCGGCGCGGGCAAGAGCATCCTGCTGGGCGCGTTGTCGCTGCTGGCCGGCGAGCGGGCCGACAAGACCATCATCCGCCAGGGCGAGGCCGCCTGCGAGGTGGAGGCCGCGCTGTTTTTCACCGACTCGCAAAAGATCGACGCGGTCCTGGCCGAATTGGAACTGCCGGTCTGCGAGGACGGCGTGCTGATCCTCAAGCGCACCGTGCCGCGCGAGAAGGCGCCGAAGATCACCGTCAACGGCAGCCTGGCCACGCTCTCGGCCTTGCAGCGACTGGGCGAGCAGTGGGTCGACTTTCACGGACCGAGCGAACCGCGCCGGCTGCTCAAGGATTCCTGCCAGCTGGAGCTGCTCGACCTCTTCGGTCGCTCGGGCGACGCGCTGGCGGCGTATCGAAAAGAGTATGACGGCTGGCGCGCCTTGCAGGACGAGCGCGAGCAACTCGCCGGCGAGGCGCGGTTGGAGCCGGATCAGATTTCGTTTTTCCAAGGCCAGCTGGCCAGGCTCGACAAGCTCGACCTTTCCGCGGAGGCGATCGAGGCGCTGGAGCGCGACTACCAGCGCATGAGCAGCGCGCAGGAGCTGCTCGAGCTGTCCGGCGCGCTGGCCGGCGGGCTCACCGGCGACGACGGCGTGACCCCGCGGGTGGCCGCGCTGCTGCGGGTGGCGCGCCAGTTGGAGGAACTGGATCCGGCGAGCAAGCCGCTGGCGGACCGGTTGATGTCGGCGAGCATCGAGCTGGCCGATCTCGGCGCGGAGTTCGAGGCGCTGGGCGGCGAGCTGAACTTTGACCCCGAGCAGGCCGAGGATCTGCAGACCCGCATGAACGCCTGGCTGGAGGCCAAGCGCAAACACGGCGGCGATCCGGAGGCGGTGGCCGCCGCGCGCGACGGGCTGCGCCGCAAGCTGGAGTCGCAGGGCGACATCGAGGGCGCGCTGGCCAAGCTCGACGGCAAGATCACCGCGGCCGAGAA
>JBDRJH010000207.1:0-4021 GCA_043815125.1 Verrucomicrobiota bacterium
CGCCGCCCTCGCCGAGGCCACCCGCGAACAACGCCAGCCCCTGCTCGCCGCCGCCCTCCAATTCGCCGACGACACCGTCTGCCTCGCCCTCGCCGAGGCCACCGGCCTGCCCGCCGAGCTCAACCCCGCCGCCGACCTCGACAGCCTCCGCCTGCTGCCGCCCCGCCTCGCCTCCGACTTCCAGGCCATCCCCCTCGCCGTCCCCGTAGCAGCGCCGGTCACGGCGCTGGCCCCCGACGACACCCCCGCCGCCGACACCGCCCCCCTTCACCTCGCCACCTCCTGGCCCCCCACCCCGGAGATGACCGACTGGATCGCCACCTTCACCCCCCGCCCCCTCGTCTGGCACCTCGCCCCCGCCGAACGCGTCCAACAACTCATCGTTGAAAACTACGGCGTCGGCTCCGGCTCCCTCGACGACTCCGACGACGACGACCTCCTGCCCGCCGACGCCGCCGCCGACTCCAACCTCGACGCCGACCAGGACGCCGCCGTGGTGCGCTTCGTAACCGACGTCATCGCCCAGGCCGTCACCGACGCCGCCACCGACATCCACTTCGAACCCCAGGAAGGCCAGCTGCGCATCCGCTACCGCGTCGACGGCCTGCTCGTCGCCGTGCCCGTGCCGGAGAACCTCCTGCGCTTTCAGGACGCCATCATCTCGCGCCTCAAAATCATGGCGCGCCTCAACATCTCCGAAAAACGCCCGCCGCAGGACGGACGCATCAACTTCCGCGCCGGCTCCACCAACCTCGACATCCGCGTCTCCACCATCCCCACCATCTACGCCGAATCCATCTCCCTGCGCCTGCTCAACCAGCGCAAGGAAGCCTTCTCCATGGAAAAGATCGGCATGAGCCCCGACGAGCAGGCGCAGATCAACCACGTCCTCGACTTCCCCCACGGCATCATCCTCGTCACCGGCCCCACCGGCTCCGGCAAATCCACCTCCCTCAACGCCTTCCTGCGCAAGATCAACTCCCCCGACCTGCGCATCATCACCATCGAAGACCCCATCGAATACGAGGTCCCCGGCGCCAACCAGGTCCAGACCCGCGCCGAGATCGGCCTCACCTTCGCCTCCGCCCTGCGCCACACCCTGCGCCAGGACCCCGACGTCATCATGGTCGGCGAAATCCGCGACCTCGAGACCGCCGAGATCGCCATCCGCGCCTCCCTCACCGGTCACCTGGTCTTCTCCACCCTGCACACCAACGACGCCCCCGGCGCCATCACCCGCCTCATCGACATGGGCGTCGAACCCTTCCTCGTCGCCTCCGCCGTCGAACTCGTCATCGCCCAACGCCTCGTGCGCCGCCTCTGCCCCGACTGCACCGCCCCCAAGCCCGTCGACCCCACGGAGCTGCGCGCCACCCTCACCGCGCTCGGCCTGCCCACCGTCGACGCCATCGGCATCGACCAACTCCAGCACCCCGTCGGCTGCCGCAAATGCCGCGGCACCGGCTACCGCGGCCGCATCGGCATCTTCGAAATCCTGCGCCCCAAACCCCTCCACGACCTCATCGTCAAACGCGAATCCAACCGCGCCCTCACCGAACGCGCCCGCGCCGACGGCATGAGAACCCTCGTGCAATCCGGCTGGGAAAAAGTCCGCGAAGGCAGCACCACCCTCGAAGAACTCCTCCGCGCCATCAGCACGACCGACTGAGCGGAGCTCAGTCCGTCGTGCTGTAGTCCAAAGTCACATGTCTCAAAGTCAAAAGTCATCGGCCGCTCGCGACGCCCACCCGCGGCACCCGACCTGTGACCGTCAGACCTTCGACCTTCGACTCACTTAACCCCATGCCCGCCTTCGCCTACAGTGCCCGCGACGCCACCGGCCAGACCTCCGCCGGCACGCTCGACGCGCCCACCCGGCGCGACGCCGTGCGCCGCCTGCAAGCCCGGGGCCTCCAGCCCGTGCGCATTCAGGAAGAAGGCGCCGCCAAGACCCCTGCCCGCCGCAAACCCAAGGACACCTCCCCCGCAGGCGGCCCGTCGGCCGTCGCGGCCGATACCGTCACCCCCGCCAAACCCGCCGGCAAGACCGCGCCCACCCGCAAGGACTGCCTGCCCTTCCTCGAAGGCCTCGCCGACCTCATCCGCAGCGGCATGTCCGCCGGCGAAGCCATCCGCCTGCTCGCCTTGCGCCTGCAACACCCCCGCCAGCGCACGCTCTTCGCCGGCATCTGGAGCCGGCTCGGCGAAGGCCACAGCCTGTCCGCCGCCCTCGCCGCCTACCCCGCGGTCTTTGATTCGCAGACCGTCAACCTCATCGCCGCCGGCGAGGCCACCGGCAACCTCGGCGAAGTCCTCGAACGCCTCATCATCCACTTCCGCGAGGTCAAGGAGATGCGCTCCAAGCTCATCGCCGCCATGGCCTACCCCGGCTTCATCTGCCTGCTGGCCTGCGGCGTCATCCTCTTCTTCCTGTTCTTCCTGCTGCCGCGCCTGCAAACCCTGCTAGACTCGCTCGGAGGCAACATGCCGCCCTCCACCCGGCTGCTCATCATCATCTCGGAAGCCACCCTGCACTACGGCCCCTTCGTGCTCGTCGGCGCCGTGGTCACGCTGGTCACCATCTTCGGCTGGCGCAAAACCGCCGCCGGCCGGCTCGCCTTCGACGCGCTCATGCTGCGCATCCCCTTCATCAACGGACTCATCACCCGCACCACCGTCCTCAACTTTTGCCAGACCCTCTCGGTCCTGCTGGAAAACGGCGTCACCACCGCCGACGCCCTGCGCCTGACCGAGCGCACCGTGGGCAACGAAGCCCTGAAGGAACGCCTCAACGCCGCCACCGACCGCGTGCTCGAAGGCGAGAGCCTGTCGGGCGCGTTGCAACGCACCGGCTTTTTCCCCCGCCTCTTGATCGACCGCGTTGGCATCGCCGAGCAGACCGGCAACCTCGCCCCCGGCCTGCGCGACATCGCCCGCAGCTACCGCGCCGAGCTCGACCGCTGGCTCCACACCTTCACGACCACGGTATCCGGCGCGGTGCTCGCCTTCGCCTTCGCCTTCGTCGCCTTCCTCGCCTACGCGATCGTCTCCGCCGTCTTCCAAGTCAGCTCCAGCTTCCGCTTCTGAGCGGAAACTGCTCTCCCCCGGGAACGCCGACGTCCCCGTCGGCCCTCCGAAACCCGCCCCCCCGCTCCACCTCGTAGCAGCGCCGGTCACGGCGCTGGCCCCACCGTCCCTCCGCTAAATCCCATCCAGCGGCGAACGCCGGCACCCGCGATCAATCCAGCACTTGGCCGCCGTTTACCTCGATTTAATTGCCAATTTACGGCCTGACCCCGTCGGTCGGCCCCCGAGTTTCATTCCCTATGAGCGATATAGAAAAGAAGGATTCGCCAGCTAGAACGTTATTTTACTACGGTCAGGAAGTGCTTACCCAACTTCGCCAGATTACTCCCAATCAAAAATAAAAACCACGGAGGCTAACAAGGCAGTGGAGCCAACGAGCATGGCTGTCACATTTTGTGCTCCGAGCAGCACAAAATGCGCCAGCCATGCTCGCGGCTCACTTTGAACGTTAGGCAGAAATAAATCTAACCAGAGGAAGTCGAAGCCGATATAGTCGTATGGAATGCTCGATTTGCAAACGCACGTTAAACAACCCGAATGACCCACTCTCAGGTGATTGTGGCGGCGATTGCTGGGGCTGTATTGGCGAGGTCGAAGCAGAAAATGGCTGGGAGCCTTCATTGACTATGGTGCGTCAAGAATTTGTCGCTGGCCTGCGACCTGACTGGAGAGATCCCCAACCCAAATCATCTGATACCACGGAAGAAAATAAAAAATGAGCCTAACAAAGCGCCCAGCGAAGCCGATTGCTTGTCACGGTCAGTGCTATTTCCGCACTGCGTGCGGGCACTGACCGCGCCAAGCAACCGGCTCGCTAAGCTTGAGCGTTCGGCAAAATTGAAGAGCGCTGTTTATATGAAACCGAGAGGCAGATCAGAAGAGTCTGCGCTGACCGCGCCCGTGGCGGTCGCATGCGTGGGTTTGCGCCGCTGGA
>JBDRJH010000208.1:0-4536 GCA_043815125.1 Verrucomicrobiota bacterium
CCGCAACTCTCGGTCCAGCGGCGCAAACCCACGCATGCGACCGCCACGGGCGCGGTCAGCGCGGACGAATCAGCTGTGCCTCTCGGTTTCATATACAACAGCGCTCTTCAATTTTGCCGAACGTTGTATAGGTGTAAAAAAGTTGGCCTATCCCGGGTTTAGGCCTGCAAATCCGTAAAAAAGTGGACTTTTTGGGTAAATTGCACTTGTAAACAAAGTATGAAAAATATGCCGTCCCGTGAGTTGCAGGGTTGGACCAAGCGTGTCTTGGCGGTGAACGCCCTCGATGCCGAAAATGTCGATGCTGCTTGGCTGGGGCTTCATATGGAAAGGTTTGTGGGGTTTTCACGTCTTAATTGCGAGTCTTTTGATTTCCCGACCGCGGTGGCGGCCTACAGCGCTTACATTCGCGGGGAGTCACCGCCTCCTTCGGGGCAGCTGCTGCAGGAGATCCGGCAGGCCTTGATCCTGTTAAAGCGAGGCATCGAGCGTTGGCGTTGGGATCATGATCCGAAGATCGGCAAGCCGGCCTTGAAGTTTCGGGTCAAGGTGGCGGGGGTCAACGAGGGCATGGCCCCGGCGGTTTCGCGGGTGGCGGCGACGGCACCGCATTCCATGTCGGCGGATTGGATCGAGGCGCTGCGCAGGTCTCTGCGCCTCAATCATTATTCGCTGCGCACCGAGCAGAGCTATATCGAGATGCTCAGGCGTTATCTGGCGTTCATCGGCTCGGTGCCGCCTGAGGCGGACAACGTGCGGGCGTTTCTGGAGCATTTGGCGGTGGAGCGCCGGGTGGCGGCGAGCACCCAGAACCAGGCGTTGTCGGCGTTGTTGTATTTTTTCAGGCGGGTGCTGAACCGTGAAATGGGGGAGCTGGGGGAGACGTTGCGGGCGGCGAGGGGGCGGCATTTGCCGGTGGTGCTCGGACAGGACGAGGTGAAGCGCCTGATGCTGGGAGTGGACGGAACGGCGGGGCTGATGTTGCGTCTGTTGTATGGCACGGGAATGCGGCTGATGGAGTGCCTGCGGCTTCGGGTGAAGGCCGCGTATAGGGCTTCGCCCACGCGGTCTTTGTCGCTCGCCCACGCGGCCTGAAAGGATTTAGGGTCAGCAGTTGTGTATTACGTTTATGTGCTGCAATCCGAGTCGGATGATGGTCTCTACATTGGGTTCAGCAGCGATCTTAAGCGGCGGTTGAAGGAGCATCAAAGCGGACGGTCGATGTCCACGCGTCATCGTGGTCCATGGGTGCTTATTTATTACGAATCATATCTCTGTGAAGAGGACGCTCTCGGACGGGAGCGCTTTTTGAAAAGTGGAGCAGGTCGTCAATTGTTACAAAAGCAGTGCGCGATACATTTTCAGACACGACCGGCACGAAAGGGCCAAAAACCGCGTGAAGCGTAGCTTTTTTACGCGGTATACGCATGTGATGCAGAAGCCGGGGCTGGGGGTGCGTTCGCCGCTGGACGGGATGTAGCGCCGGTGCGGCGCACGAGGTATCGGACGCAGGCCCGCGGGCCTACGGTAGCGCAGGCATCCTGCCTGCCTGTTTTGGTCGACGGCCGGCAGGGTGCCGGCGCTACCGTGGGGCGGCTGTGGAGATCGGGGGGCGTTAGCCCGACGCCGGTTGGCAACCGGCGCTCCTTGGGGTGTTTTACTCGGGCTGGGCGGGGACGATGGTGAAGCGGAAGGCGCGGTCGGGGGAGAGGTATTTTTGCGCTAGGGCGTCGAGCTCGGCCTTGGTGACGGTGGCGAAGTCGGTGGGGCGGCTGCGGGCCCAGTCGAGGCGTTGGGGTTGCTCCTGGGCGGAGGCGAGCACGGCGCCGATCCAGTAGCTGTTGGTGCGCGCGCTTTCCTCCAGAGAGTTGAGGATGGGGCGGCGGGCGCGTTCCAACTCGTCTGCGGTGACGCCGTGGTCGTGCAGGTCGGCGGCGATGGCGAGCACGGCGGCCTCGATCTCGGGGGCGCGCCCGGGGTCGACGGTGATGTTGGTGAGCAGCCAGCCGTAGCCGGGGTAGGTGTCGCTCATGAGGCTGCCGGCGTCGGGGCTGTAGGCGCCGCCGATTTCCTCGCGGACTTTGAGACGGAGGCGGTCGGCGAAGATCTCGGCGAGCAGGCCGACGCGGCGGGCGAGGTGCACGTCCATGGCGTCGGTGGTGGGCCAGTAGCAGGCGACGACGCCTTTGGGGATGGTGGTCTGGACGGGCAGGGTGGCGACGATGGGTTCGGCGGGGGCGCTCACGGTGCGGGCTTCGGTGAGCGGGGGCTTGGGGGCGCGGGGGGGGAGGGTGCCGAGGGTGGCGGCGACGGCGGCGATGGTGGTGTCGGGGTCGAGGTCGCCGACGAGGGCGAGTTCGATGGGGCCGGTGGCGAGTTGGGGGGCGAGCCAGGCGCGGACTTGGTCGAGGTTGCGGGCTTCGGCTTCGTCGCGGGTGGGCAGGGCGAAGCGTTGGTCGCCGCCGGCGAGGAGTTGGGGGACCTCCATTTGCAGGGGGCCGGAGGGGGTGGTTTCGAGGCGGTTGTAGAATTGATCGATGGCTTTGCGGGCGGTGCGTTGGGCTTCGTCGCGGTAGCCGGGGTCGGTGAGGTGGGCGGCGAGGAGCTGGAGTTGCAGGGTGAGGTCGGCGGGGGTGGTGGCGGCGTTGAAGACGAGGGCGTCTTCGGCGGCGCGGAAGCCGAGGCCGACGTTGCGGCCGGCGAGCACGCGGGCGAGGTCGTCGGCGGAGTGACGGCCGAGTCCGCCGGCGGTGAAGGTGAGGCCGGAGAACCAGGCGAGGCCGGGTTGGTCGGCGGGTTCGGTGAGCTGGCCGGTGCCGACGCGGGCGCGGAGGTGAATGGTGTCGGCCTCGAAGTCGGTTTTTTTGAGGTTGAGACGCACGCCGTTTTTAAAGGTGACGAGGGTGAGGTCGAGGTCGGCGATGTGTTCGCGGGTGGCGACGGTGCCGGCGGGGCCGAAGTCGGTGTAGGCAAAGGTGTCGTCGGCGGTGGCGTCGGGGGCCTTGACCGGGAGCGCGCGGGCGGCGTCGTAGGCGGCGGTGATGGTGGCGGCGGGGTCCGCACCGAGGAGGGCGTTGCCGACGACGGAGACGTGGAATTGGGGGGCGGCGAAGCCGGCGACGAGGGCGGCGTGGCAGTCGGCCGGGGTGAGGGTGTCGAGGGCGGGGCCGTAGAGGGCGAGGTCGGCCTCGGGGGTGGTGGGCACGGTGTCGTTGGTGACGGCGGCGACGAGTTCGGTGGCGAGGTCGGGGGAGCGGCGGGTGGGGGCGGTGGCGACGGCTTGTTGCAGGGCGTTGCGGAGGTTGGCGGCGGCTTCGCGCAGTTCGGCGTCGGTGAAGCCGTGATCGAGGGCGCGGCGGAGTTCGTTTTCGGCGAGGGTGAGGGCGTCGGACCAGCGGGCGGCGGTGGTGGTGAGCTCGATGGCGGCGTTGCGGTAGAGGTCGAAGCTTTCGTGGATGCCGGCGCGGCCGCGGGTGAAGGGGGCGTCCTCGGCTTTGGCGAGGATTTCGAGGCGGCGGTTGAGCATGGCGGTGGCGAGCTCGCGGGGGAGTTGGGCGAGGCGGGTGGCGGCGGTGTCGGGGATGGGGCCCTGGGGGACGATGGTCTCGATGGTGACGGTGGTGGCGGTGGCCTCGGCTTCGTGGTGGTGGGCGACTTGCAGGGTGCCGGGCGCGGCGATGGGGCCGAGGTCGGGCCGGGGGCGGGCGGGGGCGCGGGGGGCGAGGGTGGCGAGGGGGGAGTCGGGGGCGCGCAGGCGTTGCTCAAAGGCGGCGGGGTCGAAGTCGCCGACGGCGACGAGGGTGATGTTGTCGGGGCGATACCAGGTGTCGTAGTAGTCGGCGAAGTCGGGGCGGGTGGCGGTTTTGATGACGTCTTCGGTGCCGATGGGGAGGCGTCGGGCGACGCGGGTCTGGCCGAGCAGGAAGTCGAGGCCGGCGATCATGGCGCGGTAGTCGGCGGAGTCGCGGGCGAGTTTTTCGCTGAGGATGACGCCGCGTTCGTCCTCGATCTCGGCATCGAGCAGGAGGAGTCCGCCGGCGTAGTCGCCGAAGACGCGCAGGCCTTCGGCGAGGGTGGCGTCGCTGGTATTGGGCAACTCCAGCATGTAGACGGTGCGGTCGAAGGAGGTGTAGGCGTTGGTGTGTCCGCCGAAGTTCATGCCCATGCGTTGGAAGAACTCGATGAGGGTGCCGGGCGGGTAGTGGGTGCTGCCGTTGAAGGCGAGGTGTTCGAGGAAGTGGGCGAGGCCGCGCTGGGTCTCGGTTTCCTCGAAGGAGCCGGCGTGCACGACGAGGCGCAGAGAGGCGCGTTGGCGGGGTTCGGTGTTGGCGCGGATGAGGTAGCGCAGGCCGTTGGGCAGGGTGCCGGCGGTGATGGCGGGGGCGGGCGCGAGGGCGGGGGCGTGAGGCTCGGCGGCACGGGTGGCGGGTGGCGGCTCGGCGGCGCGGGTGGCGATGGCGGTCAGGGGGAGGGCGAGGGCGAGCAGCAGGCGGAGGTGGCGCATGGGTGGAGGGGAGAGGGAAAGGGGGGGAGTGA
>JBDRJH010000209.1:0-2705 GCA_043815125.1 Verrucomicrobiota bacterium
ATGCGCACCAAATCGCATTTTCTCCGTTAGACTTTGTTAGAACATCCTACGCTCCAACTCAGGATCAAAAATACGCGCCGCGAGGTGGGTCAGCGGAAGAGCCGCCGGCTCATCTTGGCAGCGGCCACGCGCTCGATTCCCAAAGTGAGCGCGGCAAGGCGACGGCTGAATTTGAATTTCCGCTTTTGGTATTCAACCGAGTCCTTCGCGCCGTCGAGAATCGTAAAGAGCTTCGCCATCACCTCGTCGCGGGACCATATGGACCTGCCGCCGAACGGCGTCATTCGCTTCGATCAAGCGCCGCCTGCGGTGCGGATCGTGCGTTCACTACCGGCGTTCGGCGCGATAAGCCTCGGCCAGCAGCACGATCGGATGGACCACGCGGTGCGAGTCCCTAAAGCCGGTGGCGGCCTTCAGTCCGTTTTCGATTTGCAGGTGGCAACCTGGATTAGCGGTGGCCACGACCGGGGCGCCGGTCGCGAGCAGATGGCCGGTCTTGCGGACCTGCAGGCGCTCGGCGGTGACGGGCTGGGTGATGTTGTAAATGCCAGCGCTGCCGCAGCACCACTGCGACTCGGCGCACTCGCGCAGCTCGACGCCGGGCAGCGCGCGCAGGATCGCCCGGGGCTGCGCGCTGACTTTCTGCCCGTGGCACAGGTGGCAGCTTTCGTGATAGGTGACGGGTTTCGCGGCGGCGGGCGCGGCGGGGGCGGGAGGGGCGACCGGCGCGCGAAAGCCGATTTCGACGAGGTATTCGTGGATGTCCTTGAGTTTTCTGGACCACTCGGCGGCGCGTTCGGCGTAGTCGGGATCGTCGTGCAACAGGTGCCCGTAGGCGCGCAGGTGCGAGCCGCAGCCGCCGGCGTTGCTGATGATGGCGTCGAACGCGAACGGGTTGAACAGATCGAGCTGGCGGCGGGCGAGGTCGCGGGCGGAGGCGAGGTCGCCGTTGTGCGCGTGCAGCGAGCCGCAGCAGGGTTGCACGGGCGGGGTGTGCACTTCGCAGCCGTTGGCCAGGAGCACGTCCGCGGTGGCGCGGTTGACGTCGGAGAACACGAGATCCTGCACGCAGCCGGTCAGCAGCGCGACACGGCGTGGTTGATTTTTGGATACGGGCGCGGCGGGTTGCTCGACGGGTGTGATGAGTTGATGGGAGAACTTCGCCCGGATGGTCGGCGCCTGTGGTTCGAGGCGGCGGAGGTTGGCGGGGAGCAGCGCGGTGAGGCCGAGTTTTCGGAAGGCGCGTTGGCCGCCGCTGGCTTGCCAAAGGTAGAGCAGGCGGCCGACGAGGCGGAGGAGGCGCGGGCGGGTGAAGAGGACCTTGACCACGGACCAGCGGATGAAGTCGCGCTTGGGGTGGTCGAGCACGCCTTGGCGCTCGATTTCGGCGCGGGCGGTTTCGAAGAGGTTGGGATAATCGACTCCGGCGGGGCAGGCGGTGGTGCAGGCGAGGCAGCCGAGGCAGTAATACATTTCCTCGCCGAAGGCCTTGGTGACTTCGAGTTCGTCGTCGGCGATGGCGCGCATGAGCGCGATGCGGCCGCGCGGGCTGTGGCGTTCGAGCTTGGTCTCATCGTAGGTCGGGCAGGTCGGCAGGCACATGCCGCAGTGCATGCATTGCTGGAGCACGGAGTAGTCGAGGCCCTTGAGAAGGTTTTGATTTTTAACGACGGAGGTCACGGAAACGGGGGATTTTTTTGACCGCGGATTACGCGGATGGGCGCAGATGGCGGAGGGTTTTATCCGCGTTCATTCGCGTAATCCGCGGTGGAAATTTCAGTCGAAGATTTTTCCGGGGTTGAGCAGGCCTTCGGGGTCGAGGGCGCGTTTGACGAGGCGGAGGAGTTCGTAGGAGTTGTCGCCCAGCTGGCGCTTGAGGAAGGGTTTTTTGGCGAGGCCGACGCCGTGCTCGCCGGTGATGGTGCCGCCGCGCTTGAGGGTTTCCTCGACGATGTCGGCGAAGGCGAGTTCGACGCGGTGCATCTCGGCGGTGTCGCGCTCGTCGGTGAGGATGGTGGGGTGCAGGTTGCCGTCGCCGAAGTGGCCGAAGGTGGCGATGTTGAGGTCGTGCTTTTTCGCGATGAGATCGACCGCGCGGATCATGCCGGCGAGTTCGCTGCGGGGCACGGTGACATCTTCGAGGATGGTGGTGGGGCGCAGGCGGGCGAGCGCGCTGAAGGCGCTGCGGCGGGCGGTGGCGAGCCTGGCCGCCTCAGCGGCGTCGGCGGCGCGGCGCACGGAGGAGGCGCCGTGGGTCGCGCAGATTTTTTCAATGGCGTCGGCTTCGTCGGAGACGGCCGCGGGGTGTCCGTCGGTCTCGATGAGCAGGATGGCGGCGGCGTCGCGGGGCAGGCCGACCTTGGCGAAATCCTCGACGCAGCGGAGGGTTTTCTGGTCGAGGAACTCGAGGGTGCAGGGGATGATCTTGGCGGCGATGATGGCCGAGACGGTCTCGGCGGCGGCGTCCATGGCGGTGAAGGTGGCCAGCAGGGTCTGGCGCGCGGCGGGCCTGGGCAGGAGCTTGAGCAGGACCTGGGTGACGACGCCGAGCGTGCCTTCGCTGGCGATGAAGAGGTCGCGCAGGTTGTAGCCGGCGACGTCCTTCACGCACTTGGAGCCGAGCCAGCAGACGGAGCCGTCGGCGAGCACGACTTCCAGGCCCATGACGTAGTCGCGGGTGACGCCGTATTTGAGGCCGCGCAGGC
>JBDRJH010000210.1:0-6325 GCA_043815125.1 Verrucomicrobiota bacterium
GGTTGCTCGTCGTGCGCCTGGCCGACGGGCGGCTTGAGCGCCGGCGCATCGTCGAGGCCGAGGCCTACGACGGTCCCTGCGACCTGGCCTGTCACGCCAGCAAGGGTCGCACGGCGCGCACCGGCGTGATGTTTGGTCCGGCCGGCACTTGGTATGTCTACCTCTGCTACGGGGTTCACGAGATGCTTAATCTCGTGACCGGCCCCGTCGACTACCCGGCGGCGATCCTGATCCGGGGCGTGGAGGGCGCGGTCGGGCCGGGGCGATTGACCAGGGCGCTCGGCCTTGATCGGTCGTTCAACGCCATGCCCGCGAGGCGCCGGTCGGGGCTGTGGGTCGAGGATGACGGCTGGACGTTGCCGGTCGGCCAAACGATCACAGCCGGCCCGCGGGTGGGGGTGGCGTATGCGGGCCCGGAGTGGTCGGCGAAACCATGGCGGTTTCGACTGGAGCCGGCGGCGCCGAGTGTTCGGTGAGCAACGCGACGGCGGTGCCGACCTTGAGCTCGACCTCCAGCCGCACGGGCAGGCGTCCGGCGTCGTCGGCCAACCACACGCGGATGGCCCCGCCGCGCTTGAACATGCCCTTGGGTTCGCCAACCGGCTCGGGCGTGACGCGCAGGGCGCTGACCTTGCCGTCGGCCGTTTCGATGGTCTCGTAGTCGCCGGCGCGCAGGCGCAGCTCGTAGATCTCGTCGTCGAAGAGCACGGACACCGTGCGTGCCTCGCCGGGCTTGAGGTTGTAGTCGCGGGCGCGGATGAGGCTGGTGATCAGCTCCAGCGGCGGCTCGCCGGGCAGGGCGAGCACGGTGTCGCGGCGCGGGTTGAGATGGTCGGTGTAACGGGTCTGCGCGGCCTCATAGTCAAAGACGATGCTGGCCTCGGTGGACTTGCGGCGGCTCTTGGTGCTGGCGGAGGCGCGCAGCAGTTGGCCGTCATCGCGGTCAAAGAAGGACCGGGCCGTGCCCTCAAACGGAAACAGCAGCCGCGCGAGGCCGGAGGTGCGGGTGTTCACGGCGATGGACGACACGTCGGGGGTGGCGCCGGATTGTTCGCTGACGTTGATCTCGCCGACCTTGCCGAGCAGGCCCCAGCTGACGCGGTAGGTGAAGGCTTCGCCGGGTTGCAAGGCGGGCTGCGCCGTCAGCGAGGGCAGGGCGGCGAGGCAGAGCAGGGCGAGTGTCGGCAGGAGGCGGGGCATGAACGGACCAAGGACAGGGGAATCCGGCAAAGGTTTCAATCCCGTGGTCACGGCCCGCCGTCGGCCAGCGGCATTTCCAGCTGGTTGTCGCGGCCCAGCGCCCAGGCTTCGCGTCCGCGTCGGCGCAGGTCGGCGGCGAACTCGCGGGCGAAGCCATGCACGGTGTGCACGCGGGCCGGGTTCACCGCTTCCACAAAGCGCAGCAGGTCGGGGTAGTCGGCGTGGTCGGACAAAGGGAACGCCGCGTCGACGCGGTGCCGGAAGCGCGCGCCCGCATCCAGCGCCCAGCCGGTGACCACGGCGGTCCGGCGGCGGGGGATTTTCTTGAAGAGCGCGGCGGTGCCGGCCTGCGGGGGGATGAGCAGCACGTGCCCGGCGGGGGATTCCGTATCAAGCAGACGGATACCGTCGAACGGCGTGCCCAGCTCGGCGTAGGCGAGGCACATCTCGTGGGTCTTGGCGTGGGCCATGACGGGCAGGCCGGCATCGAGCAGGCCCCGGATGATTTCCTGGCTCTTGCCGAGGCTGTAGCCGAAGAGGATCGGCGTCTCGCCGGCGGCGAGCGCGTCGCGACAAAAGCCGACGATGTCGGCCATGACCTGATCGGACGGCGGCATCCGGTAGCGGGGCAGGCCAAAGGTGGTCTCCATGATGAGCACGTCGGCGCGCGGGGTGGCGCAGGGCTCGGCGGCGAGGCCGGGCCGGAGCTTGAAGTCGCCGGTGTAGAGCAGGCGGCCGTGCGCGGAGTGTTCGAGCAGGATTTGCGCGGAGCCGAGGATGTGTCCGGCGGGCAGAAGGGTGGCGGTGCAGTCGGGGGTGAGTTGCTCGGTTTGTCCGAAGGGCAACAGGTGTTTCACGCCGCGCTCGCGCTGCCGCAGGCGCATGAAGCGCGCGGTGGCGGCGGTGCAGAGCGTCTCCTCGTGCCGGCCGATGTGGTCGGAGTGGGCGTGCGAGACGAAGCTGCGCGGCACGGGGCGCGTGGCGTCGAGCCACCAGTCGATCTGCGGCAGGTGGATGCCCTTGTGCTGGACGACGTCCCAACTCATCGCGCGGGTTCAGGCGCGGGCGTCGAGCGAGTATTTGCCCGGGCCGGTGAAGAGCAGCGCGAGGCAGACGCAGAGCATCGCGGCGGGGTGCGCGGCGGAGTCCCAGCCGCCGAACGGATAGTATTTCCAGATGGTGGCCACGAACATGGTGATCGCCAGCGCGAGCGCGGCGGGGCGGTGCAGGAAGCCGAGGATGAGGCAGACGCCGCCGACGACCTCGGACATGGCCGCAAGAAAGCCCCAGAGCGTGTAGCCGAACTTGATGCCGAGATAACTCACGGCGCGGCCGACGCCGGTCCAGCGGTCGACGCCGCCGGCGAGTTTGTCCCAGCCGTGCAGGCACAGAAACATGAGGCCGACCCCGACGCGGAGGATGAGCAGGCCGAGGTCGTGGGAACGATCAAGTTGGGACCAGCGCAGGTTCATGGCGCGCATGAAGACGCGGGCGACCGGTCAAAGCAAACCCGTCACGTAAAGAATCGCGCCGAGCAGCAGGGCCAGCGCAACGGCGGTCCAATACCAGGGCAGTCCGGTGTCAGGGTCGCGGCCGGGGGCGTTTCGCGACTGTAGACGGCCGAGGGCGCGGTGGCGGTTGGCGGTGGTGGCGTTGTCCTCGTCCTCCCAGGCGGAGTCGGGCAGGTCGAGGCCGTCGTAGGTGTCGGTCTCGCGCCAGCCGGTGCGTTCGTCGGCTCCGCATTCGGGACAGGCGCGGGCGTGGCGGTGGATGTCGGCGCCGCAGTTGGCGCAGGTTTCCGGGGCAGGGCGGCCCATCGCGGGGAGGCGTCAGGCTTCCTTCGACGCGGCGGCGCCGGGGATGGCGGTGAAGTATTTGCGCTTGGCCAGGCGCCAGGCGGTCACGAAGAACGCGGTCAGCGGGATGGCGAGGATCATGCCGAGGATGCCGTTGAGTGCCGCGCCCCAGAAGAAGATCGAGACGATGACCATGACCGGATGCAGGCCGGTGCGCTCGCCCATGATTTTGGGCGTCAGGAACCAGCCCTCGATGTTTTGCACGATGACGAAGACGGCGGAGACCCAGATGACCGTTTCCCAGCCACCACCCGGTTGCAGAAAGGCGAGGGGCAGGGCGATACACAGGCCGATGATGGTGCCGAGGTAGGGCACGATGTTGAGCACGCCGAGGACGAGGCCGATGAGCAGGCCGAACTTCAGCCCGACCGCCGTGAAGCCGATGGCGAGCAGCACGCCCATGATCAGGCCGATGAGCAGTTGCCCGCGAAAGAAGGAGACCACGATGTTGACGAACTCGGTGGCGAGGAAGACCACGTCGTCGCGCTTGTCGGCGGGCAAAACGTCAGGTGTTCGCCGAGGTCGCGCGTCGGGTCGTTGCGACCGGAGAGCAGGAAGAAAAACAGGTAGATCGGCAGCACCGCGAGGTTGGTCAGGAAACCAAAGACGTTGAGCACACCCACTCCGGCGGACTTCAACGAAGGCAGCATCTGCTTGAGCACCTGCTGGGCTTCGCTGAGCGCGCCGTCGACGATGCCCTTGATCGTGGGATTGGCCATGCGCCGCTCGGCCAGTGCGATCCACTCGGGGTAGTGGTTCTGCACGTAGTTGAGAGCGTTTTGCCAGAACTGCGGGATGAACGCGATGAAGTCCAACACCTGCTCGACCACGGTCGGCGTGATCGCCAGCGCCAATCCCGCGAGCGCGAGCACGAAGGCCGAATACAGCACCAGCACCGCCCACAGGCGCTTCATTTTGCCCTTGGTTTCCAGCAGGTGGACGACCGGTTGCAGCATCAGCGCGAGGATGCCCGCGGCGGCCAGCGGCCAGATGACACCGTAGAATTTGCCGAGCAATTCGCCGACCTTGCCCAGTGCCGTCGCCAGCATCCAGACCGTGCCCAGCAACGCCAGCAGACCCAGCGCGAAGCCGACGAGACGTTTTTGTGTGGGCGAGAGCAGCGGCTGGCCGGCGTCGGACGAGGGCGTGGTCATGGCACAACCGCTAGACACGCAACGCGCCGACGCCAGCCGATTTCTCCCTTTTGCCCTTACAACCTTGCTCCGTGTGTGGAATGGATAACGTGCCGATTACCACCATGCAGGCCGCCACGCACATTCACATCAAGGGAGCCCGGGAACATAACCTCAAGAACCTCGAGGTCCGCCTCCCGCGCGGCAAACTCATCTGCATCACCGGCCCCTCCGGCTCGGGCAAGTCCTCGCTCGCCTTCGACACGCTCTACGCCGAGGGCTACCGCAAATACATGGAGTCGCTCTCCACCCAGGCCCGCCAGGTCCTGGAGCAACTCAAGCGCCCCGACGTCGATTTCATCCACGGCCTCTCCCCGGTCCTCGCCATCGAGCAACGCACCGGCAACGGCTCCCCGCGCAGCACCATCGCCACCGTCACCGAGATCGCCGACTACGCGCGCCTGCTCTGGGCCCTGCACGGCGAGCAACGCTGCCCCAAGGACGGCGGCCGCGTCATCCGCCGCTCCCTCGACGACAACATCGAACGCGTGCTCACCGAATGCGCCGGCCGCCGCATCATGATCCTCGCGCCCGCCCTCACCGCCAAACCCGCCGTCCTGCGTGACGAGTTGCCCCGCCTCCGCCAACGCGGCTTCCAACGCGTGCGCATCGCCGGCGAGATCATCACCCTCGACGACCTGCGCAACCTCCCCACCGGCGTCGTCCCCGTCGCCGTCGAGCTCGTCGTCGACCGACTCGTCGCCAACCCCGACCAACGCAGCCGCCTCGCCGACTCGCTCGAACTCGCCTTCCGCGAAGGCAAGGACCGCGCTTCCATCCTCTCGCAAACGTCCCCCGACGCCCCCTGGACCGAGCTCACCCTCAGCCAATCCCTCGCCTGCGAAATCTGCGGCGACGTCTTCGAAAAACTCACCCCGCGCCACTTCTCCTTCAACCACTCCGAAGGCGCGTGCCCCACCTGCGGCGGCCTCGGCCGCAAGCTCCGCTTCGTGCCCGAGCTCATCATCGCCGACCCGACCAAATCCATCCGCGGCGGCGCGATCAAACCGTGGCGCATCGGCGGAAAAAACCTCATCATCAAACACAACGCCGTCCTCAAGCAGCTTGCCGAACAACTCCCCTTCGACCCCGAGCTCCCCTGGAACGAACTCCCCGAGCCGACCCGCCAACTCCTCCTGCACGGCGCCGGCGAACGCCTCTTCGCCTTCAAGCTGAAACGCATGCGCGAACCCAAGGCGATGCCATTCCCCGGCATCATCCCCGACCTCGAGGAAAGCTACCGCGAGACCGGCAGCGACGGCTTCCGCGCCCGCCTCTCCACCTTCATGATCAGCGGCGCCTGCCCCGAGTGCCACGGCAGCCGCCTCAACGCCCGCAGTTCCAACGTCCGCCTGCCCGCGCCCGACCTCACCGGCCTCGACGCCGACGGACTCGCCATCACCCGCTTCTTCAAACTCGACGTCGAATCCGCCCACGCCTTCGTCACCCAACTCGCCGCGCAACCCGTGCCCGCCGGCCAATCCTCGTCCGCCCGCGAGGAAATCCTCACCGGCATCGAGCAACGCCTACGCTTCCTCCTCGACACCGGCCTCGGCTACCTCGGCCTCGACCGCGACTACGACACCCTCTCCGGCGGCGAAGCCCAGCGCGTGCGCCTCGCCACCCAGCTCGGCATGGGCCTCATGGGCGTCATCTACGTGCTCGACGAACCCAGCATTGGCCTGCACCCGCACGACAACCAAAAGCTCCTCGACACCCTCCGCGAGCTGCGCGACCGCGGCAACACCGTGGTCGTCGTCGAACACGATGAGGACACCATGCGCATCGCCGACGAGATCATCGAACTCGGCCCCGAGGCCGGCACCGAAGGCGGCAACATCCTCTTCCAAGGCACGCCCGCCGAGCTCATCAAACTCGACCCCAAACTCACCCGCACCGGCCCCTACCTCGCGCGCAAACTCGCCGTCACCCGCGACGCCAAACCGAAAAAACCCAAGGGCGAATTTCTCACCGTGCGCGAAGCCCGCGCCAACAACCTCAAAGGCATCGACGCCCGCTTCCCCGTCGGCCTGCTCACCTGCGTCACCGGCGTCTCCGGCTCCGGCAAGAGCACCC
>JBDRJH010000211.1:0-8955 GCA_043815125.1 Verrucomicrobiota bacterium
CCCCGGCACCAACCACCGCGTGATGGCCGCCGCCGAGGCCGCCGGCATCCCCTTTGGCCCCGGCATCGCCACCCCCAGCGACATCGAGGCCGCGCTCGAGCACGGCGCCAACCTCCTCAAGTTCTTCCCCGCCGAGCCCTCCGGCGGCCTCAAATACCTGAAGACCGCCGCCGCCCCCTACGCGCACCTCGGCCTCAAATACATCCCTCTCGGCGGACTCACCGAAGAGACCATGGGCGCCTATCTCGGTGAAAAATCCGTCGCGGCCATCGGCGGCTCCTGGCTCGCCCCGCGCGAACTGATCGCCGCCGGCGACTGGACCGAGATCACCGCCCGCGCCCGCCGCGCCGCCGACATTGTCGCCAAGGCCCGCGCCGCCGCCTGAGGGTCAACACCCTCTCTGCTCCACCGCATCAGCCCGCCTGCTATCGCGCCCTCCGCGCGACGGCCGGCGGGCTTTGCCGTTTCTGGAACCCTCGGCTCGCGATATGACGGTGGCGTCATGTCAACCGCCCGGGCCCCGTTTCACCTGATGATCAAACCCGCCGGCCCGGCCTGCAACCTGGACTGCACCTACTGCTTCTACCTCGAAAAGGAACGGCTCTACGACCCCGGCGCGCGCTTCCGCATGACCGACGAGACGCTGGAAACACTCGTGCGCGACTACCTCGCCGCCAACCCCGGCGACGCCCCCGTGGTCTTCGGTTGGCAAGGCGGCGAACCCACGCTCATGGGCGTGGACTTCTTTCGTCGAGCGGTGTCATTGCAAAAGCGATACGGCGCCGGCCGCGTCATCGAAAACGCCTTCCAGACCAACGGCACCCGCATCGACGACACCTGGGCCGCCTTCCTCAAGGAAAACGACTTCCTCGTCGGCGTCAGCATCGACGGCCCCCGCGCCTTGCACGACAAGTATCGCGTCGACAAGGGCGGCAAACCCACCTGGCACGCCGTCATGCGCGGCATCGAGACCCTCAAGCGCCACCGGGTCGACTTCAACACCCTCACCTGCGTCAACCGCGAGACGGCGCAAAAACCCCTCGAAATCTACCGCTTCCTGCGCGGCATCGGCTCCACGTTTCTTCAGTTCATCCCCATCGTCGAACGCCTGCCCGACGCCCGCGCCCGGGAACTGCGACTCGCCCTCGCCACGCCGCCGCCCCAGACCGATTGTCACTTATTAAGTGACAAACCCGCCGGCACCGCCGCAGTCGGCACCGCCGGCGACCTCGACGCCCGGCCGACCGACGCCCCCCGGATGACGCCTTGGTCGGTGCGTCCGGGCGACTACGGCCGGTTTCTCACCACGATCTTCGACCGCTGGGTGCGGCGCGACGTGGGACGCATCCACATCCAGCTCTTCGACGTGGCCCTCGGCAAGTGGCTGGGGCTGCCCGGCGGCATCTGCGTCCATGCCGAGACCTGTGGACGCGCCCTCGCCATGGAGCACAACGGCGACGTGTATTCGTGCGACCATTACGTCTATCCCGACCACCGGCTGGGCAACCTCCACGAGAGCCCGCTCGCCTCGCTGGTCGACTCGGAGCGCCAGCGTGCCTTCGGCCTGGCCAAGCTCGACACCCTCCCCCGCCGCTGCCTCGACTGCCCCATGCACTTCGCCTGCGCCGGTGGCTGCCCCAAGCACCGCTTTGACCACACCGAGGACGGCGAACCGGGCCTCAACCACCTTTGCCGCGACTACCTGGCCTTCTTCGCCCACGTCGACCGCCCGATGCGCATGATGGCGCAGCTCTACCGCGCCGGCCGCGCACCCGCCGAGATCATGCGCATGCTCGATTGAGACGCCGGCGCATACGGAGAACGGACATGCCTGTCCGTCCGAGCGATGTCATGAACGGACAGGCATGTCCGTTCTCCACTCCGGGCGGCGCGCGGTCACACATCCCGCACGCAGCGAAAGCCCAGGTTGGTCGTCGCGCTGTCCGGCGTGTTCGAGTTGCGCGCGTCGACCCGGTAGCGGTTGCAATAGCTCGCGTGACACAGGTAGCTGCCGCCGCGCATGACCCGGCGGTCACCGTGGCACGCCCCCTCCGGATTCGCCGCGGGGCTGCGCGCGTAGTAGGTCTCGTCAAACCAGTCCCAGCACCACTCCCAGACATTGCCCGTCATGTTGTAGAGCCCGTGGCCGTTGGCGCGAAAACTCCGGGCCGGCGCGGCGCCGTAGTGGCCGTCGGCCTCGGTGTTTTTGACGGGAAACACGCCCTGCCAGACATTCATCAAGTGCTTGCCGTCGGGCTCCAGTTCGTCGCCCCAGGGGAAACGGTGCAGGTGCGGCGCGCCGCCGCGCGCGGCGTATTCCCACTCGGCCTCGGTCGGCAGACGCTTGCCGGCCCACTTCGCGTAGGCATTCGCATCGTGCCAGGAAACCTGCACCACCGGATGCGCCCAGCGCTTCTTGATGTTGGAGCCCGGGCCCTCCGGATGACGCCAGTCCGCGCCGTCGATGCGACACCACCACTCGGAGCCGACCACGCGGCCCTGCACCGCGGTCTGCAATTGTTTCGGCGTCAGGTGACCCTCAAACACGAACGACCAACCGAAACGCTCCGACTCGGTCTTGTAGCCGGTGGCGTTCACGAAGTCGTTGAACTGCTCGTTGGTCACCGTGGTCGCGTCGATCCAGAACGGCGCCAGCTCGACCTCGTGCACCGGCCCCTCGCCGTCGGAGGGGAAACCGTAGTCGCGCTCGTTGCCCATGAGAAATGTTCCGCCCGCCAGCAACTTCATGCCATCGGTCGGGCCCGTGTTGACGCGCGCGAACTCCGGCTGATCGCCGGCGGGTTGACCACCTTCGCGGCCGGGGGCGCAGCAGCTACCGTTTTTATCCATCGCGGCAGGGTTTCACAACGGGACGTGCGCGGTCAACCTCCCCGCCGAAGCCCGCCCGCCCACGCGTGACGCCAGGCCTCGCAGGCATCAGGTTTGGCCACCTTCGCACGAAGGAGGAGGCCACACACGAGAAACGCAGGAGCCTCGCTCGCGAGAGCTGGCTTGAGCACGCTCCACGGGCCGCGCGAGCGCGCCCCCTGAGCGACCACCACCAACGTAGCGCAGGCTTCCTGCCTGCCGTCCAGTCAACGGTCCGCGTAGGGGTCTAGCTCGCGAGACCCGGTTTGGTGGCCGGCGGCGTGCTTGCAAGCGAGCAAGCACCACGCATATCCCCCGCTGGCCGTGCTCGAAAGTGAGCCTCAACCAAGTATTTCCACCGATTTCGCCTCGCCAGTTGTTAAAAAATTGGCAAAACCGTCGCCATCATGCCCTCCGGACCGGTCAACCTCCAGCCCTCCCGGATCACGGTCGCTGCCGACGCGTCGGCTTCGGACCTTTGTCTTCATCCCGAATCAATTGCCAATTTACAGCCTGACCCCATCGGATCGACGGACCCCATCGGATCGACCCACACTCGACCACCTAAAATCAACTTGATATTCAATCACAATATTCACCAAAAAGATTACTATAAATAGTAAAATCCTAGACCGAACGCGCAAATTAAATAGAGCCCATAAACATGAAAAAGACTAGAGACATCGGCCTTACCGCATCAGGAATATCTGGAGCTTTTCTTTCTATTCCACAGGTCAGAGAAGCGCTCGAGCAAGCACTCGGCCTCCAAATACCTCAAGCAGTAATAACAACACTATTGATTACCGGCATACTATTAACAATCACTGGCGTAGCACTATTTATGTGGAATAGCGTCGTGAAAATATACCTCTTCCTAATTGGAGACCGAGCCCCCGAGTTAAGCTACGAACTAATACCTGTAAAACGAAGTGATTTAAAGACAGCACATGCATTTTGCCAAATCCATTTCGGAAACGATATCGCATCGATAAATACACTAAAAAAATGGCTAAAAAAACACCCCGGCTTCGCACACTCATTAATAAAAATTTCAGAGTCCAAAGGAGGAATCCGAATTTCGAGTGAATACCGAGGCTACATAGACATCATACCGCTAACACAAAACGGAGAGGACCAAATACGGAAATCCGTCAGCATAACTCAGATTCCGGAAAGTGACATAGCCAACCCCGGAGAGAAGCCTGCAGCAGTTTACATTGGTGGCATACTCGGATTGGATCGAATTGCCAAAGCCAAGATAATACAGGCCACCAAAGATATAATTAGCAACTTTAGAAAAGTTGGCGTAACGAGATTTTATACTAAACCAGTATCCAAGGACGGGTTTCGAATTGTGCAAAAATATCATTTTTCCGGCCTTGATGAAGAAGAGTGCTTAATGAATAAGGTCTGCTACATCGACTTTGAAGACTAGAAACAGACCTCGCCCAGAGATTGAATAATACGCTGACGAAAACCGAAGATTGAAAACTGAGCCAAAGCTAGCAACTAGGGCCAACCCGATTCGCTGTTACGCCAGCTATTTTCGCAGCTGACGCGCCCTCGAATCGGGCGGCTCACTTTTAACACTGGGCAGAATAAATAATGAAACGCATCGTCTATAGCTTTCCGCTACAAAAACGCGCAAGCACCGTCATGGCGCTTGCAATATCAGAATCCGAAGCCGCAAATATCCTCATCCAAAAGCAGCTATATCGGGAAGCCGTCGTTCATTTGTATTTTACCTGCTTCTATTTAAGCCAAGCATTTTTGGTCGACTTACTACCGAAGAATACGAACCACAAACAGGTCGAGACACAGCTGCATAAGCGTTACGGCAAGCATGCATCATTCCCACGCCAATACGTTGACCTGCATTCCAGGTTATACGCCGCACGGACATCATTCGACTACCAAACCACACATTCCCCAAACCCAACGGAACTCCAGGCTGATTTACCGCTATATTTCGTTTGCAAAAAAATCTATATGTCAGATAAAAGTCGGAGATCTCTTATTCGGGCTATACGAAGAGCATAAAGACAAAATTAGGGATTTTTCTTTTGACGTCTATTGCCCCAAAACTTATTCACACCATACACGCATTACATTCTGGCAGCCACCATTCTACCTTAAGATATTTTCAATCGCCGATTTTGCAGAACAGGCAAAAATACTTCTTAAAAAACTAAAGGTCCGAAAGAGCGGGGACTATGTAGTCGGCCTAAATAGCAGACTAAATCAGTATCAAGACGACCACTTGCTCATGCTTGATATGGATGCAGTGAATCCTGAAATCGAGACGGCTTTAAAGCCAATTGGCGGCATTCTGTTAAAGACCGGTCGCGGCTTTCATTTCATCGGAAAAACTGTAATCCAGGGGCAGATAGCTTGGCGTAAAGAGATGAAAAGTCTATCCAGAGATAAGATACTAAAGATGCATATCGATATGGATCACATTTCCATTTCCTTACGTCGAGGATATGCAACTCTTCGTATGACTGCTAGCCCCGTAAAGCCAATGGCACCATACTTCTACAAAGAAATATAATGAACCCAATCGCCCCCTCCATGACCGGCTGATATAATCAACCGGCCACAGAGCCTAACCAAAGGGTCGCGCCTCAAATCGTTAAATGCAACGACGTCGCAGGCCAGGATCATCGGCTGAATCCCCTCACGACAAAAAACGCGCCTGCCGACTAACTCTTCACGGTCCTGCCGAAAAGGCGACTCGCTCCCCTGCCCGGCTTGGCATTGATCCTGACCGTAGTTGTCACCCCGTCATCGTGATCGGCTTTATTGCCCACGGTCCGGACCAGCCGTTTGGCAATCGGCTCCCCGTGGGTTGAACCTCGAAGCGGCTACCCTGCCTGACTGGATTCCCATTCCATCATCCACCTCTCGCTTTGACCTTTCCCGACCGTTGCCTCTGCTTCGTAGCCCCTTCTTATGAAAACGCGTTCCCTGCTGTTGGCCTGCTCGGCGTTTGCGTTCCTGGCGAACGGCCCTATGTCGGCCTCGTGCGACAACACCGATTGGGTGCGCATTGATCCGGCGCAAGAAAGACAGAGCGTGAATTACCAATGGGTGGTTTCGCTCTCGGACGGCAAGGCCGTGGCGAACTACGCCAAGCCACAGAGAGACGTCGTGGAGCCTTCGTTCGAGGCCGACATGACCTCAGTCCTGGATCCGCAGTTTGTGCCGCTGGCCTATCCCGGTTACTTCAAGGTTGCCGACGGTTGGCTGGTATTCGCCGACCATGGCGAGTTCGGCGGCGGGTTGAAATGGTATGCTGAATCGGGCGACCGCGACTACGACATCGCCAAGGGCCTAAACATCGCCGGCTGCTTCCGGCATGACGATGCGGTCTACGTCTTCGGTGGCCTGTCCCACCTGGGTCAACCCGATGGGTTTGTTCGCGAGGTGAAGAACGAAGCGGGCCGCTGGGTTCTGGGCGATGGTGTCGCCCTGCCCTCTCCCGTGCAGTTTCTGCAGGCAACAAGCCGGTCGGTCCTGCGCGGCCAATCGGACGATGAGCTGTGGGTTGTTTGTGATCAACTGATCGCCCGCTACCAAACGGCAAAAAATCAGCTCAACTGCCTTTACGGGAAAATCGGATTTTATGACGACACCCATTGTCGCTGGGAGCCCTATCAGGCGAACAGCATTGTGGAGACTCGGCCCGGCAAGTTTTTCATCGGCACACGCATTGGCGTGCTGCGGATCGAGCACGGATACGAGGTTTGGCTAAAGCCAAAGCACGCCGAGGAGACCGCGGCACCACCTGATGCGCTATATGCGCCGCCCCTCGGCCCCCCTGATCCCTTCGCGGTCGATCAGTAATCGGCTTTGTCGCCCACGGTCCCGAACCAGCCGCTTGGAAAGCGGCTCTCCTTGGGCTGAAACTCGCAGCGCGGGTCGACAGTTTGCCGTCGCGCGAGTCGAAATGAGCAGAGGCGAACAGGGATGGCGCGACTTGCCCCCAAGGCGTGTGGCTGGGTGTGAGAACGCGTAAAACGCGGCCTCGCCGGTGCGCAGCAGGGGCGTGCCTGCGTAAGTTTGGACCTTGTCATCGCGGAGTTGGACCATGTCTGCGCGGAGATACGGTCTGCCATCGCGGAAGAACGGTCCAAACTTGCACAGACGAAGCGTGTCTGCGCGGAGATAGGGTCTTCACGCGCGGAGACAAAGCGTGTCTGCGCGGAGGAACGGTCCAACTGTCCGCAGACATACTCCGTCTGCGGACAAACATCGTCCAACTCCGCGGACAACGACTCATCTTTGGCACGATTGCCTCCAAGTTTCGCGGCGACGAAGGCCGCGGCCTTGGGTTCTTCGTGAAGGCGCGCAGCGTTGGACTCGGAACGTGGGGGTTTCGACTCAAAGATCGCCAAAGATGACTCGGCATGTGCGCGTTCCCCGTCCAAACGGCGGCAAATGGCGTCGCGGCGGGCGCGTTCCGCGTCGGAATCCGCGGATGCCGACGCCAATTCTTCGCGGCAGGCGTCGGAACGTGGACGTTCCGCATCGGAGCCTGCGCGTTCCACGTCGGAACTTGCGGACATCGGGTCGGAGCCTGCGGGTTCCAAGGCGAAAATCAGCCCGGCATTGCACCGAAAGCGGTCCAATCCCCGAGCTCACGCTCGGGGCTACGGGGCCGATCAAGTAGCGCAGGCAGCCTGCCTGCAGCTTGATCAACGACGGCCGGCCGGAAAGCGGCGCTACTCGAACGACGCCGCGGGCGATGTGGTGAGGCATCGTTGCGTTTTTTGGCGGCCAACGCCGGGGGCTATGTCGAGGTTTCATGGAAAACGCATTCACCGGTCTTGCCCGCGAGTTGCGCTTTCGCTCTGCTCGCCGGCGTGAAATTCATCGGCTTGTTGTTATTGTCGGGGATGATAGCCACCTCGTTCGCCGAGCCGGCGACGGACCCGACCCCGCCGGCGCCGCCCGCGACGGAGGCCGTCGCCACCACCGACACCGGCACCGTGCGCAAGATCACCGCCAACCACGGCAACCTCATCACCACGCTGCGCGCCGAGGACATGGCGGCGCTGGGCATCGAGGTCGGGCAGACCTTTACCCTGCGGATCGGCGAGTCGGAATACACCGCGCGCTACGGCCGGCTCTACGAGGACGTGCCCGTCGGCGAGTGGGTGGCCGTGGCCAAGGACGCCGAGCTGATCTGGATCGCCCGCCGCGGCGAGAACGCCGCCGCCTCCGCCAAGGTCGAGGTGGGCGCCGAGGTGCGGGTGCTGCCGGGCAAACCCTGAGCGGCGTCGGCGTTTTGGCACGTTTTGCTTTGCCGCCCCGGCGCGGAACGGGCCGCATGGGCCCATGCGCCTTCTGGTCACCAACGACGACGGCATCGCCAGTCCTTTCCTGCACGCGCTCGTGCGCGCCCTCCAGGCCGCCGGCCACGAGACGCTGGTCGTCGCGCCGTTGCACGAGCAGAGCTGGACCGGCGCCGCCAAATCCCGCCACCGGCCGGTGGCCTCGCTCGAAGGCGACCACGGCCTGGGCTGCCCGACCTGGACGGTCGACGGCACGCCCAGCGACTGCGTCAACATCGCCCTCGCCTACCTGCTGCCCCGCCGCGCCGGCTCCGAGGTCGCCGATGTCGAGGCCGTCGTCAGTGGCATCAACCTCGGGCTCAACACCACCCTGGGCTTCATCCTCGCCAGCGGCACCGTGTCCGCCGCGTGGGAAGGCGCCCTGCACGGCCTACCCGCGATGGCCTGCTCGCAGGACCTCGACGAGGTGACCTTTCAACAAATCAAGGACGACGGCATCCTCACGCCCGCGCTGAGCGAGACCCTCGCCGTCTCCGCGGCGCACGCGGCCGCGCTGGCCGGCGAACTCCTGCCGCACACGCCCGCCGCGAGCTTCATCGTGCACAACCTCAACTTCCCCACCCCGTGCACGCCCGACAGCCCCGTCGTGCGCACGGTGCCGGCCCGCGTGCGCGTGCCCCGGTTGTTCAGCCCCGCGGCCGACGACGGCACGCACCGCTTTGTCTTCTCCGACGTCGAGGACCTTTCGCCGGACGACCTCGTGACCGACAAGTCCGCCGTCGCCGCCGGC
>JBDRJH010000212.1:0-13269 GCA_043815125.1 Verrucomicrobiota bacterium
GATTTCCGGTGGCGTGAAATGCTTCAGACGGTTGGCCAGTGTGCCACGAACGCCGCCGAGTTGGTCCGGCGGCTGATTCGCGAGGTGCGTCTCATAGTGCTCCAGCAGTGCGCGCGCTTCGGGCGTATCCTTTTTCTGAAGGAGTTCGACGACCTCCGTCAGCAGGCGGTCCGAGGCGAGAAGTTCATGAGTGTTCTCCAGCGTGACGGGTAGCTCGGCGCAGCGGAGCGCGCGGAAGGCGAACTCCATCTGGATCTCGGCCTGCACCTTGAAGAACGACTGGTCGCCACCTTGCCCCAGGGAACTGGCGACGTCGCACACGTCCTTGGCCTTGGACGAATACGGCAGGCGGGGATCGTCCAGAAAGTTGAACGTGTGCGCGGGCTGCCAGTCGGAGGGCGCGCCATCGGGGCGGACTTTCAACAGGATGAGATCCTGCTCACGGCCGAGATGCTTGAACATCGTGGAGAGCGTTTCCCAGTAGAGTCCTTTGTCGTCGATGCAGATGCCTCCCCACTTGGGGCAGTTTTGCGTGACCTGCCAAAGCATGGTGTTGAGCGAGGCGAGGGTTTTGCCGCTGCCCGTCTCGCCGACGATCAGCCACCCGCGACAGAAGGAGAACAAATCCCAGGAAAAGCCCCCCAGCCGGAGAATGATCGGAGGGCGCGGAGAGCGGACGCGAGTGATCGAGCAAAACAGGCTCCACAGGGAGAGGCCGGCGAACGCCGCTGCCACCGGGCGGAGGTCGGCACGGGTAATCCACAGCGCCACTGCGACGCCTGCACTGCCTAGGAAAAGGACACAATAAGCCAGCATGGGAGTTCCCCGCCGCTGGCAGGCAGGTGTTGATCGGTAGGCTATCGGAAAGGCGCACGTGGCGTCTTGGACGATCCTGCGATTTTCAGGGATGGGACTGCGGTGATGGCCGACATACCACGAATGCGCTCCGCCGCTCCGCTGGGCGTCGCGCCCTCGTGGGTCTGCGGAGATTATGCGCCAGGCCAACGGAAGGTCGGGCGCGGTTTCTCGCTATCGGCCTCCGGCCTGCCGCTCGGCACCGTCCCGACCACCCGTTGGCCGGCTGGCCTGGTGATCTGCGCATCCCGCTCGACAGGCACGGGCAAACGCAAATCCTAAGGGACCGTCTTATTCTATGGGAAACCGTCCGTTGACCGAACGCATCAAGGAACATCAACAGCTCGTCGCTGAAGTGGCCAGATTACAGGCCGAACTGGATCGCGACCGACCGGCCGCTCTCGCCGCCCTTCCGGCAGCCTATGGCTATCGTGACATGGACAGCTTTATCCAGGCGGTGACCCAAGCCTGCGGGCAGCCACAACGGCGAAAGAAGGTCGCACGTACACCACGAGCCAAGATATCCGTGAAACCAAAAGCTGCGGACGTCGAAATCGGTATCGGCATGGCCAAGGCGACGGAAGCCGCCCCTGCACCTGCGGAGTCACCGCGCCCGTCCGGCACGTCGCTGGATGATCCGAAAGCCTTCGGCCTATTGCCGGACTTGAGCTTGCTCGAAACGACCGGCGGAGACTCCAGGATTCAACAGGCCAAGCTGGCCGATGCGCTCAAGTTTGCGCAACAGGTGCTTCACACCTCGGGTGTCCCGGCCGCCACCTGGCGGGAGTGGCGTCAGTTTGAGCACAAGGCCAGCAATGTCCTGCGCACCCTCAACACGGTGGTGCATCCCAAAGAGGAATAAGCCCGACAAGGGCAAGACAGCGGGCGGACGGCTTGCTGCGCTGCTCCGTCCGCCCGCTGACTTGCTTGGAGCGGTTCACAGGACGACACCTGCGCGGAGACTCGGTCCGGCCTTCGCTACGCCCGCCGTCCGCCTACCGCGAGCCACCTTCGGTGACCACGCTTCGGCTTCCGGCTTGGCTTCGCTCGGTCCTCCCGAGACTCCTCGCGGGTCGGAATAGAGCATGTAATCAAAGGGTCGAGCCGACGACCGCCGTAAAATGAGGGCGTTGTCGCAGACTTGGCTTTGACCAGCACCATCCAGATCCATTGTGTCACTGCAAGGTGCTGCGCACAAAGAAGAAGATAGATGACAATAGTTGGGTTCCCCTCATTGCCCACGCTGACGAGTTAAGCACTTCGGAGCTTAACGGGTCTAGGTGCCTTCCGTATCCTCATACGCGTTTATGAATCTCCCTCCGCAGAACACGAAGGTCCGGGACTCAAGGGCGGGGGACATATTCCACTACCGCTGGGCTGCTCGGCGTTGTCTGCGGATGGCGCATCCGCTGTCGCCGATCACGGCGATTGGTGTTGAAGCGTCGAAGGAGCCGGAGCTACCCGGCGAATATGCCATCGATATTTCGGAATATGAGGATCGGAAAGACGGCAGTGAACTGGTCACCTACAGCCAGCTCAAGCACTCTACCCAGCGTGTAGGTCAGCCTTTTGTCCTCAGCGAACTGCGCGGCACGCTGGCGGAATTCGGCAAAAGGTTCCTTGCGACGCGGCGACCACCGCTGCCCGACGAACGAGAAAAGAAATTCGCTTTCGCCTTTGTGAGCAATCGACCGGTTGCGGCCAACATCAAGGACGCAGCAGGGCAGCTTGGCACCGGCATGGCGGCCGATACGAACATACGTCACGACCTCGCCGCCGCCACCGGCCTGACGGGCAACGATCTGAAGGGTTTTTTCATGGAATTGGCGTTTCGTGACGCTGAACAGGATTATCAGACCCAGCGACGCACGCTCCGTGGCGAGTTGGCGGAATGCCTAGTCGGGTTCGTGGATGGCGACGATGCGGACCGGATCGTGAACCTAGTCGCGGACAAGGTTACGCCGAAAGACGAGAAAGGCCGCTCCGATGGCCTGATTCACCGGCAGGATGTGCTCTTGCGACTGAATGCCACAGAACAGGAACTTTTTCCCGCGATGCCCGCGTTCGATCCCCCGGGCCAGTTGCTGCGGCGCGAACAACACGCGGAGTTGGTGGCAAGCGTGCTCGACGATTCCACGCCGTTGATCATCCACGCCGAAGGTGGTGTGGGCAAGACGGTGGTCGCCTGCCAGATTGCTGAATCGCTTCCGGTCGGATCAGAGGCAGTCGTTTATGACTGCTTCGGCAACGCAACGTATCGCAATCCGGCGCAACCGCGTCATCGCGCGAGGGACGCCTTGCTGCAGATGGCGAACGAATTGGCCGTCCGCGGTCGCTGCGAGCCGCTGTTCCCGCGTGATGGGATCGAGCCAGCTGAATTCTTCAAGGCATTCGCGGTCCGGTTGCGGCAGGCGGTGACAGCACTGAACGAGGTAACGCCTGGTGCCAAGTTGGTGCTGCTTGTAGACGCTGCGGATAATGCAGAAATGGTCGCGGAAGGTCCGCCACCTCAGCCGTGCTTCGCGGCGATGCTGCTGGAGATGGCGCTGCCGCCTGGCTGCTGCTTAGCGATGCTTTGTCGCACCGAGCGCATCCATTATCTCCGGCCGTCGCCGACGATACGGCGAGTGCAACTGCGGGAGTTCAGTCTGCAGGAGAGCGGTGCACACCTGCGGACGAAATTCTCCGCCGCTACCGATAACGACGTGCGTGAATTCCATCGCCTTTCGAACGGGAACCCGCGGGTGCAGGCGCAGGAAATGGCGATGCCCGGATCAACCCTCACGAGCGTCCTATCCAATCTCGGGCCTCGAGTTACCACGGTTGACGCACAGATTGCCGCCCGACTCGACAAGGCAACCGCGACATTGAAGGCAACCCATGGGACAGCCTTTGCCGCCCAGATGGACGCGATCTGTTACGGCCTCGCGAATCTCCCTCCGCTGATCCCAATCCAAGTGTTGGCACGTGCCGCTGACGTGACGCCCGAAGAAATCCGGAGCATGGCCTCTGATTTCGGCCGGTCACTCTACGTGACGGGAAACTCGGTTCAATTCCGGGACGAGCCGACAGAAACTTGGTTCCTTCAGCGCTTCAGCGCAGACCGAACTCAAATCGCTGATTATGCCGCCCGCCTGAAACCCTTGGCGTGCGAGTTTACTTACGTGGCCCAAGCGTTGCCGTTTTTGTTGTATCGCGCTGGCGACTACCAGCAGGTAATAGATCTCGCGCTCTCCGATGCGCACCTTCCCGTTAATAATTCCTTGGACGAACGGGCCGTGCGCATCGATCGCCTCCAGTTCGCTTTTAAATCTGCCTTGAGCGATCAGAAGTTGCCCGACGCGATGCGAATCGCGTTTCGAGCAGGAGAAGAAACGGCTGGGGATAGCAGGCAGCTGGAGATGTTCGCGGAGAATACCGATCTGGTCGCAGCCCTGCAGGCTCCGCACCGTGTCCAAGAGTTGGCGCTGCGTCACAAGCTCGGGCGCTTCTGGCCGGGATGCGAAAATCTCTATACCGCCTCGCTGCTATGTTCGGTGCCTGATTTTAAAGGAGAAGGTCGTGGTTACCTACGCTCAGCCAAAGGCTGGCTGCATGCGGTTCTTTCCGATGAACGGAAGAGTGAGCGCCCACAGATGGCATCCGCCAAAAGCGTGCAGGAAGAGCATTTGGTTGAATTGGTCTGGTCCCGCTTAGCCCTTGATGGCCCTAAGGGGATGGTCGATGAGTTGGGAGGCTGGAAACCGCGCGATCTGCCGTTCCGACTGGGGCGACGAGTGATCTCGCGGCTGATAGATGCAGGTCGGTTCTTCGAAATTGAAGAAATCGCGCGAGAGGGACGGAAGATGCCTTTTCTTATAATCGCTATGGCAGACGAATTGGGTGCGGTCGGTCGTCTGCCGCCTACGGGAACGCTGGAGCGCGCGCTAAAATTGATCGGCTTGGATGATGCCCTGGGTAAGCAGCTTAGTAAGTCCGATCTTCGGAATGACATGGCTGCTGCAGCGATTTCGACTTTGGAGGCGTGCGCTGCGCAGGGATTCCCCGCCGCGGAGATTCGCGCAGCGCTAGACCGATTTGTTCCGCCCACAGCGGCTCTCGCGGTGCGAGGTGACTACGGACAGGAACCTAGGGAGCGTTTTGTCCGTGCGGCGTCGTTACGCGCAGTGTTGGCTGGCGAAGCGGAGCCGACGCTTAAGAGCATGTTGCCACCTGAGTCGTCGGACGAATCGAAGAAGTTTCACCGAACGGATGACGACAAGGAGGACGACCAATTTCTCGCTGCGCTCATTCCTTGGTATTATCTCCGGGCCAGGTTGTTGGTAGGCGCGACGGGGGCCGATGACATCCCCCTCAATGATGTTCTCAGCCGTTCACGTGCTGGGCATCCCTCATATTATCGATCCGAGAAACTCATTGAGCTTGAGGTGGCCAACGCCCGTTTCGCCGCGCTGCTTTGGAAGACTAATGCGACGTCGGCGGATCTGGAGTCCTTCATGGCGGGCACGATTCATTCGAAGTCATTTAAGTATTGGCTAGGACGGCGTATCGCCGTGCTCCGCGCATCCATTTGCACGCCTCATCTTGCCAATCTCCGAACTCCTGTTGAGCAATCCTGCCGCGTAGAACTGCGTGAATCGTGGGAAGGTAGTCCACAGGAGCATGCCAGCTCCTACATGTCGCTCGCCCGTGCCGTGCTCGCGTTGAAGCCGAGTGAGGCGGCGGCCTATTTCGATGAGGCTACGCAAGTGGTATCTCGATTTGGTGACGAGGTCTTGGAGCGTTGGCGAGCCATCATGGCAGTCGCAGGACGCCGCGCCGTCGAAGGTCCGGCAGGGCAAGAACTCGCCTACCGCTTGTTCCGCTGCGCCGAAGAAGTCGGCGACTATGAGGATACCGGCAAATATTTCGAACGGCCTGACGCTATCATGATGGTAACCCGCCTAAATCCGGCGGCAGGAATTGCAGGCCTGAGCCGGTGGCGTGATCGGGAAGTTGATTGGTTTGGGGAACAGCTGGTCGCCGTGGCCACGGAATTGCTGCGGCAACGCGCTATTCCCTCCAAGGAAGTATGGGGCCTCACTGGTTTTGAACCTTGCCGGGCATCTGAAGACTTCGCTTGCGAATGCTTGGCCGCTGAATCTGAGCAAGCAGCGTCTGCTTCGTTGTTGGCACGTTTGAACGCCGACTTGACCTTGGAACATGGCCGCGGTGCGTCATGGAAAAAGCTCGCGGCGCTTGCCACCAAACGTGGTTTATTGGTGCCGGTATCGACACCTGCGTCAGTCGGTGAGGCTACCGCGGTTCCCTCCTTCAAATCCGATTCTGCTCGAGATGCAGCCGAGGCTCGTGCGCGGGAGACGGTATGGGCGTCCGTTGCCGCGGAAGATCCCTCTACGGAGGAGGGCTTCGAGCGTGTGCGCTCTGCCCTTAATGCTGTCGGGTCGTGGCGTTCCAATATATCTCGATTGATGGATCATGTTCCCGAAGGCCGCGAAATCGCTTTCCTGGCACTGACCTTGGAACAAGCCGACTCCCGCTACACCACCTTTGGTGAGATCATCGCGGCGACGCGAAAGCGGTGGTTGTCCATTGCTTCTGTCCTAAAATATTGGCCTGATTATCTGCGTGGCGTCGGCAGGCGCTGTTGTTTCGAGCTGTGTAATAGCTATCGCCGTATCGCCCTGCGTGATTTCAACGAAGTCGACGACGGAGAAATGGAGACGATCTGCCTTGGGATCGGAGATGGATTGGCTGCTTGGGATGGCCCTTTGCATGCTGGCTCATTCTTTGGGTTTATCGCCAGCAATGCCTCTCGGATATCTCCGGCAGAGGCCGAGGATTTGCTCGATTTCGGATTGAAGCGTTTTGAGCGTCAGTTGCGTCCAGAAAAAGGCGATGGCCCGTGGTGTGAGCAGCTTCGTGCGCCAGACTCACCGGCCGAGGCGCTTGCTGGTTTGGTGTGGGCGGCGCTTGGGTCGCCCTATGTCGAGACGCGTTGGCAGGCGGTGCATTGTGTCCGCCGTTGGGCTGAAACCGGCTGCACCAAACAGATCACGGCACTATTGGAGTGGGATCGGCAAGCCACTGTCGGGGCATTTGGCGGGCACGCCTATCTCTTCTACTACCTGCACGCGCGGCTCTACCTGTTGTTCGGGCTGCATCGCGCAGCCGTCGACCATCCGAACTTGCTCACGGCACACGCACCAGTGCTTGCCGGGATTGCGCTTGATGGGCTGCCACACGTTTTGATCCAGCGAACCGCAGCCCAGGCCGCATTGCTTATCGCTCAGAAGAATCCGCGTGTCCTCAGCCTCGCTGTTCGTCGCAAGCTCAAGCGCGTCGGAGTAGCAATCGGACCACGCCGTCGTGTGAAACACGATTCGGAGCCTATCCCCACGCCTTGGCACCGCCGCGGGCAGGTCGATACATCGATCAGTTATCGCTTCGACATGGATTTCGATGACCACTGGCTAAATCCGCTGGCAGACGTGTTTGGGGCGAACAGGAAACAAGTGATCGAACTTGCTAAAGAAGTCGTGGTAAAGGAACTGAAAGGATCATTTTCCGAAGATTTCCGCAGCGATGCACGTCACCACCAATGGTTCAATGAAGACCGAGGCGTGCGTTACTACAAATCGGATTATCCGCGCACCGATGACCAAGAATTCTATTTTGCCTACCATTCAATGCACATAGTGGCCGGTAGGCTGCTGCAAAAAATGCGAGTCACGGTGCAGACGGACCATTCAGGCTCGAAAAACGAATGGGCGTATTGGCTAGAGCGACATGGATTAAGTCGTGGGGACGAGCGTTGGCTGGCTGACCGTCGTGACCCTGCGCCGGCTGTGCGAAGAGCTTGGCTCCATAGCCGGCAAGACGAGAACTGGCAGTGGTCGCTCACGTCGGAAGACTTTGTTGACTGCCTCTGCGCGCAAAGCAGCCACACGGGTTGGTTGTGCGTGGACGGCGCATGGTCTGATCACGACACTCAAAGGGTGGAAAAAATTCGAGTAAGCAGCGCGCTCGTCCGCCCCGAGACGGGGGATTCGCTTGCCAACTCGCTTCGATGGAGTGACGGGCCTAACCACTACTATCTCCCAAACTACCGTCAGCATGACGCCGAGTTTGATCGCGCTCCATTTGATCTGATGGGGTGGGTATGGGATCGGCACGGAGGCGACCCGTGTTTGGACAGCATGGACCCCTTTGCCCGCGAGATTACCTACCCAGCGCGGCGGATCGGACCAGAGTTCGCGACGATGTTGAAACTAACCACGGACTTGGAAGGCCGGGAATGGCGGCGGGGCAGGCAGCGTGAGCTTGTTGCGCTGGCGGAGTTGTGGAGCGAGCGAGAACATCATGGCAGAGGCAGACGGGAAAATCCGTATAGAGCGGGAAATCGCCTGATGGCGTCGCCCGCGTTGCTACGAGATCTCTGTAAGACCACGAAACGACACCTACTTTTCAGCGTATCCATTGACCGACGTATTGATCGCGGCTACGGAAGTAGCCAGCAGCCGGATTACGGTATTCCGGCATCCCACCAAATCTTCATCCTATCCGCCGATGGCTGGCTTCGAGACCCCAAAAAAGACTACCGAATTGGGTGAGGCTTTGATCGCCGAACTCACGAAAGAGAATCATTCGACGACGCTTTCCCGTTGGGTGGCGCACTATCTGGCGGAGCAGATGGAAGAGATAAAAAAAGCCAAGGGGCAGGATCGCATAAAGGCGAAACAGCGGTGTTTTGCGGCTATTCTTCAGCTTTGGCAGAACCGCGCGTCGGTTCCCAATGGATTGCACCCATTCGCGGGATTTGAACCAGTTTTCCGGGCGCTGGAGGGCATCAGTCCCGACCGTCGGTTGGGTTACTATGTCGGCCAGATCGATGAGAAACGAGCTACGGACAAACGGTCTGATACCGTCTTGGAGATGGCTAGATTCATTCAAGGGACCGACCAAGCAGCGCGAATTTTGATCGAAGCCGCGCTGGAACAGGCAATAGATCACGCTCAAACGCCCCGAACGAAAACATATCTGCGTAGCGTGCAGGCGAAGGCCAAAGACGGTGATGTTATCGGAGTTTCCCGGTTGATGTCGCGGAGACGATATCTGGAGACTTTAGACCCAGCGGATGAGGCCGATGAGCTGAAGCAGCTTTGGGAAAAACGAGTTGAGGCTCTCGGGCACTTTATTGAGGTTGCGACAGCTATTCAGAGGGATTTCCAAGACCGACTCTCGAGGATATCTACCATTAAGAAGACAAAGAAAGCAGGATGACCTTAGCACGGGCATGCAGCTTCACGGTGGAGGTTGATTGTAGACGGCCAATGCGCTGCTCATCGGTTTTCACCGACCGGACGACCGGCACGTGAATCCCGCCTGATCCCATGCCGGGAGCAAAAGCGACGGATGTCCTTGGTCTCGATATCGAGGCCCTGCGCGGCCAGATGGGCGCGCAATTCGCGGGTGCGATAAGCCCGCTTCGGGTGGTTAAGCAGGTAAAGCAACACCGAGACTTTCCACCAATTGACATGCCCGAGTGCCGCCCGGCGCGGCTGGGTTCCGCCAAACTCGTCGAGGAAGGCCACAGCCTTTCGGACGTGGTTCAACAGACGAGTGTCCCCGTGGCGAATCACGGCATCCAGCAAAGCAACCGCCGCATCCGAGAGCCGGGACGAGACCCCGTCGCCAGTCTGAGATGCACGCCAATCATGCACGAGAAGGAACGCCCCCACATCAAGGGTGCCGGCATGGTAGCGACGCACCAGCGATTCCACCTCCGTCCACGAAAGGCCGCCGTAGATCGTTCCCGTTTCGATGCGCTTGCGAATCCTGCGCGTCGCGCCGGCCAACAGATCGTCACCGGCCGAGAGCTTGCGCAGCACGCCGGCATCGCTCGGCACGCCGGACGCATCTTCCTCTACGATGCGCTTGAGGCCGGTTCTCACGCGCTCGAATTGCGCGAAATCACTCCACAGCCACCGTCGAAGGAAGGCTGAACGTCGGCAAAGGCTCACGAACTCCGCGACCTGCGCGTCCTCTTCCCGACGGATCAGAAGCGCCATCACGTCGGCGGAATCGTCGTCATGCATGCCATTGAGTTTCATGGCTGTTTTCACCGGTTGGAACCAAACCGCATAAAAAAGTTCGCGCCAGTCGCCGCGGATGTTTCTCGGCGTGCAACGTAGCGGAGCAGTTGGAATCGCGAGACACGGGAACCGCGCGGCCCCGCCTCGACGTGAAGTGTGCCGTGGACGATTTGCTCATGGAGAGCGGCAAACGAGAGACCGAGCAGTTGCGAGGCCTCGACCAGGGAATAATTACGCGGCTCCCGCGAGGCAGGGCCGAGAGTCGGTGTGGCGATTTCAGTTTTCATGCCCCATGATCACCCGAATCGACTTTTTCAAATAGGGGCTGCGCATGGGCTATGCGGAGCCCCCCATTCTATTTTTCGACGGTGTGAATCCGCGTGATCACACAGTCCTCATGTTTCCCCACCCGCAGCGTCTTCACCCGGCCCGCCAGCAGGTGCCCGAGCATGTCATCGAGTCCGCCTCCTTCCACGGTGACGTGATGACCGGGAAACTCCAGGACGAGGCGTTGCGCGTCCTCGCGCCCGGCCAGCCGGGCGCAGACCAAAGCCGTCAGCGGCAGCGCCAGCGCGTTGTCCTCCGACAACTCAAGCACGACGCAAAAGCCGCCGCCCGACACATGGAGTTCATAAGGGAATATCGTTGTTTTCATGAGTGCGAGCGCCCGCCGTGAGGCGCGTCCTTGGAACGCCCCGCGTCAACCGGACCGGGCGGGCCAAGGCCGAGCGTGGGTGCATGCAGGCCGTCCCTCCCCCACACGCGTCCCACCGTCCGCGCACGCTGCACAATCCGCTCCGCCGTTTGCTTGAGCCAGTCGCGAGCGGTCTCCCAAGCGCGTTCACGTTCCCGATTTTTCGGCGGTGTGTGCGCGGAGCCGGAGCCAAGAAAATCGAGAGCCGCCAGCCGGTTCCCCTCCGGCAACTCCGCTAGCAACGCCTCCGTGTCCGGTGTGTGAATCGCGCAACTATACCGGCCGCGTGAGCACGCCACATAGGCGGCCTTGCCGTTCAGCCGTTCTGCCGCGACCACGACATGATCGGCGGTTTTGCTCTGCGCCTTGTGACTGGTGACGGCGAAGCCGTGCGAGAACCTGCGAAACCGAGCCGTGTCGATGCACTTCCCTCCTATGGTCTCGATCATGCCGCCGCGCAACGCTGCGACAGTGAGCGTTTCGCCGTTGATGAGACCTTGCGTGCGGTCGTTGGCCCGGATCAGCAGCCGGTCGCCCGGTGAGACCTCAATCTCGCGCGTGCGCGCCACGGAAAAATCTGCTTCACCACCCAACGCCAGGCGGCGTTCGCCCCCGGCGGTGCGAAGCCAGACTTCGCCGCCTTCGATGCGGGAGACCTCGGCGGTCTCACCGGCCGCCCAACCGGGCACCTTGCGGTTGAACGTAACAACGAAGCCGGGCGAATAGTTGTCGGCCCGCGATTGCTGCGCTCGCGTCCACGGCAGCGGGTCATGGACCGCAATTCGCTCCCCTTCTTCGAGGATGCCGCGAGCCTTCAACTCGCCGCGCAGCATGTCGGTGAACGTATTGTTTTCCCTCCACGTCGGCGTGACCGCGATCACCGCATCCAACTGTTTCCCGTCCTCTGCGCGCGCCAGATAATCGTCCACCGCGGCCCGCAGATAATCGGCGCGGCCCTCATGCACCCAGCCGAGCTTGTCGAGACGCTCCATGCCGGCGCGAGCCGTGCCGACCGCCATCAGCTTCACTGCGCCGCGATATTCGGCGACGACTTGGCGGCGGATATCCGTGACCTCGACGCGATGCAGCGGCGAATGATCTTCAAGAACACGCAGGAAATCGCCCGCCTCAACGGAGGTGTGTTGCTTCGAGTCCCCGAGAAAAACGACTCGCGAGTCGCAACGCTCGGCGAGGCGGAGGAGATCGCCGCCCTGCACATTGGACGCCAGCCCTGCCTCGTCCACGACCAGCACAGCGCCCGACAGTCGGTCGCGCTCGCGCAGGGAAACATTTTGCAGGAAGTCAGCCACCGTCGTCGCGGTGGCGAGACCGTCCTTGCGCAGCGTGTCCGCCGCCGAACTCGTCGGCGCACAGTAAAACAGGGTCCGCCCTTCCGCCGACAGTAGGCTGTGCAGTTCCTTGACCATCGTGGTTTTTCCCACGCCGGCCGCTCCTCGCAGGCAGACCACTTGGTCGCAAGAGGCCAGCACTTCGTTGACCGCTACCCGCTGGGGCGGACTCAGTCGCGAGTCGCCGCCGACCGTCCCGCGTCCCAACGCCGGGCAGCGTCCACGACTCCGCACGACGAAATCGACCGCCCAGCGTTCCAGCGCGAGACCGCGAGGGGTGGCGAAGTGGGCGCGGGCCCAATCGTCTTCGGTGAGCGCGACCAGCGACGTTTTTTCTGCCTGCATGTGCAGCCGGGCGAGGTCGATATGCCCGAGGTTCTGATTCAGCGCTTCCGCCAGCACCTCATGCCCGACGACAACGGACCGCCGCTCGTAAAGATGCCCGATGGCTTGCAGCAGGCTTTCCCGCTCCAAAGGAAATGCAGGCAGGCGCGCGTCGCGCTCCTCCGCCTCATGCCGGATAGACCGGAGCCGGGAAAACTCGTCGGAGGACAGTTGCTCACGCTGCGCCGCGAGCACCGCACCGGTCGTCGTCTCGGCGAGCTTCACGTTGCGAGAGTCCACGGTGATCGCGTGAATCTCCGCCGTGGTCGGCGTGCGTCCGTGTTTCTGACGGAACGCCTCAATCCCTTCCTCGACCTCCGCGCGCCGCTTGGAGAAGCGTTCGCATATCTCCTCCGGCACGCCGACGATTTCAAAGCCGGTGACGGTGCCGCGCTCGTCGCGCTTGCCGGCAACCTCGTAGCCGAGCGACCGGCAAGCCGAGGCCAATTCGTTTTGATAGACCTTTCCCGCATAGCGAATCGCCCGGAGCATTTCATACTCGGTAAGCGCGCGCCACGAGCCCGCCTCTTCATCCCACGTCGCATTCGCGACCACGAAATGGGTATGCACCTGTGGATCGAGGGCACGACTCGCCGTGTGCCGGAACGCGGCGGCGGCTAGGTTGCCAGTAATGCGGTTCCTCCGCTCAAACTTGGTGTTGGCTTGGGCACCTCCGAATTTCTCCAATTCGCGGAATGCGACCTCCGCCGCCCGATCATGGGCCGCCAGCAAGCGGTCGTCACCCAACGTGACCGCCATCACCGAAACTGACTTCTGCGCGGAACACTGGAAATCCAGAAAGCAGATGCGATTCGCGCTATCGATGGGCGTGAGCTTTTCGTTCGTCTGCGGATGCCGGTTGCGACGCAGTCGTTCAAACGCGGCATCGTCG
>JBDRJH010000213.1:0-4792 GCA_043815125.1 Verrucomicrobiota bacterium
CCGAAACCGAAAACGCGCTCTGGTATAACGTCCACTATCGCGATGGAGCCGTGCAATCGGTCGCCACCGCCCGCGCGCTCAAGGCGCGGCCCTCCGAGTCTCGCGCCCGCTGGACGGATACTGTGGCCACCGATCGCTGGATCGCCGCGCAGGAAGACAAAATCAACGAGCGCGCCCGGTTTTTCGCGCACATGATCGCGCCCCCCGGGCGTTATCCGATCGGCAACCGCATCGACTCACGTCCCGTGCCGCAAGGCAACGCCCGCCTCATGATCGAGCAGGCCGCCGCCGCCGGTCACACGGATGCAGGACGTATTCTTGAGGCGCTGCCCACGCGCGCCGGTCCCGGAAAAGATCCGGGCTTCACGTTTTCAGCGCTCCCGTGGCGGGGCAGTTTTATGTTTCGCAGCGGCTGGTCGGCGAACGACGCCTACGCACACTTTTTCTCGTCGCCTTATCCCGGCGGCGGACACGCCCTCCGCGCGCTGAAGAATAATAATAGTTTTGGCCTCGGCATCGCCGGCCGCGACATCCTCGTCGGCGGTAGCTTCGGCAGCTACTCCTACGACCGCTCGCCCCTGCGGGTGGACGGGCAGGAACAGTTTTTCAATGCGGGTCTCGGCAATCCCGGGGTGAACAAAAACCACAAGGGTTTCGCCGTGGCCTACATTGATCCCGATCCGCCGGCCTGGCGTATCCATGATGGAGATACGTTTGCTTTCGCCGAAGGCGAATACGCGGGTCCCTACGGCTATTTTCTGGATGATCACCACGACAAGAAGGACTACCGCTCCGACTTCCTCGCCGAGCGCGCCGCCGCGGTGTTTACGGGCGTGAGCCACCGCCGCCAGGTGTTCCAGCTCAAGTCGGCCGGGGCTTGGATCGTGGTCGATCGCGTGCGTTCCGACCGTGCGCACGACTATTCGTTGGACTGGCGTTTTCCCATTGAGCGCCTTGAGCCTCCGGCCAATCCGCGGAGCAATTCCAAGTATCCGTATCGTTTGCCGCGCCCCGAAAACTTCCGCCTTGACGCGGGCACCTCGACGATCGCGCTGAGCGTGCCCGACGAACCTGGCGTGACGCTGCGTTATTTCGGCCCGGAAATGAAACTCACGGCGGAGCGCGAGCAAGGCCTGCACCTCGTCAACGACTACACCCTGCGTTACAAGACCTATGACAACCAGCATGTCTCGGCCACGTGGAAAGCCGGGGCGGGGGAGGAGCTCGTCGTCACGGTGGTGGTGCCCGACCGCCCGGGTGTGCCGCCCGCGTTGAAGAACATCAATCCGCTGGGTGACGGACATTCCGTGCGCGGCTTCACCGCGGTTGCCGCCGACGGAAAACCGGTGGGATTCCTTGCCGCGGCCACATCGGGAACGACGTTGCGCGTGGGTCCGCACACCGCCGAGGCCGAAGCGCTGCTTGTCGTCGGCGACGCGGTGCTGACGCTTGGCGAGCGCCGCGACGCGGGTCCGGCTGATTTTTTTCGCGCCAAGACGGGAGCCGCCGAGGTCGCGATTTATAGGCCGATCCAAAATCTGAAGTTCACGCCTGAACGCACCGTGCTCGTTTCCGGCGAAACGGTTGCGATCGCCTGTCCGACTCCCGGTGTGGAAATCCGTTACACGCTCGACGGTTCCAACCCGAAGGCGAATTCGCCGCGCTACAGCGGTCCGGTCACGATTGCGAAAGACACCGTGGTGAAAGCCCAGGCCTTCCGCCCCGGTGTGACCGCGATGCCGGATTCGCCCGCATCGACCCATGTGTCGCCGGTCTTCTCCGCGAGCTTCACCGTCGAGGCTCCGTTTGCCGCCGCCACCGGTGTGACGGCCGACTCGCTTAAGCCCGGCCTCTCCGCCGTCACGCGGGTCGGCGACTGGCAGGATCTGTTCTTTTTCCCCGAGCGGGCTCGTTACGAAGGAAGCGCGGTCGCGCCGACGTTGTTCAATCGGGTGAGGCCCCGCGAAGACACGGCCTTTGCCGTGGAATACACCGGCTATTTCGATGCGCCGGCGGACGGTGTTTATACGTTCCATGCTCCGCGGGAGTTGGTGACCTCGCCGCAAGAACCGGGCTATCGCCTGCACGTTGAGTTGGAGCGTTCGTGGTATCCCGCGACGACGCGTTACGCCTATGGCACGTGGAGTGTTGCGCTGAAGAAGGGACCGCATCCCTTCCGTGTTTATTACGCCGACTATCGTCAAGACGCGGTCGCGCGTCTCAACCACCCGGGTCTTCGCATCAATTCGATCTGGGAAGGCAACGTTCCCGATTTGCTCGTCTCCGGCCCCGGTCTCGACCGCGTGCCGGTGCCGGCCTCCGCGCTGAGGCATTGAAATGAACCGCGCGATCCTGTTGTCACTCTCCTTCGTCGGCACTCTGACCGCCGCGGAAATTTATGTGGCACCGGCCGGTGACGATGCGGCGCAGGGCACTGCCGCCCATCCGGTGCGCACGATCGATCGAGCGTTGGAACTCGCGGTGCGCGACGGCGCCGGCGAACCGGCGGACATCCGGCTGATGGATGGCGTCTATTGGCGCGAACGTCCGCTGGTGCTCGACGAGAAATTTTCCGGTCGGCCCGGACGCTCGGCGAGGTTGAGTGCGGTCAACCCGGGCCGCGCGGTGATCAAGGGAGGATTCGAGATTCCCGCATCCCGATTTGTCCCCGTTTCGGATTCGGTGCACGCGACGCTTCTCCAGGCGCCGGCACGCGGGGAAGTCCGCGTCGCCGATCTCTCCGCGCATCCGGTGGGGAAAGGGGTTTTTGGCGCACCTGGCTTGTTGCGGTTGCGCTCCGGCAACCGTGCGTTGTCGGAGGCGCGATGGCCCGACGCCGGGTTTGCGCATTCGGATCGCGTGGTTGACGAGGGGACGGTGTGGCTGGGCGGCCGAAGCACCGGGCCGAAGCCCGTTTTCGATTTAGCGAACCCGATCGGCGCGGAGTTCACGGTTCGTGAGAAATGGAAAGGCGATTGGGCGCGCGAGCTGGCCGCGGGCATCAGCCAGCCGCGCGTGTTCGGATATTTTGCGAACGATTGGTTCTATCAAAACGACCGGCTCGCGCGGGTGAGCGGCGGCGCGCTTAAACTTCTTTCCAACGGGCGTTACAAATTCGCGGCGGAGAAACGCATTCCGCGCCGGGTGTTTGTCGTCGGGCTGTTGTCCGAACTCAATCGTCCGGGCGAATGGTTTTGGGATGCGCAGGAACGGAAGCTTTACGTCTGGCCGCTCTCGACGAATGCGGCGGTGGAGATTCCGGGGCCGCTCACGCTGTTGCAGGTGACGAACGCGTCGCATGTCACCATCGAAGGAATCGTTTTCGAGTCCGCAAACCAAGGCGTGACCATCGAAGGCGGCAGCGATGTGCGGCTCGCCGGGTGCGTGGTCCGGAATCTTTCCGGGCGCGGTGTCTTTGTATCCGGTGGGCGCGATCACGAGGTGCGCAGTTGCGACATTCACGCTGTGAACGTGCCGATTGAAATTCGCGGGACCGTGCCGGCCGCGTATCGCTGGGAGCGTGTGGAGGGCCGCCTCCGTCCGGTCCCCGACGGCCACAGGATCGTCAACAACCACATTTACGACTGCCGACATGAACGCGGCATCCAGTTACACGGCGTGGGCATTCAGGTCGCCCACAATCTGGTGCACGATCTGCGGGGGTCGGCGCTGAGCTGGACCGGAAATGATCACCGCATCGAGTTCAACGAATTCCACTCGGTCCTCACGGAGATGGGCGATTGGGGTGTCACTTACACCGGCGCGTCTTGGACCAGCCATGGCAACGTCCTTCGTCACAACTTCGTCCATCATGTCTTCGGCGTCCCCGCTACACATCCGGTCAACGGTTTCTATTTTGACGATCTGGATCAGGGCGATCGCGTGGAAGGGAACGTTTTCTACAAGGTCGGTTATCGCGCGGTGATGCTCAACGGGGGCGCGGCGCAGACGGTGACCAACAACCTTTTCGTCGAAAACTACATCAACGTTTTTCAGACGGCCTCGAAGGCGGAGAGTTATCGTGGAGAACGTAAGGACTACGACTCGGGCCGCCTGAAGCGCGGGGACAAGACCGACTATCTCTGGCGCACCGAACAGATCACCGGACCCGAGGGCTGGAAGCGCGGACCCTGGGCCGAGGCCTATCCCGAGTTCGCGCGTGCGATGGCGAGCGACCCGTATTCGCCGGTCATGACGAGCGTCACGCGCAATCGCACGCACGGCGTCATCGATCGCGAAGTGCTTCTGCGCTCGGTGCCCGACGGAATGGTCGTTCCCGAGCCCATGACGGCGGTGCCTAGGACGGCGTTCGTCGATCCCGACGCGCTCGATTTCCGTTTCAAGCCGGGCTTCGAGCCGAACGACGGCTTTGCGGCGATTCCTTTCGAACGCATCGGGTTGGTGCCCGACGCGTTTCGGCCCGATCCGCCGGACAGGGCGACCTATCGCCGGGCGGTGTGCCGTCTTCACAAGGACCGCCCGGCCTACGACCCCGCGGCAAAATACCAAAGCTCTTTACCCTGATATCATGTCCTCTACCTACCCCTGCCGATTGTTTCTCCTGCCCATTCTGTTCGCTCTCGCGTTGGTGTCAGCGCGCGCGGAACTCATCGCGTATGAGCCATTCGACTACGCCACCAGCCAGACCGAGACGGGCAACATCGGCGGCTCGGGCTGGATCGCGCCGTGGACCTATGCGCGAGCTTATCCGCAGACCTCGGTCTTCACCGGGCTTTATTCGACCGAGGTGGTGAGGCAGTCGGGCAACATGCTGTTCAAGTCGCACGTTCAC
>JBDRJH010000214.1:0-10278 GCA_043815125.1 Verrucomicrobiota bacterium
CCCGTCGGCCTGCTCACCTGCGTCACCGGCGTCTCCGGCTCCGGCAAGAGCACCCTCGTCAACGACATCCTCGCCGCCGCCGCCGCCCGCACCCTCAACGGCGCCAAGTCCCTCCCAGCCGCCCACCGTCACATCGAGCACCTCGAATTTTTCGAAAAACTCGTGCAAGTGGACCAGTCGCCCATCGGTCGCAGCCCGCGCTCCAACCCCGCCACCTACACCAAACTCCTCGACCATCTCCGCGACCTCTACGCGCAGGTGCCGCTCGCCAAGGTCCGCGGTTACAAAGCCAGTCGCTTCTCCTTCAACGTGCGCGGCGGACGCTGCGAACGCTGCCAGGGCGACGGCGTCATCAAGCTCGACATGCAATTCATGGCCGACGCCTACGCGCCTTGCCCCAGTTGCGAGGGCAAACGCTTCAACCGCGAGACCCTCGAAATCCTCTTCCACGGCCACTCCATCGCCGACGTGCTCGCCATGACCGTGCGCGAAGCCATCGAGCTCTTCCGCAACATCCCCAAAATCATGGACCGCCTGGAGACGCTCAACGCCGTCGGTCTCGGTTACCTCACGCTCGGCCAGTCCGCCACCACGCTCTCCGGCGGCGAGGCCCAGCGCATCAAGCTCTCGCTTGAGCTAAGCAAACGCCAGCAAGGCGACACCCTCTACATCCTCGACGAGCCCACCACCGGACTGCACTGGACCGACATCCAGCACCTCATGGACCTGCTGTTCAAACTACGTGACGCCGGCAACACGCTGATCGTGATCGAGCACAACCTCGACGTCATCAACCTCGCCGACTGGCTTATCGATCTCGGTCCCGGCGGCGGCACCCAGGGCGGCGAACTCATCTACGCCGGAGATCGCCAAGGCATCGAATCCGCCCCCCGCAGCCTCACCGGCGATGCTCTGAAACGCTGGAGGACTGTTTAACCACGAAGGTCACGAAGTCACACGAAGCCGGGGAGACGCCACGGATATTCAACCGCAAAAAGCGCAAATATTCGCAAAAATCGGATCGGGAATTTTGCGATCATTTGCGCCTTTTGCGGTTCTCCCATTCCGCCGCTCCGGCTTCGTGTCTCTTCGTGCCCTTCGTGGTTAAAAAACGTCACCCTCACACTCGAAAGATCGCCCCGAGCTTTTTGCCCATCAGCACCGTCATGCCCACGATGGTGGTGCCCAGGAACACCATTGCCCACACGCCCAACGCGCTGGCCACGAACTGGCCGTCGCCGAGCAGTTGGAACAACTCCAGGATGGCCTTGGTGATCGGGTAATACGCCTGTTTCTGCGCCAGTATCAACGAATCGGATACCTCCAGCATCGCGAAGGAGAACGCCAGCAGACCGCCCGCGATCAGGTTGGCTGCGATCAGCGGCAGCGTGATCTTCAGCGTCGCCTTCAGCGGCGGACAACCGAGGTTTTGCGCCGCCTCCTCCAGCGTGACGCTGGTCTGTTCAAAGCCCGCCGACGCCGACCGCACCACGTAGGGCAGGCGGCGCACCGAGTAGGCGATGATCAGGAGCACGGTCGGGTTCTCGACCGGGTTCAGAAATGCGAACAGTTTGCCCTCCTGGCTCATCGCGAGGTAACCGAACGCCAGCACTAGTCCGGGCACCGCCAGCGGCAGCATCGCCAAAAAGTCCAGCACCTGACGCCCCTTGATCTTTGTGCGCACCACCACGTAGGCGATGGCGATGCCGAGGATCACGTCGATCACCGTGGACGCCGCCGCGAACTTCAGGCTGTTGGCAATGGCCGGCACCGTCAGGTCGTGGCCGAGCGCGATTTCAAAGTTTTGTAACGTGAACGCCGACGGCAGCACCGAGCCATACCAGTCCTGCGCAAACGACATCAGCACCACGCCGAGGTGCGGCAGCACCGCGATGCCGGTCACGCCCGCAAAGAGAGCAGTGCAGGCCCAGCCCGCCGCAAACGGCAGCGTGCGCGCGCCGCCCGTGCTGCCCGCCTTGGACATCATCGCGTGTCCCTGCCGGCCAAAGACGACTTTGCCCAGCAGGTAAAGAATGGTCGTGCTCGCCAACAACACCGCGACGAGCGCGTAGGGGAACGGGTTGCCGCCGATATCCTTCAGGCCGTGGAAAATCTGCACCGAGGTCACCTGCGGATAATCGAAGATCAACGGCACGCCCAGTTCGGTGAACGCCCAGATAAACACGATGGTGCCGCCCGCGAACAGTCCCGGTCGGATCAACGGCAGTGTCACCTTAAAGAACCGCCGAAACCCCGTGCAGCCGAGATTTTCCGCAGCCTCCTCCATGGCCGGGTCGACGTTGGCCAGCGCCGCCACCGTGTTCAGATAGATGATCGGGTAAAGCGAGAGCGCGTTGATGATCGCGATGCCCCAAAACGGACTCGCCGCGAACCAGTCGTAGGTCCACCCGTCCGGCACGATGCCGATCTGCGCGAGGAAGGCGTTGAGCGCACCGTATTGACCAAAAATCTGCTTCAACCCGATCGCGCCCACGAACGGCGGCAGGATCATCGGGATCAAAATTAGCGAGCTGAGCAGCCCCTTGCCGGGAAAAACAAAGCGGTCCGCCGCGAACGCCAGCGGCATGGCCAGCGCAAACGCCAGACTGGTCGACGCGATGGCCAGCATCAGCGAGTTCCACAGCCCGTCGCGATAGATCGGATCCGCCAGCACGGCCGTCAGGTAGGCGAGGGTGGGGCGTCCGTCGGCGTCGAAGAAACCGCCCTGCAGAATCTGCAAGATCGGCCAGATGAAAAACGCGGCGAAAAACAACGCCGTCAGCCAAAACACGCTCCGGGCAAAAACCTGCGACATGCCCCGACTCCATGCAGGCCCCATGCCGACAACAAGCCGCATTTTCCGCCGTCACCGGAAAGTCTCCCTACCCCGTAGGGGCCTCGCTCGCGAGGCCCGTTCAGCGTGTTCCCATCAAGCTCTTCCCCTGCCACCCGCGGTGTAAAACGGGCTCGCAACGGAGACTCCGGCGGATGGCGACAATTCCTGCTTCTCTCCCAAACCGCACTCTCGTGAACCTTAAAACCATCAATATTAGCCAAGGCTAACTTTATAAGTTGACGGCAAATTTATTTGCCGCAACCACTCGTGTTCATGAAACGTCGCCTCGCGCTCCTGCTGTTTTCCCTCGCCGCCACGCTCCTCGTCACCGGCACCGCGCCCTTCGCCGGTTCCCTCGCCGCCGCTCCGCTTAAGGTCGTCAGCACCACCGGCATGATCGACGACCTCGTCCGCCAGGTCGGCGGCGACCGCGTCGAGGCCGTCGCGCTCATGGGTCCCGGCGTCGACCCGCATCTTTACAAGGCCACCGCCTCCGACGTCATCAAGCTCCAGCGCGCCAAGGTCATTTTCTACAACGGCCTTCACCTCGAAGGCAAAATGGGCGAACTCCTCGCCCGCCTCGCCAAGGGCGGTCGCGCCGTGCACGCCATCGCCGAAGACCTGCCCGCCGACCGCCTTCTGAACCCTGCCGGCGAACAGCACCCCGACCCGCACGTCTGGTTCGACACCGCGCTCTGGGCCGAGTCCGTTGACGGCATCGCCCGCGTGCTCACCGCGGCCGACCCCGGCGGTGCCAAGCTCTACGCCGCCAACGCCGCCGCCACCCGCGAGCGCCTACTTGCCCTCGACGCCTGGGCCCGCGCCAAGGCCGCCGAGCTGCCCGCCGCCCAACGTGTGCTCATCACCAGCCACGACGCTTACAGTTACTTTGGCCGCGCCTACGGCTTCGAGGTCGTCGGCCTGCAAGGCATCTCGACCGTCAGCGAGGCGTCGCTCGCCGGCGTTGCCCGCCTCGTCGACTTCATTCGCGAGCGCGGCATCAAGGCCATCTTCGTCGAGTCCAGCGTGCCCCCCGCCATGATCAAACGCATCGCCGACGACGCCGGCGTGGTTGTCGGCGGAGAACTCTTCTCCGACGCCATGGGCACCCCCGGCCAGATGGAGCACGGCCACGACCTCGGCACCTACGAGGGCATGGTCCGCCACAACCTCACCACCATCGTCGACGCCCTGAAGTAGGCCCAAGGAGAACGGACATTCCTGTCCGTTCCGTTAGCCGCCCGTTCCGCTCCGACGCAAACGGACAGAAATGTCCGTTCTCCTTCCGTAGAAATTTCCATGCCCACCACCACCCGCAAACTCCTCCCGCTCCTCGCCATTGTCGCCTGCACCGGCCTGACCGCCGCCTCGACCCAGACCGCCGCCCGCCCGCTGACCACCGACCGGCCCGACGCCACCGAGAGCCCCTACACCGTCGAGCCCGGCCGCGTGCAGCTGGAGATCAGCGCCGCCGATTACACCCGCGACAAAAACAACCCCGCCCGCGACGGCACCCGCACCGAGACCTGGAGCGTTGCCCCGCTCAACATCCGCATCGGCCTCACCGCGTCCACTGAGCTGCAACTCGTCTACGAGCCGCACATCATCGAACGCGTGAAAGATCGCGCCCTCGCCACCACCACGACCGAACGCGGCGCCGGCGACCTCACCCTGCGCTACAAGCTCAACCTCGCCAACAACCAGGCCGACGGCTCGCCCGCCTGGGGCCTCATGCCCTACGTCAAGCTGCCCACCGCCGACGACGCCCTCGGCAACGGCAACGTTGAAGGCGGCCTTATCGTTCCTTTCGCCATGGACCTCTCCGGCGGCTGGGGCTTTGGCGCCATGACCGAGCTCGCCGTCGTGCGCAACGCCGCCGACACCGGCCACCGCGCCGCCTGGCTCAACACCGCCACCGTCGCCCGCGATCTCACCGACCGCGTCGGCGTGTTTTTCGAAACCACCGCGCTCGTCGGCGAAGGCAAACCCGCCCTCACCGCCAACACCGGCTTCACGGTCGGCGTGACCGATGACCTGCAGTTCGACGCCGGCGTCAACTTCGGCCTCACCCGCGCCGCCGACGACCTCACCGTCTTCGCCGGCCTCGCCTGGCGCTATTGAACCCCGCGCTGTCCTCGGCTTTGTTCAGCCAATCTTGTCCACCGCTTTGCCCATGACCGCCGACGCCACGCCCGCCCTGGAAATCCATGACCTCACCGTCAGCTACCATCGCAAGCCGGTGCTGTGGGGCATCGACGTCGCCGTCGCCCCCGGGCAGCTCGTCGGCATCATCGGTCCCAACGGTGCGGGCAAGTCCACGCTGATCAAAGCCTGCATGGGCCTGCTCCCGGTCTCCGGCGGCTGGGTAAAGGTATTCGGAAAAACACTACGCTCCGCCCCCGGCCGCGTCGGCTACGTGCCGCAGCGCGAGTCGGTCGACTGGGACTTCCCCGTCAGCGTGCTCGATGTCGTGCTGATGGGCCGCTACGGCCGGCTCGGCCTCGGACGTCGTCCCGGCAAGTCCGACCGCGAGGCCGCGCGCGCCTGTCTCGACAAGGTGCAGCTCCTGCCCTTTGCCAACCGCCAGATCTCCAACCTGTCCGGCGGACAGCAACAGCGCGTCTTCCTTGCCCGCGCCCTCGCGCAGGAGGCCGACCTCTACTTCATGGACGAACCCTTCGCGGGCGTCGACGCCGCCACCGAGGCCGCGATCATCACCGTGCTCCGCGAGCTGCGCTCGGCCGGCAAAACCATCCTCGTGGTGCATCACGACCTGCCGACCGCACGCCAATACTTTGACCGGCTCCTGTTGCTCAACATGAACGTCGTCGCCTTCGGTCCGACCGAGGAAGTGTTCACCGCCGAGCTGTTGCAAAAAACCTATGGCGGACGTCTCACGCTGCTGTCCGAAGTCGCACAGGCGCTGGGCGCCGGCCCCAACGCCGGGGGAGGGGACCACGCTTGAGTCGCGCTGAGACGGCTTTGAGGAGAACGGACATTCTTGTCCGTTCCGTTTCGCTCCATTCCAACCTGAACGGACAGGAATGTCCGTTCTCCTTTTTTGGCGCGTCGCGCTCGCGGCCGATCCTCTGGTTGCTGGGTCTGCTGTTCGTCACGGCGCCACTGACCGCCGCGGGCGTCAACGATCTCGCCGGTGGCGGCGACGGCTTCTGGTCGCAGGCCGCGCGCTTCGCGTCGTTGTCCGATCCGTCGGTGCGCTATGCGCTCGCCGGCGCGCTGCTCCTCGGACTGGGCTGCGGACTGCTCGGCGGCTTCATCGTGGTGCGCAAGATGGCGCTGGTCGGCGACGCGCTTTCGCATGCCGTGCTGCCGGGCGTCGCCGCTGGATTTCTCTGGGCGGGCACCAAGGATCCCGTCGCCATCTTCATCGGCGCGACCATCGCCGGCCTGCTGGGCACCGCCACCGTCACGGCCATCACCTCGACCACGCGGCTTAAAGAGGACACCGCGCTCGGCCTGGTGCTCACCAGCTACTTTGCGCTCGGCATCTGCATGTTGACCATGATCCAGCGGCTGCCCAACGGCAACCAGAGCGGCATCGGCACGTTTTTGTTTGGTCAGGCCGCCGCACTCGGTCCGGACGATATTCAACTCATGGGCATCGTCACGGCCGCCGCGGTTGTCGTGATCGTCGCCGGCTACAAGGAACTGCTCGTGACCAGCTTTGATCCCGGCTTCGCGCGCTCGGCCGGACTGCCGGTGGCGCTCATTCACCACACGCTCATGTTCCTGCTGGCGGCAGCGGTGGTCGTCGCGTTGCAGGCGGTCGGCGTGGTGCTGGTGTCGGCGATGCTGATCACTCCGGCGGCGGCGGCCTACCTGCTGACCGACCGGCTGCACCGGCTGCTGCTGCTGGCGGCGGCGTTCGGCGTGTTGTCGGGCGTGGTCGGGGCGTTTGGCTCGTTTGTCGGACAAGGGTTGCCCACCGGACCGCTCATGGTGCTGGCGGCGAGCACGGTGTTTGCGGGCGCGTTTTTGTTCGGCCCGCGTCATGGCGTGGTCGCGCGCTGGTGGCGTCAACGCAGCGAGCGCGGGCGCACCCGGCGCGAGAACGCGCTCAAGGCGATGTTCCACCTGTGGGAGGAGGACAACTTTGGACCCGAAGGCGTCGCGCTGGCCGACTTCGCCCAGCGCCGCCGCTGCACGCTGGAGGAGATCGGCGCGATTGTGCGCGAGCTGGCCCGCCACGACCTCGTGACGCTCGACCGCGAGATGGTCTACTTCACGCCGGCCGGACGGCTGCGCGCCGGTGAGATCGTGCGCAATCATCGCCTCTGGGAACTCTACCTGACCGAGTCGGCCAACATCGCGCCGGACCACGTCCATGAGGACGCCGAGCGCATCGAGCACGTGCTCGGCGAGGCCACCGTGCGCGCGCTGGAACGGCGACTCAACTACGCCAAGACCGACCCGCACGGCAAACTCATCCCCAGCCCGCGCGAGCTGCACCGCATCGAACACGACGCGCTGGAGCGTCCCGCTGGCGGTGGCGGCACCAGCGTCGGCGGTGGCCGCGAAGGAGGACAGTCATGATCGACGAACTGATTCCGGCCTTCGATTTTCACCAGGTTGTGGTCGCGCCCTGGACCGAGCACCTGCCGCTGTTTGGCTGGGTCGCCCTCATGGGTTTTTTCGTGGCGGCGGCGTGCGGATTGGTGGGCAATTATCTGATCCTGCGGCGCATGGCGCTGATGGGCGACGCCGTCAGCCACAGCGTGCTGCCGGGGTTGGTGATCGCCTTTCTGCTCAGCAACAGCCGGGGCACGCTGCCGATGTTCATCGGCGCACTGGTGGCGGGCGCGGTCACGACCGTATTGATCGAGTTGATACACCGGAACTCGCGCGTGAAGCAGGACGCCGCCATCGGCATCGCGTTCTCGGCGTTGTTCGCCATCGGCGTGCTGTTGGTTTCGCTCTACGCCGACAAGATCGATCTCGACGCGGACTGCGTGCTCTTCGGCGAGATCGCCTTCGTGCCGCTGGAGTCGATGGTGACGCTCGGCGGCTGGACGCTTGGTCCGGAATCGGTTGTGCGCATGGGACTGGTGCTGCTCGCGGTGGCCGCCGGCGTGATCGTTTTCTACAAGGAACTGCTCGTGAGCGCGTTTGACCCCGGCTTGTCGCGGACCCTGGGCGTGAACCCCACGGTGTTTCACTATGGCCTCATGGCGATGCTCTCCATCGTGGTGGTCGGGGCGTTCGAGGCGGTGGGCGCGATTTTGGTGATCGCGATGCTTATCCTGCCCGGGGCCACGGCCTCGCTGCTCACCACGCGGCTCGGCGTGATCCACCTGCTGACGCTGGTGCAGGCGCTGATTTCATCGATGGCCGGCGTGATGATCGGCGTGTGGCTCGATTGCTCCATCGCCGCTGCCATGGTGATCGCCGGCACGGTGTTGTTTGGGCTGGCTTGGGTTTTCAGCCCGACGCAAGGCCTGTTGCAACGCTGGCGGCGTCATCAGGTGTAGGGCCGCACCTTGGTGCGGCCGCGAGTGATGCGAAACCACGCTTCGGGTGGTCATTCGTCCAACGCGGCCTCACCAAGGTGAGGCCCTACGTCCTGCCCACGATTTTGCCGAGTTCACGTTTGCAACTCCGTCCATCGGCTGCTTCGTTTTGAGTAAGTTTATTAACCCACCCAACTATTATGGCCCGCATCCTCAACGACATCACTGAGACCATCGGCAATACCCCCCTGGTTCGCCTCAACCGCACTGCCGCCGCCCACGGCGCCAAGGCCGAAATCCTCCTCAAGCTGGAGTTCTTTAACCCGCTTTCATCGGTCAAAGACCGCATCGGTTACAACATGATCGAGGAGGCCCTCAAGAGCGGCAAAATCAACCAGGACACCGTGCTCATCGAGCCCACCTCCGGCAACACCGGTATCGCGCTGGCTTTCGTGGCCGCCGCCAAGGGCCTCAAGCTCATCCTCACCATGCCCGAGACCATGTCCCTTGAGCGCCGCAAGCTGCTCAAGATCCTCGGCGCCAAGCTCGTGCTCACCGAAGGCCCCAAGGGCATGAAGGGCGCCATCGCCAAGGCCGAGGAGCTCAACGCGCAGATCCCCAACAGCGTCGTGCTGCAACAATTCGCCAACCCCGACAATCCCGCCATCCATCGCAAGACCACCGCGCTGGAAATCTGGAACGACACCGACGGCAAGGTCGACATCGTCGTCTCCGGCGTGGGCCCCGGCGGCACCATCACCGGTGTCGGCGGGGTCCTGAAGGAAAAGAAACCCGGCGTGAAGATCGTCGCCGTCGAACCCGCCGGTTCGCCCGTGCTCTCCGGCGGCGCGCCCGGCCCGCACAAGTTGCAGGGCATCGGCGCCGGCTTTATTCCCGCCGTGCTGAACACCGCCGTCATCGACGAGACCATTCAGGTGAAGGAAGAAAACTCCGGCCCGATCTCCAAGCAGGTCAGCCAGCTGGACGACATTCCGATCGGCATCAGCTCCGGCGCCGCCGTCTGGGCCGCCCTCGAACTCGCCAAGAAGGATGAGAACGCCGGCAAGCAGATCGTCGTCATCATCCCCTCCTGCGCCGAGCGCTACCTGTCGAGCTGGCTCTTCGCCGACCTCGACGTCGAGAGCGACGACATCTCCGCCCTCATCACCAAGTAAGCCGCACGAGAACGGACATTCCTGTCCGTTCATCAGGTCATTTTCCAAGCCGGCCGGGCCAAATCCGCGCCGGCTTTTTTGCGCCTGTAGGCCGCCTTCTCGCAGGCGCTCCGGAAAGTAGCGCCGGCTTCCAGCCGGCCGTCGTCTTTTTCGATGGCAGGCAGGATGCCTGCGCTACTTTCGAGCCTGGTTAGTTTGTGGACATTACCGACTGAATAAACTGGGTCCCGATGGCTTCTCCTCGGGAGGCGCAGGCTCTTCGACGCTGTGTCGCCGTGCTTCGTTTTCCCGCCACATTTGGCGATATTCATCGAGTGTGCGCATGCGTCTCACTTCATCGCGATAACGCCATTTCTCATACCACGTTCGCCACGGGCTCCATATTCTGCGCAAACGATATTCGTGGTCGGTGTTCATCAGCAGATAGGAGAAATGAACTTCCAGATAACCCGCATCACCGGGTCTATAACCGGTCAAAGCGTAACGTTTTTCTCCGGCCGGTGTAAGATCGTAAAGTTCCCTCCAGTCACTGTGACCGATGGAGTAGTCGATCAAACGACCCTCCTTGATGAAGACTCGGCTCCGGTGGCCACACATGCACCCGGTTCCAAGTTCCATGAACATTCCGTCTTCGGGTCGCTGGAATAACAGCATCCAGATACTGGGCATCGCGTAGACGATGCCGATCAGCGCAGCGGTTGATAACAAGACGTTACGTGTGCGGCGAACTTTCATGAGGTTGTCTTGAGTATTGCAGCGCCTCACAACTCACCGCACCGGAAACTCGATCACATAGCGC
>JBDRJH010000215.1:0-2502 GCA_043815125.1 Verrucomicrobiota bacterium
GAGCGTCCAGGCGCGTGAAATGACGGTCATCGGAGGCCTCCCCTTGACTCGTCGACCCCGGGATCGACAACGATACTCTTTGTAAGGGAAAAAAACAGGGGGGTTCAATCGGGACTATCCCTTGCGGCGGCACCCCGCTGCCGAGGACGGGAAGGAGAGGACTCGGTGCGGTTGATGCCGCTGTCCATGTCATTCCGTCGCAGGTTTTCCGCATTCACCATTTCCCCGTCATGTATGGACCTTTCCCGGATTGCAAGTAGAACGTTGTGGCTTTGACGGTCATGTATTCGGCCTCTGGTTGCCCGGTTTGGTGGGCGGGCCACGATGGGTTCAGCGTTGGGCTGTGAGCCTGAACACTCCCGCGGGCGTAGATGGCCCAGTGACGATAACGGCTTCGGAGCCCTTTGCTGTTCAAGCCATCTGTGTTGGTCCTTGCACATAGTCTCTGGTGATCCAGTACGGGGTGGTCTAGGTGGTGGCGTGGCCTTGGTAGGGGGTTCGGTGGCGCATGACCGCCCAGGCGATGCGGGCGAGACGCGCGGCGATAGCGGTGACGGCGACGTTGTGCGGCTTGCGCCGGGACAGGGCCAAGGCCCATTGTTGCAGGCGGTCGAGACGCCTGCCGGCGGCGTGCTCCCGGTGGGCGCGGATCAGGAAGGTCTGCGCGGCGAGGACGAGATAGCGGCGGATCTCGCCGGCGCCGTGCTTGGTGATGCCGCGTAGGTGGTTGGTTTCACCGCTGGCGTGCTGCCGCGGCACCAAGCCGAGATAGGCGGTGAAGGCGCGGCCGTTGCGGAACCCTTCCAGCGCCTCCACGGCGGCAAGAGACGCCGCGTTGATCGGTCCGAGATGGGGGATGCTCATGACCAGGCGACAGATCTCGTGGGTCGCCGTCGCCGCCTTCAGCTGCGTCGTCGCGGTCTCCACCTGATCCGTGAGCACCAGACATTCGGCGTGAAGGTCGGCGAACATCTCCCGCACCTCTTCGGGCAAGGCAGCAAACACCTCGCTACCAGAGATATCCTCGAAGGTGATCAACAGACGCCGCCGTCCCTTCGCCACCACGAAACCGAATTCATGCAACAGCGCCCGCAGTTGATTCGTCGCCCGCACCAGTTGGTCGACGCGCCGGGCCCGAACCCGAACCAGCGCCTGCAGCCCTTGCCCCGCCTCGCTCTTGATCGCCACCGCGGCGACATGAGCCCGCGTCGTCGCCTCGGCAACCGCATAGGCGTCGCGCGGATCGTTCTTGTGCGCCCCCGCCGCATACGGCCGCACCGCCTGCGGCGACATCATCTTCACCGTAAACCCACGCGCCATAAGCCAACGGCCCCAAAAATGCGCGCCACCACAGGCCTCAAAACCCACCAAGCACGTTCGCGGCTGCTTCTCCATAAAGCGCATGAACCCAGCCCGCCCCAGACGTCGCTGAACGACCACCCGCCCAGCCTCGTCAAGACCGCAAACCTGAAAGACACGCTTTGCCAAATCAATGCCGATTACGCTAAGTTCCGTCATGGACCTTTCCCTCTTGCTCACATGTCCAAATCATGTGTGATCCTAAAGAGATCGGTGGCCTCCAGCGAGGCCCGAGGGAAAGGTCCATCCCATCACTCCCGCGCAAGCGGGAGTCCAGTTCTTCCTCACGTTTCCTGGATTCCCGCTTTCGAGCGTGTGAAGAAATTGAATTGCCGCTCCCTATCCGTCACTCCCGCGCAAGCGGGAGTCCAGTAACTTATTAAAAAATATGGATTCCCGCTTTCGCGGGAATGACGCTTGGCTTGAGAATTTCGCCCTTTTTTTGTCATGCCCGCGAAGGCCGGCATCAAGACCCTCGGTCGTCGACGGGCTTCTTGCGCACGATCGCGTAGAGCAGGAAGGGCGGCGCGGTGGAGACCTCGGCGTCCCTCGCGCCGATGCGGTTCAGAAGCGCACGCAGCTCGGTCGGGCGGAGGGAGGACCGCACGGCCCCGAGGAATCCCCTTGACCGCGGGATCCAGGTCAGCCACGCGACCGGCCGCAGGTCGTAGAGGAACAGGGCGCCGCCCGGGGCGACGGCGTCGAGAAGCCCGCGGACGGCCGTTCCCGGGTCGTCGAAGTGGTGGAGCGTGTAGGTGCTGTAGACCAACTCGAATGGCCCCAGGGACCGCACCAGGTCCGTATCCTCTGCCGCGCCCCTGACGAACCGGATTCGTCCCTCGAGACCCCGATCCGCGACCCGCCGCCGGCCCGCCTCGATCATCGGGGTCGACGGCTCGAGGGCGACGATCTCCAGATCAGGATGGTCCTCGGCGACGGCGACGGCGACCGCTCCCGGCCCCGCCCCCACGTCGAGGCATCGGCCGCGCGTGGGCAGTGTGTGCAGCAGGCGGTGGAAGGTGCGAAAACGCATGGACCGTCCCGACATGCGGGCGAAGCGGCGGACCGTGGCGGGGTCTTCCAGGGATCCCGAGGGCGGAGGGGTTTGGGAATCCGTCATCAAGGCCTCCCGCCGTTCCGGCG
>JBDRJH010000216.1:0-5188 GCA_043815125.1 Verrucomicrobiota bacterium
TGTTCAGTATTCACGACACCACGACCAACACCGCGTATTGGTTGAGCCCGGGGCAGGGTAACCAGAACCTTCGTGTGCTCGAATATGATGACATTCAGCACGAAGTCATCGTTCAACGTGGAGATGAAACCGTGCGGCTGAAATTGTCAGGAGCCAGCATTCGAGACAGCGGTATTGACGACACTGGGTCGCCGCTCGGATCAACCGGGTTGGTCGCAGACGTCAATCCCTTGAACCCCAGGCTACCTATGGTATCAACACCGACCACGACAATCTCCGCTCTTGCCGGGAGCAACCCTTCCAAGACCCGCAACTTGAGCGGACTGCCATTTCATCAACTGCCGGCGTTCAAACGGCGTCAGCTAACGGAGCCCGCCAAGGACGTCGCGAACACTTCAACCAACAACAGCACCGCAGACCCGGCCCAAATCAACCGCGGCCTCAACCCCAGACTTTGGAATCCTTCATCATGAATCGTTGGCTCTCACTCCCGCTTGTTTTGACCGTTCTGGCCCATCCCTTGTATTCACAGGCCGACACCCAGCCGGCAGCGTCGGCCCCCGCCGTGGAGGACCGGCTGGCCGAGATCGAGACAAGGCTCGCGCGAATTGACCGCAAATTCGCGCTGCTCGCCGATGATGGCGATGCCATGGCATCGGCCGCCTTCACCACCGTGCTGGCTGATCCGGCCCTGCTGCAGGCGGAGGCTCGTGCAGCCACCACACAAAACGGCGACTTGGCCAAAGCCTATCGCTGCCTGGCCACCTTGCGCGCGCTGCATCCGGAGGCCGCCAAGGCCCCGGAGAGCTTCGACCTCGCCGCCGCCCTTTTTCGCCGGCTTTACCTGAGGGAACGCTACAACGGCCCCGACTCTCCGTGGGTCCAAGCCGAGCCGATTTTTATGTTTCAGTGGCTGGCAAGCCTGATTGACGGAGACACCTTTCCCCAGGGGCAATTTGATGCGTTTTTCATCGGCCTCCCTTACCCGATGTTCCGTCAATTCGAGGCTTTCGCGGCAAAGTCGCCGGCGCTCTCGCGCTGGACCTATGCGGTCCAGCGTGACAACGGCATCATTGAGAGTCTGGAAGCAAGCCCGGCACAGCCTTGAGCTGTGCGCTCAGATCCGCTTCCGGAGAGAACCGCGCCAGCGGGCGTCCTTCGGGGGTAAGCACGACCACCCGAGGCTCGGACAACTCCTCACCGACATAGAGCTTGGCATAATGCTCGGACAGGTGGTCGAAGGCAAACGTCCAACGACCGGGCCAAGCCCGCACGATCTCGGCGACGGTGCCATTGGGTTTCTCCGAGATGGGGAAAAAGACCAACAAGCGGTCAACGGCACCCGGAAGCGCCGCGATCTGCTCGGCCCAGGCGGACAGGCGAGGATCGTCGGGATCTGCCGACAGCGCGATGATGCGCTTCCACTCGGCAAACTTGAGCAGGTCCAGCGGACGGGCCGGCTCGACGGCTACATCGATCAAGCGAGGCCCAAGCGAGTAGATCAGATTGGGGGCGCTCTTCACTTCCTCGCCCAAGCGAATGCGGTTGGCCTGCGGGAGCAGATCGGTCTGCACTACCGGGATTCGCTGAATGCCGTCGCGTCCAAAATCGACGCAGGCACGCCCATCCGGCTCCACCCACAACAAAACGCCTTGCAAGCCCACCGGCACGGCATTCCCGCCCTGATCGGAACCCTCCGCAGTCGTCCGGGCCACGCGATATGGCCAAAAGCGTTCGCCTGCCAAAAGATTGTCGGCCGTGATCACCTCCGCTGCGGGATCAGCGACCGCGTAAACGTCGGGAAGTCCGCCTGAGCCGATTTGAGCCGTTGCCGGCAAGGTAATGAGAGCGAGGCAAAGTGAGAGAAGGGAAACGGAGGGATGCATGGTAAACGGTGAGATGAGAGAGCACTAAAAAGCCGGAATCGCAGGAGCGATTCCGGCTCGTGAAGTCAGAGGTTGACTTAGGCTTGGGTGCGGCGACGACGGAAAACCGTCATGCCAATGACCGCGAGACCGGCCAGCGCGGCGAAGGCCGAGGGCTCGGGGATCGGGGCGGTCGTCAGCGTTCCTTGGAGGGCAACGTTATCGAGGAAGATAGCGTTGTCGTTCATGGTCAGACGCACGTAACCGGCATCAGAGATCTGGCTGCCCAGATTGCTGGTGAAGGCCGTGTCGGTCGTGGTGACGTTGATCGTTTCGACGACGGAGTAGTTGCTGCCATCGGTGGAGAACTCGACCAAGATGCTGCCCGTGCCGGCGTTGATCTTGGAGGCGAAGCTGATGGACCAGTCGGTCGCATAGCCATCGACGGTGGAGCTGACATCACCCGAAAAAACCAAGCTGACCGGAGCCGTATTGAGCATGGAATAAGAGCCGGCGAAGGTCTGCCCCTGATCGATCAATACGGTGTGGCGGTCGAAGGTGGTCACACCGTTTTGAGCGGTGGTCAGATTTGACGTCAGGGATCCGATAAAGGCACTAGGATAAACCTCATCATCAACAAAATTGGTGGTGACGTTGGTAGAGCCAAACTGACCGTTATAATAAAACGTGCCAAAAGCGGCGGACTGAGGACCGGCACCAGTGACGGAACCGAAGCTGGAGTAGTTCGCGCTGAGGACGTTGGTGAAGGTAGCACCGTCGATGCTGTTTTGACCGTCGCCAGAATATTGGGAAAAATCCCAACCGGAGATCAACGCAGCTTGAGCGGAGGAGCAGAGGGCAAGAGCGGACAAAGCCGCAATGAGTTTCGTTTTCATGGAAGAATCGAGAGAAGAAGTGATCAAGACAGTGATCCGGCCCACGACAGTAAAGCCGCAGGCCGGAGGTGGTAACGGTTCAGACCGAAATTAATCGGCGAGCAAACCGCCAAGGTTCATTGCGGTCCAACCGGTGGTCCAGAGGACCGGCGCGGTGCGTGCGAACGCGCCACGATAGGTCGCGGTAGTGTCGACACCAGGACCGAAGGGAGGCACGCCACCAACAACGCCGCTGAAGGCGTTGGTCGGGCGGGGGTCAATCGGGCTGGCCTTGAGCGAAGCGTCGAGCTTGCCAGAGGCGTTGCCAGTCGGGTCAAAGGTCACATCACCCTGAGTGAGGGTGTTGGTGCCGTTGATGACGTTGGCGGTGCCACCGAACTTGGTGGCGAGGGTGTTGCCATTGGAGGAGGCCAAGGTCTCATTGGTGCCGAAGGCAGTGCCGCTCGCGGTGGTCGAAGAGACCAGAGCGATCAGACCGTTGGCGACGTTGTCGGTAGCGTTGAAGCCCGGGGCGCCAGCAGTGCCGCCATCGATCTCGATGCCGGTCTCACCACCGGTGTAGATGATGAAGGAGTTGAACACCGTGCCAGCGGCACCGTTGCGGAACTGGAGGCCGCGGTTCGTGGAGGCGGCGCTGGTGACCGTGAACTCAGGGCTCGCGGCAGGAGTGGAGCCGATGACGGTCATGTTCCACATGACAAAGCTGGACAGGGGCCAAGGCGTGGTGTCCACCTCGCTCTGGGTGATGTCGAGGCGGATGTTGACGTTGTCGTAAAGTGCGAGGGCATCGGGACGATAGTTGTCGCCGTCAAACTCACCGGCCTTGTCGCCAGAAGCGGAACCAAAGGCAGTGGTGTCGTTCTCGTTGAAGAACGGCATGATGGTGAAAAGAAACTGGTTAACACCGGTATAGCCCTCGTCGATGTCGAAGGCATCGTCGCCAGCGAAGAAGACCACGAGGTTTTTGCCGTTGGCGGTGCCGCCGAACCACTCAAAGCCGTCGTCAAAGTTGCAATAGACCTCAACGTTTTCGATGGTGGTGCCGCTACCGACACCAGCAAGGGTGACACCGTTGAGTTCGTTGCCGCTGCCGATCTCGTCACCGGCGTGACGGACGGAGACGTAACGGAGAACACCGGAGCTATCATTGGGCAGCACACCGCCGTAGGTAGCGTCGACGGCAGGGAAGCCGGGGACGGTCAGACCTTCAACCGTAACTTTGCCGTAACCGACACCGCCTTTATCAGCGTTATTGGTAGGCGCGTTGCCGAGAACGATGAGACCACCCCAGAGCGAGACATTGCTCAGACCAGCCTTGTCGAGAGGAGCGAGGGGGGCACCCATGGGATCTTCGTCGAGGAAGGTGTCGCCGATTTCATAGACAGTCTTGAAACCGCCAGTAACGTCGGCGATGCCGTCGTTGTTATTGTCGATGGCGGCCGTCGTCATGATGATCGGCTCTTCAGCAGTGCCATTGGCGAAAATACGACCGGTCTGGGTGACGATCAGAGCGCCGGGAGTGCCGGTCGGGTCACCAGGATTTTCGTCCGCAGCCACGGTGCGCGGCTGACCACGAACGATGGTGCCGGGAAGGATGGTGAGGGTAGCGCCGTCTTTGACGAAAATGGCTCCGTCGAGAATGATCGGGCTCGGGTTGGCGACGCCGCCCCAAGTGGTATTGGTGGTGATGTTCGAGTTAACAAACGTCTGCGCCTGAGCGGTGGCTCCGGCGGTGACGCCGGCGATCGCGAGGATCGTAATCAGCTTCTTATTCATTTGGATGATATTACTAGGATTGGATTGCTTACTGGACGCACATCGCGAGTAAATGTGGCGTGGTAAGAAAGTTAGAGGACGGGTGTGACAATTTCGCGTCGTTGGGGAAAAGACCGGGTAACAATCGGGCTATTTTGGCTTAAAAACGGCAGGACGCCGACAGGCTGAAATCGCGCCCGACCTTGTAGCTCGTCTCGGCGATCTCCGACACGGTTTGGTTCGTATCGTAGAGGACTTTACGCGTGGAATCGGTGAGGTTCTTGACGCTGAGCTTGAACGTCCAATTGCCCCAGGTTTGGGACAACACTAGGTCGAACTGACCGAAGGAACCAATGTAGCGGTCAAGTGTGATCGCATCGACTGCCCCGCTTGGGCCGATGGTCGCGGAACCGGCGGAATCTAGGATGTCGCTGATCGCGTAGTAGGCCAAGGTCACCTTGGTGCCCCACTCAGGGTGATCGAAGCTCACGTCCGCGTTGGCAATCCACTCAGGCTGCCCGTAGAGCCGGCGCGTCGGGGCCAGTGCGGAAAACACCTCGGTGTCGCCGGCGGCGACCCCGAAAAATCCGCCCAGATTGGCGAGCTCGGCCGCCGTGCGGTCCACCTCGGCGTCAATGTAGGTGAAATTACCACCCAACGAAAAGTGCCGCG
>JBDRJH010000217.1:0-13580 GCA_043815125.1 Verrucomicrobiota bacterium
CGCCGCCGTGTTCCAAAACGAGCCCTCCGTGCTCATGCTCCACGCCGACAACCCGATCACCGACTTCAAACAACTCGACGGCAAAAAAATCATGGCCCGCCCCGACTGGGCCTTCCTCCCGTATCTGAAAAACAAATACGGCATCGATTTCAGCCTCATCCCCTTCAATTTTTCCGTCACCAACTTCATCGCCGACCCCGATTTCATTCAACAGGGCTACTACATCGCCGAGCCCCACTTCATCACCCAAGGCGGGGCCAAGCCACCCAAGTTCCTCTACTCCTGGGACGCCGGCTTCGACGCCTACTCCGTGCTCGCCACTAACGCCGACTGGGCCCGCGCCAACCCCGAAAAACTCCGCACCTTCCTCGCCATCTACATCCGCGGCTGGCGCGACTACCTCGAAAACGACCCCGAGCCCGCCCACCAGCTCATGAAGTCGATGAACGATAAAAACACCGACGCCTTCCTCGCCTTCTGCCGCGGCATGATCATCTCCGAAAAACTCGTCGTCGGCCGCGACCGCACCGACACCTCCCAAATCGGTCGCCTCGCCCCCGCCCGTTACCAAACCCAAATCAACCAACTCGAGGACCTCGACATCCTCCCCAAAGGCAAACTCACCGTCGACCAGGTCATGACCACCGACTACCTACCCGCAAACTGATGCCCGCCCACCGCACCATCCCCTGCCGCGACCGCGCCCTCGTCCTGCCCGACGACGGCACGCCGCTGCTCATGGGCATCGTCAACGTCACCCCCGATTCCTTCTCCGACGGCGGCCGCCACGACACCACCGCCGCCGCCCTCGCCCACGCCCGCCAACTCCTCGCCGAAGGCGCGGCCATCCTGGATATCGGCGGCCAGTCCACGCGCCCCGGCTACATCGAGGTTCCCCACGACGAAGAAATCGCCCGCACCATCCCCGTCATCCGCGAACTCGTCGCCACCACCGCCGTCCCCATCTCGATCGACACCTACCAACCCGTCGTCGCCCGCGCCGCGCTCGAAGCCGGCGCCCACATCCTCAACGACATTCACGGCCTGCAAGGCTCCCCCGAACTCGCCCAGCTCGCCGCCGCCACCGGAGCCGCCGTCGTCGTCATGCACAACGACCTCGCCCTCCTCGAGCTCCCCGCCGACGCCGACCCGCTCCCGCACCTCGTCAGCTGGTTCAAAACCTCCCTTTCCATCGCCGACCGCGCCGGCCTCCCCCGCGAACGCCTCATCCTCGATCCCGGCATCGGCTTCGGCAAAACCCAGCCGCAAAACCTCGCCATCCTCAGTCGCCTCGACGAACTACACGCCCTCGGCCACCCCGTCCTCCTCGGCGTTTCCCGCAAGTCCGTCATCGCGCACGTGCTCGACGGCCTCCCCCCGGCCGAACGCCTCGAAGGCACCCTCGCCCTTACCACCGCCGCCACCCTGCAAGGCGTGCAACTCCACCGCGTGCACGACGTCGCCGCCAACCTCCGCGCCGCCCGCCTCGCCGCCGCCCTCCGCCGGGCGCGTTGAAAGATAAGCAGAGCTTTAACGCAGAGACGCTAAGAACGCAGAGTTCGCAAAGTTTCAAATCTAGTTAAATTCCAGTCATCTCTGCGTCCTCTCCACCTCCGCGTCTCTGCGTTAAAACTCCGAATCCTCGCAAAATTCGCGTTCCTTCGCGTTCATTCGCGGTTAAGCCTTCCCGTCCAACACATGCTCGCCCGGATCGAACTCAAAAACATGGTCTTCTACGGCTACCACGGTGCCCTCCCCGAGGAGGCCACCCTGGGTCAACGCTTCTCCATGGACCTCGTGCTCACCCTCGACATCGGTGAAGCCGCCGCCACCGACGACCTCACCAGGACCGTCGACTACGGCGCCGTCTACGGCCTCGTCCGCGGCATCGTCGAACGCGAACGCGCCCACCTCCTCGAACGCCTCGCCGCCCACGTCCTGCAAAGCGTGCTCGACGAACACCCCCGCGTCCTCGAAGTCAAAATCACCCTGCGCAAACCCTCGGTCCCCATCGCCGGCAACCTCGACCACGTCGCCATCGAAACCTCGCTCACCCGTGACGACCGCCCATTTCGCTCTGGGAAGTAATCTCGGCGACCGACGCGCCCACCTCGCCTCCGCCCTCGCCGCCCTCGCCGCCACGCCCGGCATCCGCGTGTCCGCGGTCTCGCCCGTCTACGAAACCGCCCCCGTCGGTCCGCCCGGACAGGACGACTACCTCAACGCCGTCGCCGCGCTCGAAACCGGCCTCGCGCCCCACGCCCTGCTCGACACCTTTCTCGCCATCGAACGCGACCACGGCCGCGTGCGCACCGAACGCTGGGGACCGCGCACCCTCGACCTCGACCTGCTCCGTCACGGTGAAAACACCGTCCACGACGAGCGCCTCACCCTGCCCCATCCGCGCCTGCACGAACGCGCCTTCGTCATGATCCCGCTCGCCGCCATCGCGCCCGACCTCGTGCTCGCCGACGGCCGCACCGCCGCCACCATCGCCGCGTCCCTCGACGCCACCGGCGTCCACCTCCGCCCCGACCTCGCGCTCGCCTGAAAATGCCCGCGCCCGTCATCCAGCAAATCGACCTGCCCGACGCCTTCGCGGACGTCTTTGCCCGGCTGCGCCCGCATCACCGCCACCCCGTCTTCCTCGACAGCGCCGCCGCCCAGCCCGCCGAAATCGCCCGCCACTCCATCATCGCCTGGGACCCGTTTCTCACCCTCGAAGCCCGCGGCAACGAAGTCCGCCTGACCCACGCCGACGGCCGCGCCGAAACCCTCACCGGCGACCCGCTCGAAATCCTCCGCGACCTCCTCCGTCGCCACGCCGCGCCACCTGACGAACGCCTCCCCTTCACCGGCGGCGCCATCGGCTGGTTCGGTTACGAACTCGGTGCCCGCCTCGCCGGCATCACCCGACCCGTTTGTAACTTAATAAGTGACAAATCCGCCCCCGACTTGGCCCTCGGCTTCTACGACCACGCCCTCGTCCGCAACCACGCCACCGGCCAAACCTGGCAAATCGGAAAGAGTAACCCATTAGGTTACTCTTCCTCTGAAGCCCTCCCCGAAAAGAGTAACCCATTGGGTTACTCTTGGTCGGAGCCTACGCCCGATTTCCCGCGCGAAGACTACCTCGCCGCCGTGCGGCGCATCCGCGATTACATCGCCGCCGGCGACGTCTATCAGGTCAATCTCACCCAGCGTTTTTCCGCGCCGCGCCCCGCCGATCCGTTCGCGCTCTACCAACGCCTGCGCGCCGCCAACCCCGCGCCCTTCGCCGCCTACCTCGACCTCGCCGGCATGCAGGTGCTCAGCAGCTCGCCCGAGCGCTTCCTCAGCCTGCACGGCCGCCACGTCGAGACCCGCCCGATCAAGGGCACCCGCGCCCGCACCGCCGATGCCACCACCGACGCCACCCGCGCGGCCGAACTGCTCGCCAGCGCCAAGGACCGCGCCGAGCTGCTCATGATCATCGACCTCGAGCGCAACGACCTCGGCCGCGTCTGCGAGTTCGGTTCCGTGCGCGTCGACGACCTGCATCGCCTGGAAACCTACGCCACCGTGCATCACCTTGTATCCACGGTTTCAGGACAACTCCGCCCCGGCCTCGACATCATCGACTGCCTGCGCGCCACCTTCCCCGGCGGCTCGATCACCGGCGCGCCCAAGATCCGCGCCATGCAAATCATCGACGAACTCGAACCCTGCCCGCGCGGCCCCTACACCGGCGCGCTCGGCTGGATCGGTTTCAACGGCGACGCCGACCTCAGCATCGCCATCCGCACGATCGTCTGCGCCGGCGACCGCGCCACCTACCACGTCGGCGCCGGCATCACCTGGGACTCCGACCCCGAGGCCGAATACCAGGAAACCCTCGACAAAGGCCGCGCCCTACACGCAGCCCTCGCCAACGCAGAATCTTAACGCAGAGTCGCAAAGACGCTAAGTTCGCAAAGCCCACCGCTGCTCAATTTCAACCATCTCTGCGACCTCTCCATCTCCGCGCCTCTGCGTTAAAACTCCGAATCTCTTTTCCGTTTTCTCCATCCATGGCCACCGCTCCCCAAGTCATCCTCAACGGCGAACTCGTGCACGCCGCCCAGGCCAAGATCTCCCCGCTTTGCGACGGCTTCCAGTTCGGCCACGGCGTCTTCGAGACCCTGTGCGCCCGCAACGGCCGCGCCCTCTACCTCGACGCCCACCACGCCCGTCTCGCCGCCAGCTCCGCCGCCCTCGGTCTCGACGCGCCCCCCTCGATCGAGGAACTCGGTCAACGCATCACCCGCCTGCTCGCCTCGCTCAAGCTCCCCCAGGCCGCCGTCAAGGTCCTGCGCTTCCGCAATCTTTCCGGCACCGGCGAACTCATCACCGCCCGCGCCCTGCCGTATTCACATCACGACTACCTGCGCGGCTACCGACTGAAGACCATCGTGCAGGGTGATCGCGCCGGCCGTCTCACCCCGCACAAGACCCTCAACTACCTCGACAACCTGCTCGCCCGCCGCGCAGTCCAGTCCGAGCACGGCGACGAGGCGCTCTTCGTCACACCGCAGGGCCGCGTGCTCGAGGGTGCCGTCAGCACCATCTTCTGCGTGAAGGACAACGTCGCCACCACCCCGCCGCTCTCCGACGGCGTGCTGCCCGGCGTCACCCGCGCCCGCGTGCTCGCCGCCCTCGGCGGAGACAACTCCCGCGAAGGCCACCTCACCATCGACGATCTGCGCAACGCCGACGAAGTCTTCATCACCAACGCCCTCATGGGCGTCATGCCCGTCTGCACCGTCGACGACCACAAGCTCCCCATCCATTCCCCGCTGATCACCTGGCTGCGCACCCAATTCTCCAACGAAGAGTCCGCCTGATTTTTTCGATCCATTTAACGCAGAGGCGCTAAGTTCGCAAAGTCCAAACCCGGCTTAATCTCAGTCACCTCCGCGATCTCTCCACCTCCGCGACTCTGCGTTAAAACTCCGATTCAGTTCCACGCCCGCTCGATCCGAAATCGTAATTCGTAAATCGTAATTCCCAAATGTCCGCCCCCACTTCCCGAGACCGTTTTCTTGTGCTCGTTCGCGCCGCCATCGAGCAGGGCACGCTGGTCAAGCTCACCCTCGGCAAACCCCTGCCCGGCGCCGATCCGACCCTGCGCAACCTCTTCATCCGCCCCGTCGCCCTGAAGACCGGCACGCACCTCTGCTTTCTCTGGCGGCACGCCACCCGCGACATCACCAAAAACCACCCGCCCGCCGAAGCCATCGCCGAGATCGAGACCCTCCTCGCCAACAGCTTCGGCGACGGCCACCTCTTCACCCCGCTGCAAACCGCCCAGCTCCAGACCTTCCCGGACGGCCAACAAAAGGTTCGCATCAAAACAGCCGAGACCGCGCCCCAGCCCGTCGCCACCAGCCACGACCGGACAAAAACCCACGCCCTGCCCGCCGACGCCGCCTGGCTGCGCGCCCTCGGCGTCACCAACGACCGCGGCCAGCCCCGCGAGGGCATGGCGCCCAAGTTCCGCCAGATCCAAAAGTTCACCGAACTCCTGCAATCCCTGCTCAACGAAAGCGGCCTGCGTCCCACCGAAAAGTGTCACTCATTAAGTGACACTTTTTCCCCGGGCCTGCCCCCGCTGCGCATCGCCGACATGGGTTGCGGCAAGGGTTATCTCACCTTCGCCACCGCCGCGTTGCTCGGCGATTCCGCCGAAATCACGGGCGTCGAACGCCGTCCCGACCTCGTCGACCTGTGCAATAAACTCGCCCGCGAAAACGGCCTGACCCGGCTGCGCTTCGAGCAGGGTGACATCACGCCTGATCGCGCCGATCCACTCGACGTGCTCATCGCGCTGCACGCCTGCGACACCGCCACCGACGACGCCCTCGCCGCGGGCATCAACGCCGGAGCCCGCCTGCTGGTCGTCTCGCCGTGTTGTCAAAAGGAAGTCCGCCGCCAGCTCACCGCACCGCCCGTGCTGACCGACGCACTCAGCCACGGCATTTTCCAGGAACGCCAGGCCGAATTCGCCACCGACGCCCTCCGCGCACAGCTCCTCGAGGCCGCCGGTTACCGCACCAAGGTGTTCGAGTTCATCTCCCCCGACCACACGGCCAAAAACCTCATGATCGCCGCGATCCGCCATCATAACCCGGTCCCGGCGGCTGTTCGCGAGCGCCTGCAAGCCTTCGCGGGCTTCTATGGCATCCGCGAACAACGCCTGGCAAAACACCTAGGGATATCGTTGTTGTAGGCTGCCTGCTCGCAGGCGCGTTGGATACCGATCACTACCCGTGAATCGAAAATGGGTCACAGACGTAGCCGCGAGGCGGAGAGGGTCAGCCAGCAGCTGGCCCGTAGGGGCTTGAGGTGGGTGCCCCTTGGCCGACCGAAAGCCCAAGCCCAACCGAGCCGGTGTAGTCACAGAGCGCACAGAGCACGAGCCAAACACGATCCACGTCCAATACGCCCTTGGGGACAGGGGCGGCTAGATTTCGGGGCCTGCCCGAAAACCGGGCGTCACCCGCCCGTCAAATCTAAGCTTGCCGCCTCCGCTTCGCCACGGCGCGATATTCGCTCCATGTCCAACTGTCCCTGCGGTTCTTCCCTCGACTTCGATTCCTGCTGCGGCCCGATCCTCGCGGGCACCCCGGCCGCCACGGCCGAGGCCGTCATGCGCTCGCGTTACACGGCCTACGTGAAGCACGACATCAAGCACCTCGAAAACACCCTTTCCAAGGAGCAGCGCGCGGACTTCTCCGCCAAGGACGCCAAGGCCTGGGCCGAGTCGTCCGAGTGGCTGGGTCTGACCATCACCGGCACCGAGGCCGGCGGTCCCGATGACGCCGAGGGCAAAGTCAGCTTCGTGGCCAAGTTCAAGGCCGCCGGCGAAGTCCGCGAACACGTCGAGACCGCGCTCTTCACCCGCGAGTTGGGCCGCTGGGTCTACGCCGGCCAGGAGGAGCAACCCTCCGCCACCGTGCGCCGCGAAGGTCCGAAAATCGGCCGCAACGACCCCTGCCCCTGCGGCAGCGGCAAAAAATACAAGAAGTGCTGCGGCGCCGCTTAAGTCTTTCTTAAAAGCCCGTCCCGCCCGCCATCCTCCCGTCTTAAACCGCCCCTCCCGCCATGTCCCTCGCCCAGCCCATCTACCTCGGCACCGATTCCGGCGCCACCACGTCCAAGACCGGCGGCATCTACGCCGACGGCACGCCGATCACCACGCAGCCCCGCCAGAGCTCGACCAACTCGCAACTCGGCACCGCGGCGGTCATCGCCGGCTGGGTCGAGGGCGCCAAGGGCTTCCTCGCCGACAACAACCTCAAGTGGGATCAAGTCGCCGGCGCCGGTCTCGCCCTGCCGGGCCCCTACCAGTCCTACGGTGTGCTGGACAAGTCGGCCAATCTGCCCCCCGAGTTCACCGGCTGGAATTTCCACGCCGACTACGCCGCCGCCCTCGCCGAGGCGGCCGGCCGGCCCATCCCGTTGACCGTGGGCAACGACGGCGACTTTGGCGGCGTGGGCGAAGCCGCCCGTGTGCGCGGCGACCTGAAGGCCTCGGTGCTGCTGCTCGCCCCCGGCTCCGGCCTTGGCGCGGCCTACATCGACGCCAACGGCCTGCCGCTCACCGGCGACCACTTCGCGGGCATGGAGTCGGGCCACATGCCCGCCGCCATCCACCTGCTCGGCGGCGGCCTGGAAAAGGTCGCGCCCTTCAAGTGCGGCTGCGGCCGCGGCTGGGGTTGCGTCGAGGCCTACACCACCATCTCCGGACTGCCCCAGTTTTTGGAGCACTTCCTGCCGAAGTATCCCGACCATCCGCTCAACAGCTCGACGGACACGCCCAAGCACAAGGCGCTGTCCCTGCGCGGGCTCGCCCAGAAGGACGATCCGCTGGCGCTGGAGATCTTCGACACCCAGGCCAAGGCCCTGGGCCTGCACGTCGCCAATCTCGCGATGTCGTTGGATCCTGGATACGTCGTGATCGGCGGCGGCCTGATCGACCCCGAGTCGACCACCGCGGCCTTCCGCCAGCGCTACCTCGATGGCATCCGCGCCGCGGCCCGGCCCTACCTCTTCCCCGCCCAGCGCGAGCGCCTGCAAATCGTGCCCGCCACGCTGGGCGAGCTGTCCCAGGCGATCGGCGCGGCCCTCGCCGCCCTTTACTCGGCGCAGCTCGCCGGTTGAGCCGACCGCGCATGCGCTGGCTCATCCTGACCTCCTCGACCGGCACCGGCCACAACATGCGGGCCGAGTCGCTGCGCCAGTGGGCGCACGACGTCTACGGCGACCGTGTCGAGGTGCGCATCCACCACGTGCTGGAGGCCACGCATCCGGTCTACGGCTTTGGCGTCGGCGTCTACAACTTCATCCAGCGCACGCTGCCCAAGCTCCACCACGTCTATTTCAACTACCTGGAGATCGCCGGCATGCATCGCCACGGCGAACGCATTCTCGGCCGGGAAAAGTTCATCGAATACATCCGCGAATGGCGCCCGGACCGGGTCATCAGCGTGCATGCGCACACCAACCACGGTTTTTTCCATCTCGTGCACGAGGCGCTGCCCGACCACCCGGTCAAGTGCGTGACCTACTGCGGCGAGCTTTTTGGCGGCTACGGATTCAGCCGCCACTGGGCCAATCCCCACGTCGACGCCTTCATCGGCGCCACCCGCGAGATCTGCGCGGCCGCGCGCGCGGTCGGCACGCCCGCGGAGCGCGTCTTCGAGGGCGGTTTCCTGCTGCGCGCGCCGTTCTATGTGTCCAAGGAGGAGGCCGCCCGGCACGCCGCGGAGATCGCCCGGGAACTCGCGCTCGATCCGGGCGTTTTCACGCTGTTGCTGAGCACCGGCCAGGTCGGGGCCAACAACCACCTGGCGATTCTCAAAAAACTCGCCGCCACCGGCCGCAGCCTGCAGGTCGTCGCGCTCTGCTCGCGCAACGCCGCGCTCAAGCACAAGATCGAGCGCTTCGCCGCCCGGCATCCGCAGCTGACCATCCGCGCGCTCGCCCACACCGACCGCATGCTTGCGCTCAAGCAGCTCGCCTCGCTGGTCGTCGCCCGGCCCGGCACCGGAGCCACCAGCGAACTCATCCAGATCGGCACGCCGTTCGTTCACAACGGACTCGGCGGCGTCATGCCGCAGGAGCTCATCACCGTGCAGTTCTGCAAACACCGCCGCTGCGCCGTGCTCGCCCGCAAAGCCGAGGACGTGGTCCGCGTCACCCTCCAGCTGCTGGACAACCCCGACAGCGCCGCCTTGCTGCGCACCCGCATCGAACGCGCCCGCCCGGCGGGCCATCCGGCGGAGATCTGCCGGACCATCCACGAGCTGAACTGAGATGCCCGTCCGCCTCCAGGCCGCCCTGCACCTGCACGCCGTGCTGCCCGCGCTCGCGGTGCTGGCGCCGCGCGACCCGGCCTTCGCCGGCATCCTCGCCGGACCCGACACCGCCGTGACGCTGCGCGTGCCCGGGCTGGAACCGACCCGGGTGGAGCGCAGTGCCGGCCGCCTCACGGTCCACCACCGCTCCTGCCCCGGCGGGTTGTTGCTGCACTTTCCCACCGCCGGCCAGTTTGTCCGGGCAACCGCGCGCCTGCCGGCCCTCGCCCTGCCGGTCGCCGGCATCGCCGGGCTGCCGACGGCCAGGCGCCTGCTGGAAAGCGCCGGTCAACGCCTGGAAGCCGTGCTCACCGACCGGGACGCCGTCCGGCGCGACGATACCTTTGCCCGTCTGCATGTGCCCGCGGCGCTCACGGTCGCGGTGGCCGGCGGCGCGGTGTGGCTGCGTCGCCATCCCGACGGCCCGGCGCTGCACGCGCGCTTCGAGGGACGGCTGGTGCGCTTCACCGCGGTCGATCCCGAGTTTTCCGTGTGGCTCGATCTCGCGCCCAGGATCCCCGCGTGGGGCGTGGGCCCAGCGCCGCGCGCGGCCGATGCCGACGTGCGTTTCGCCGACCTGCCGACCGCCGTCGGAGAACTTTTGCACGAGAACGATTCGCTGGCCGCGCTCGGCCACGGCCGCCTGCAAATCCGCGGCCACCTGCCGCTGGCCGAGCAGATCGGACTGGTGATGCAGAAGGTCGATCGCATCCTGCAACCCGCCCCGAGGAAAACGGCATGAGCTTTGAACAATCGCAGGCCCTCTTTCGCCGCGCCGCCGCCGTCATCCCCGGCGGCATCTACGGCCACACCACGCCGGCCGCCACCGTGCCCGGCGAGATGCCCTACTTCGCCGTGCGCGGCCAGGGCTGCCGCTACACCGACGTCGACGGACGCGACTACATCGACTTCATGTGCGGCTATGGTCCGCTCGTGCTCGGTTACCATCACCCCGAGGTTGAGGCCGCGGCCGACGCCGCCCGGGCCCGCGGCGCGTGCTTCAACCACCCGACCGGCCTCATGGTGGAGCTGGCCGAAAAACTCGTCGCCCGCATCGATTTTGCCGACTGGGCGGTGTTCGGCAAAAACGGGTCCGATCTGACCACCTGGGCCGTGATGGTCGCGCGCGAGGTCACCGGCCGGCCCAAGATCCTCAAGGCCGCCGGCGCCTACCACGGCACCCACGCCTGGTGCACGCCGGGGCACGGCGGACTCATCCCCGAGGACCGCGCCCATGTGCACGATTTTCCCTGGAACGACGTCGAGCGGCTCACGCTGCTTTTCCGCAGGCACCGCGGGCAGATCGCCGCTCTGGTGCTGACGCCGTTTCACCATCCGGCCTACGGGGACTCGATCCTGCCGTCGCCCGAGTTCGTCACCGCCGCCAACTGCCTGTGTCGCGAGCACGGCGCGCTGCTGGTGCTCGACGACGTGCGCTGCGGCTTCCGCCTGGGCGCGGGCGGTTCGCATCCGAAATTCGGATACGAGCCCGACCTGGCCGTCTACTGCAAGGCGATCGCCAACGGCCACCCGATCTCCGCATGCGTCGGCCGCAAGACGCATCAGGCCGCGGCCTCGCGGGTGTTTTTGACCGGCAGCTATTGGAACGATCCGGCGCCGATGGCCGCGGCGCTGGCCGTGCTCGACATCGTCGAGCGAGACAGTCTCGCCGCCAGACTCGACCTGCTGGGACGGCGTTTGGTGCGCGGATTACTGGCGTTGGGCGACAGGCATGGTTGCCCGATGACCGCGAGCGGACCGGCCGCGATGCCCTACGTGCGCGTGGCCGGGGACGACTCGTTTGTGCGGACCCAGGCGCTCTGTGCGGCGGCGGCCCGGGAGGGCGTTTTTCTGCATCCGCACCACAACTGGTTCCTCGGGGCGGCCCACACCGAGGCCGACATCGACGACGCGCTGGCCCGGATCGACCGGGCGTTCGCCGCCGTGGCCTGACAACTGTAGGGGCCGCGCTCGCGCGGCCCTGAAACGCGCCCCGCTTGCGACACACAACCAGGCCTTGAAAGCGAGGCCTCTGCGAGAACTCAGCTCAGTCCTCCCGCTCGATGAGCGCGTCCACCAAGGCCTCGATGAGCGCGTCCAGACTGGGCTTGTGCGCCTCGAAGTCGGCGGGACGGCCGTTGTCCGCGAGCGTCTCGCTGGTCTGCGGCCCGATGCTGCCGACCAGGGGCTGTTGCGCGCCGGACTCGAGTTCGAGTTTGTCCGACTGGTCGTGAAACGACTGGGCGGCCGAGGAGCTTGCGAAGAGAATGGCGTCGGCGCCGCGCGCGCGGAAATCCATGGCCACGGGATCCGCGGCGAGGTCGGTCTTGGTCGTGCGGTAGAGCGGCAGACGGTCGACGATGGCGCCGCCGGCCTCGAGTTTGCGCACGAGTTTGTCGCGGTTGAGGTTGCCGGTGACCACGATGACCTTGGCGCTGTCGAGCGAGCCGGTCGCGATCAGTGCGTCGGCCAGCGAATCGCCGGTGGCGGTGTCGGGCATGCACTCGACGCGGATGCGGTGTTGCTCGATCTCGCGCGCGGTGGCCTTGCCCACGCAGGCAAAGCGCAACAGGCCGAGGGCGCGGACATCCGGATAGGCCTTGTGGAACTCCTCAAAGAAGTAGCGCACGCCGTTGGCGCTGGTGAAGACGATCCAGTCATACATGCCGAGCTCGGCGACGATCTCGACGAAGACCTCCTTCTCCACGTCCTTCTCGATCCGGATGAGCGGCAGCTCGACCACCTCGGCGCCGAGCGCCTCCAGCTTGTCGCGCAGCTCGCTGTTCTGGTCGCGGGTGCGGGTGATCGTGATGCGTTTGCCAAACAGCGGCAGGTGCTCGAACCAGTCGATCTGCGCGTGCTCGTCGACCACCTCGCCGATAAAGATGATCGACGGCGCGGCCAGCCCGGCCTCGGCGACCTTGGCCGGCAAATCGGCAACGGTGCCCACCGCGCTGCGCTGCCGGCCGAGCGAGGCCCACTGCACCACCGCGGCGGGCGTGTCCGGGGACAAACCACCGGCCTGCAACTCGGCGAGGATGTGCGCCAGCCGGCTCATGCCCATATAGATGGCCAGCGTGGTGTGCTTCAGCGCGCCGACCGCGCGCCAATCCACCTGCGACGCGTCCTTCTTCGGATCCTCGTGGCCGGTCAAAAACATCACCGACGTGGCCGTGTTGCGGAACGTCAGCGGGATGCCCGCGTAGGCCCCCGCCGCGATCGCCGCGGTCACGCCCGGCACCACTTCAAAATCGACCCCCGCCTGCACCAGCGCACGGGCCTCCTCGCCGCCGCGGCCAAAGACGAACGGATCGCCGCCCTTGAGGCGCACGACCTGCTTGCCCGCCTTGGCGCGATCCACCAGCAGCGCCTCGATCTCAGCCTGAGGCACGGTGTGGCAACCGGCGGTCTTGCCCACATAGACGACCTCGCAGCCGTCCTGCACCCACTTGATCATCTCCGGATGCACCAGGTAATCGTAGACGAGCACGTCCGCCGCGGAGACCAGCTCCTTGGCGCGCAGGGTGACGAGACTGAGGTCGCCGGGACCGGCGCCGACGAGATGAACCTTACCGGATGACATAGGCAAAGGAGCAAGGTCACCCACCCCGCGCACCGCGCCAAGCGAGAAATCCCCGCGCCTTCACGTTCCCATAAGGTTTCCCCTGCTATCCTGCGGACCATCAAAACGCCCGCCATGTCCACGCAGTCCCTCACCCGCACCGCCCTTCGTCTCGCCGCCCTCGCCCTATCCCTGCTGCTGACGGCCTGCGCCACCGCGCCCTCCTCCACCAAACGCGCAACCGCTGCCGTCACCAAGCCACTGCCCTCCACCGCGCCCGCCGACACCGATGCCGCCGCCCTCGCCCTCTGGTGGGAGCGCTTTGACGACCCGGTGCTCAACCAACTGATCACCACCGCCCTCGCCGACAGCCCCGACATCCGCACCGCCGCCTCCCGCATCGCCGAGTCCCGCGCCGTCCGCGGCACCACCAAGGCCGGCCTCTTCCCCACCCTCTCCGCGGGCGTCTCCGGTTCAGGAAACCGCACCCGCGACCGCGCCACCGACACCACAACCACCTCCGAGTCCTACGGAGCCTCTCTCGACGCCAGCTGGGAAATCGACCTTTTCGGACAACAACGCAAAACCCTGGCCGCCGCCGACGCCGACCTCGCCCAGACTCGCGAAAACTACCACGCCGC
>JBDRJH010000218.1:0-6917 GCA_043815125.1 Verrucomicrobiota bacterium
GAACAACCCCGCGCCGGGCGCCGACGCCCGCGCGCCGGCCACCACCGCCGCGGCCAGCAACCCGTCGCGCGCGGCCTGGTTGTAGAGCGCGCCGTGGGGTTTCACGTGCCGCAGCACCACGCCCTCGTCGCGCGCGATGCCCGCCAGCAAAGCGACCTGCGCCGAAACCAGCGCGGTCACCTGACCCGGCGTCAGCGACAGCTCTCGCCGGCCGAAATACTCGGGGTCCGCATAACCGGGATGCGCCCCCACCGACACTCCCGCCGACCGGGCCGCGCGCACGGCCGCACGCATCGCGGCGACGCCACCCGCGTGACCGCCGCAGGCGATGTTGACGGAGGTCGCCACGCCAAACAGCACCTCCTCGCCGGGCGAGCCCTCGCCAAGATCGGCATTGAGGTCGACGGTCTTCACACACGCCCCTCCCTCGCCCGCAGGGCAAGTCCGGCGCGCAGCCAACGCAGCTCCTCCTCCTGCCGCCAGAGGGCCTGCTCGGCCTCGGCCAGGGTCACCGGCGTGAAGCGCACCGTCACCCCCGGGCGCGCCTGCGCCAGCCGGTCGATGTCGGCCGAAATCACCTGCGCGATCTGCGGATAGCCCCCGATGGTCTGGCAATCGCGCAACAACACGATCGGCTGGCCGTCGGGCGGCACCTGCACCGCCCCCGCGGCCACCGGTTGCGAGACCATGTCGCCGGCATGGCGAACCGTCAGCGACCTGCCCGAAAGCCGCACGCCCATGCGATCCCCGCGCGGGGTGATCCGGTAGTCCGCAGCCGTGAACGCGGCGACCTCCTCCGGCGCGAACCAGTCGGCCTGCGCGCCGGGCAACACCCGCAACGTCACCCCTTCGCGGTCGGGACCGGCGGTGCGCGCGCCCGCGCTCCAGCCGCCCTCGGGCAAACCCGTCCCGGCCAGACGTCCCCACGTCAACTCGTCCTCCGCCTCCAACGGCCGGCCCACGGAACCATCGGCGCCGCCGAACTTGCCGCGCAGCGCGACGCCGCGTCCGCCCAGCACCACCGGAGCGTCGAAGCCGCCCGCGACCGCCAGACACGCGCGCGCGCCGCCGGTCAGTCGCGAACAGTCGAGCTCCGCGCCCGCCGCGACGGTGAACACACGGTTCCACGGCAAACCCGCCACCTGCGCGCCGGTCAACGCCAACCGCACCGGCGATTCAAAACGCAGCACCGGACCGGTGTGGGTAAACTCCAGCACGGCGGCGGTATCGGCGTTGCCGACCAGCAGGTTGGCCACGCGGGCCGACAACCGGTCGAGCGCCCCGCCGGCCGTCACGCCGAAGCGCCGCCAGCCCGCGCGTCCGAGGTCCTGCACCGTGGTCAGCCCGCCGGCCTTGAGCACCCGCAACCGGCCGACCCGCGAACGCGCCCGGCCGCGCGACGGCACCAGCGCGGGCACCACCCCGGCGACTCCGGCCGACGCCGGCCAGCTGGCGACCGGCTTGAAGACGACCTCGTCGCCCGGCGCCAGCAACGCGGGCGGCTCGGCGGTGGGGGAAAAGAGATTGAGCGGCGTGCGGCCGATGACCTGCCAGCCGCCCGGCGACTCGGCCGGATAGATGCCGGTCTGGGCCCCGCCGATGCCCACGCTGCCGGCCGGCACGCGGGGACGTGGCGTCGAACGGCGCGGGGTGTGCAGCGCCTCCGGCAGCCCGAGCAGATAAGGAAACCCGGGGGCGAACCCCACCGCGGCGACGCGATAGACGGGCTTGCTGTGCGCCGCGACCAGACCGTCGGGGTCGAGCCCGGCGGCCTTGGCGACCTTGGCCAGATCCGGACCGTGCTCCCCGCCGTAAACAACGGGCACCTCGACGCGTTTGCCGACCACGCCTCTGGCGGTGCGCACGCGGCCGGCCAGAATGGTTTCCACCCACGATTTCACCCGGGCAAAGGCGGACACCCCGGGCCGGCCGGCCACGTCGAGCGGATCGTAGTAAACGGCCAGCGAGGCGAAGGCCGGCACGATCTCCACGACGCCGGCGATGCGCGCGTCAGTGAGTAGGCCCGCCCACTTCACCACCCGGGCCGCCAGCGCAGGGTCGCACTTCTCACCGGCGATCACCAACAAGGCGGAGTCTCCCAGCGGCTTGATGTCCATGGGGCGCACTCTGCGCGGAAATCCCGCGGGCACAAGTCCGCGCCGATCCGCCCAAGCCGGACGCAAAAAACCCGACGCCGGATAACGTCGGGTTGTGGAACTAGAGGCGATCGGCGGGCGCGTCGCTCAGCCGAGGATTTCCTCGGGCTTGAAGAAGCGGGCCAACTCGATGGCGGCGTTCTCGTCGCTGTCGGAGGCGTGCACGACGTTCTTCATCATCTCGGTGCCGAAGTCGCCGCGGATGGTGCCCTTGGCGGCCTTGCGGGAGTCGGTCGGGCCGAGCAGTTCGCGGACCTTGGCGACGATGCCGTCACCCTTGAGCGCGAGCATAAGGACCGGACGGGAGCTCATGAAGGCCTCGATCTCGGGGTAGAAGGGTTTGTCCGCGACGTGCGCGTAGTGTTCGCGGAGCTTGGCGGGGTCGAGACGGGCGAGCTTGGCGCCGATGATCTCGAAGCCGGCGGCCTCGAAGCGGCCGATGACGTTGCCGACGTGCTTCTGCTCCATGCAGTCGGGCTTACAAATGATGAATGTTTTCTGCATAAAGGGTCACGCAAACCGCTCCCCGCGCGAATGGAAAGCCTGATTTTCAACCCGCCCCCGGCTGAATGCTCAAACACCGCCCGACTGCGCACTCACCAGCCATCCCGTGTAGCCGGCATAAATGGCGAGCAATACCGCGCCCTCCAACCGGCTGATGCGCCCGCCGCTCCGAGCCAGCGGCAACAGCCCGACTGCCAGCAACAACATCAAGCCCAGGTCGATCCAGCTGATCTCGGGAGCCGAGATCGGCGCGACCATGGCGGACAGCCCCAGAATGCCGATGACGTTGAAAATATTGGACCCCACCACGTTGCCCAGAGCCACGTCGCTCTGGCCCTTGATGGCCGCCACCAACGAGGTCGCCAGCTCGGGCATGCTGGTGCCCACGGCCACCACCGTCAGGCCGATCACCACCTGGCTGACACCCCAGCCGCTCGCCAACGCCACCGCGCCCCGCACAAAGGCCTCGCTGCCCAGAACCAGCACGGCCAGGCCGCCCAGCGTCAGACCGATCGCCGCCGGCAACGACTTCGCCCCCGGAGACTCCGGCCCGACCGGCAACGCATCGGCAAAATCCGCATCCGGCTCCGGCTGTTTGCCGGCCGAACGCACCGTGCTGACGGTGTAGACAATCAACGCCGCGAACAACACCGCGCCCTCCCAGCGCGCCAGCCACCCGTCCATCAAGAAGACCATCGCCAACACCGAGACGCCGATCATCACGGGAATCTCGCGGCGGATGATCTGCCGCGAGGCCTCGATCGGTTTGACCAACGCGCACAGGCCCAGAATCAAGGCGATGTTGCAGATGTTGGAGCCGACGATGTTGCCGATCGCGATGGCCCCGTTGCCCGACAGCGACGCCCGCAGGCTGACCACCATTTCCGGACTGCTCGTGCCGTAGGCGATGATCGTCAGGCCGATGACCAGGGGCGTCAGCCCCAGCCTGAGCGCCAGACGCACGCCACCGGCGATCAGCATCTGTGCGCCGAAATACAGAGCCGCCAGCCCTGCCAACAGAAAAAGCCAGGAGATCATGTCGTCAGGCTGGACCCGCGTCCGCCCGTCTGGCGAGCCGGAGCGATCCGCGCCTTTGCAACCGCAAGCGGACAGACCCGTTGCACACGGGTTTTTTCCGCGCGGCAACAAACCGCGCCAAGATCACTGTCTGCCTGTCGACTGACTCCACTTTACTTAGTCACTTTCTTAGCGTTGGCAGACAGTGCTTCCTCAAAAAACGTCTGCACGGGCACTCGTAAGGCCTTGGCGATAGCGTTGAGCTCAAAATCATTAATCGGACGATGACCATTTTCCAATTTTGCGATCATGCCCTGCGAGAGGTCTAAGCCCTGCCTTGCGAGTCTTGCGACCATGTCCTCTTGGGTGACTTTGGGCGAGCGGGCCATGCGAATGCGCTTGATGGCCCGACCGGTCAGATTGCGAGGAGGCTTCGGCGTTTTCAATCACCGCTAGCCTACATTTATTCCCGCCGGCAATTATCCTCCCCGAGAATAAACTTGCCTTGCCCTATATTCTCCACATGTATCTGATATCCACCGCTCTGCGTCCGTTTCACTTTTACCATGTCTGCCTCTGCTTCTCGCCGCTTTGGGATTAAATTTGCTCTATTGAGCCTGTCCGTGGTGATGCCTTTTACCGGACTGCGGGCCGCTTCCGCGCTGGGTTGGGAGGACGCCATAGGTCTACGGGTGGATATTGACGGCCCGTGCACCAGCGAGACGCAAAGCAAGTCGGCGTCCAAGACCATGAAGGATAAGGGTTGCAAGGTGCGGCTATTGGTCACGGTCAGCGGCACGGTGGAAGCGCAAGATTCAGGCTTTGATCGGGTCAGCGTGAACGGCGTGGCCGTGTTCGAGGGCGACGATTTCGATCAAGAATGCGCAACCTCAAATAAGACCGGCACGGTCTCCATCGAGGTCGGTCCGGGAGAATCCATTACCCTGAGTTACGACACGGTTGATGGTGACTTCAACGAGGGGCTGTATGCCTCGATCACCGACATCGTGGAAGACCCGGTTGGATGTGGCTCTTGCGATGGAACTGGCTCGGGCGGTTCCGCGGGGACGGCGGGCGGCGGCACCTCGACCTTTGGCGGGACCGGATGGGGACAAACCAATACCAGCGCATCCTTGGGAACCGCCCCGGCATCTTTTGGCGTGGGGCTCGGTTCAGGTTCCACCGCCTATGGCACTCAGGCTTTGTATGCGGACGCCAATCCCTCCAACGCATCCAGCGGGAGTCGCGATGGAGTGAGCTACGTCGGCCCGGACGAAAGCCACGTGGTCGAGCGCTTCTCCGACACAGGCGGCCTTGCCCAAGTGAAAAGCGCCGGAGGCTTGGTTAACCTAGCCGACACCACCGGTGGCTATACGCTCAGCTTTTACTCTCCCGCGAATATTGGTTCCTTAAATTCGTCCACCGGCCGCTATGACGTGACTGGCACGGCAGACAAGATTATCGCCGTGACTCGTCTGATGTCCGGAAGCCTCGCCACGGTGACTTACACCGAAACCGTCGGAGCGGGCACTCCGGTTGTCCTCGTGGCAAACAGCTACGATTCGTCCACGCAAACACGCACCATTAGCGAATTCGACGGGTTGCGCATCACGGAGACGACCGAAACCGGCCTGTCAGGTGCGCGCACTGAAATACGCACCACGGTAAAGGGATTGGTCAACGCCGTCGAAAAAACCTATTCGGTTCGGTCGGACATCTACCAGACCTTCGCATGGGGAGACGAGTTGGTCGAAACCTCCGACGATCCGGACGGTGCCGACAAGCGGACTACCTACACGTTTTACACGGACGCGGTGAACGACGGGGACAATTACCAGCAGCTGATGAGCACGGTCACTTCGGACGGCGCGTGGACGATCTACCGCGACTATGCTTCCGACGGCATACCGCACAAAATCGTGCGCCAATTTGCGTCAAACACCTACGACGCGGGTGCCTCGGGGGAATCTGCGAATTGGGTCGAAACACTGACGATAACCTCCACCGATGAAGACGGAGATTCCCTGCCGGATGAAACTCAAAAAACAGAGCGTTATCTGAAAGGACAGTTGATCTCACGGACATGGACCACCGACTACACCGCCACCTCCTCCACGGATCTGCTTACCAATTACGGTTATGAATTCAGCTACTCCGGCACCACCCGGCTGCGGATAATCGAACAAGCGGTCGATCCATCGGCATCAAAGGGAGATCCGGCCAATGCGCGAACAACCGAACGCATCGACGCGGACACCAATCGCACCGTCTCCACCATGGACGGAAATGGTGTGACCACGGTAAGCATTTCGAAATACGGCAGCTCCGGAACGGGCGGAGTCGTGCTGAACACCGCAATTGGTCAGGGTGAACTGGATGAATACGGTGATTTTAGTTCCGGTTGGATACAAACCCAAGCCTCTGATGAAAATGGCAATCTCACGACCTCCGTGTTTGATGCGGCCAGCTTCGCCACGCTCCTGAGCCAAACCCCGTCGGACTTTGACGACCAGGGTCGCGCCCAGCGCGTGGATTTCAACGATGGCAGCCACGAGGAATACGTCTACGGGTGTTGCGGACTCGACGAGAAGCGCAACCGGGACGGCTCCTATTCCACTTTCCTGCGCGATGGGATGAAGCGGGTCATCGAGGAGATAGTGACCGTGGACGGCATCTTCGTGAAAGCTACAGTCACAACTCTCGATCCATTGAGCCGAGTGATTGCCACTGGGCGTCGCCCGGGCTCCACCGGCGCGGTCCAGCTAACCAGCCAAGCGGATTATGACCTCGCAGGTCGGATCAACTGGACGAAGGACGCGCTGGAGCGCACCACCAGTTACGATTATTCGACTGACCCATCCGGACGTCTTGTGACCACTCTGACTTATCCCGGCGGGGGGTGCCAGAATCGAGACCTACGAACAGGACGGTTCCCTGCGTAGCATCGACGGATCTGCGGAAACTCCCCTTCGCTATGAGGAGGATGTGGATGCGTTCGGTCATTTCCAGACGGAATACTACATCGACGACAATGGCGGCGACTCGGAATGGATCCGTATAGACTATGATTTCCAAGGCAGACCATGGAAAACCTCTTATCCCTATCCTGCAGGAGCGGCAAGTTACACCTACTACAACTCCGGCGGGCAGGTTATTCGGTCTGTTGATGCTGACGGGGTGACGGAGTTATACGATTACGACTCGGCTGGACGAAGGGAGTATCATGCCATCGACATGGAT
>JBDRJH010000219.1:0-3205 GCA_043815125.1 Verrucomicrobiota bacterium
AGACGATCTCCTTCGTCAGTTCGCGCCCGTTGGGCGGGATCGCCACAGTGACGCTGCGCGTTTCCGCTTTCCAACCCGCCGTCCGCTGGGCTGCGCTGAGCGATGCCATTCCCCCTCTGCCCGTCAGAGCGCAGCCTGCCGGCGCGGCAGCAAAGAATGTTGGGTCGCGTCCCATAATAGGTGGAAATTTAATGAGGCACCGGCTACGTTGGTGGCTGATAGATAAACGGACCGAAGGTCGGTCCACCACCACGAAGGAGGTGCCTCATGGACGCATCGTACCGCAAACCGCCGGTGTTGGCAATCGAGGATCTGGGCTTGGAGCTGGGAGAGCTGCGCGGGGATCCGCTCGAGTCGCTGGCGCGGTTCGGCGTGCAACTGGTGCTGTCGTCATACCTGGAGGCCGAGGTGAGCGCGCATCTCGGCGCCGCCGCCTATGAGCGCACCCCGGCGCGGCGCGGGTCGCGCAACGGCAAACGCCCGCGCAAGGTGACCTGCGGCGTCGGCACCGTGGACATCGACTTCCCCAAGGTGCGCAACACTGAGACGCCGTTCCAGTCGGCGCTTCTGGACGCCTGGCAACGGACCAGCCGCTCGGTGACGGCGATGCTGCCGTCGCTGTATGTCGAGGGCCTGTCGACGCGCGATTTCGCACGCGCCCTCAAGCCGCTGCATGACGGCGCCGGGCTGTCGCGCTCGACGGTGAGCCGCGCCAACGAGCAGATCAAGGCGGCCTTCGACGCCTGGCGTCGCCGGTCGCTCGCCGAGGAAGAGATCGTCTACCTCTTCCTGGACGGGCACTTCGAAGGGCTGCGGATGGGCACGAGGGAAAAGGAGGCGCTGCTGGTGGTCCACGGCATCACCAAGGCCGGAAAGCGGGCCTTCCTCGGCGTTTACGTTGGCGGCCGCGAGAGCACCGAGGCATGGAAGCTGGCGCTGGAAGACCTCATCGAGCGCGGCCTGCGCCAGCCGCTGCTGGTGATCAGCGACGGCAACGCCGGCCTGATCCGCGCGGTCAAGGACATCTGGCCGACGGTGCTCCGCCAGCGCTGCGTTGTCCACCGCGCCCGCAACGTCCTGGCGCGGGTGCCGAAGAAGGACCGGCCGCGCCTCGCCAAGGCCCTGAATCGCATCTTCTACGCCAACTCGCTCGACGAGGCCCTGGCGGCGGCGCGCGCGTTCGCCGGGCGATGGCAGAATGTTTACCCCGCCGCCGTGGAAACGCTCGGGCGCGACCTGGCCGACTGCCTGACCTTCTTACGCTTTCCGCCGCGGCACTGGCGGCGGCTGCGCACGTCGAACATCCTCGAACGCTCCTTCGAGGAGGTGAAGCGGCGCACCCGGGTCATCCGGCGCTTCCCCAATGAGCGCGCGGCGGTGAGCCTGGTCTGGTCGGTGCTGGATCAGGACGCGGCGAAGTGGCGCGGCATCATCATGGACGCGCCGCATTGGGAGCTCATTCAGGGCGCGATTCGCTCTCTGGCGGAGGATCCGATCATCGTCATCGGCTTCGAAGAACTGCTGGCCGCCTGAGCAAAGGAACTGGGATGCCATCAACGACACGGAGCCTCAAACGAATTTACACCACATTTGGGACTTGACCGTGACAATGCAAGCGTGGCGTAGCAGCGGTGTTGTGGCGATGCGCAGCGAGGTTGAGCGACAGCTGTGCGCGGCGCGGGACTGCCGGGTTGAGGCGATGCGGGTTCGCGGGGAGCGGGCCTATCGCTGGGGCTACACGGTCCGCAAAAGCCTGCTGACGCCGGTGGGCGGCCTCGGCCCGCTGCGCGTGCCGCGCATCCGCGCGGACGGGCGCGAAATCCGCCTCATCGCCCGACAAGTGCGGCGGGTGGACGCGCTCAATGATCTCATCGCCACCGCCACCGTCAACGGCATCAGCCAGCGGCGCGTCGGCGCCTGGCTCAAGAGCGCCAACGGCGCGCAGCTGAGCGCCGCCACCATCGGCCAGGTCGGGAGCGCTTGCGCGCCCCTCTGGATGATCGCCCTCGGCGAGGCCGTCGAGCGCCAGCGCTACCGGTCGCTCGCGTCCGGCGAGTTCGTCGCCGTCGCCATCGACGGCATCTGGGGGCGCTACCGCAACCGCGGCGAGGCGGTCCTGCTCGTCGCCATCGGGGTCCGCGGCGACGGTTCCTTCGACGTCCTCGATTGGGAACCCGGCGCAGCCGAATCGAGCGAACTGGTCGAACGCCTGCTGACGCGCTTGCAGTCCCGCGGCCTGACATCGCTGGAGCTGCTCGTCGGCGACGGCGCCGGGGCCTTTCCCGCCGCCTTGGCGGTCGTCTACCCCTACGCGCCCTTCCAACTCTGCCTCTGGCACGGGGAGCGCACGCTCATCGGCCACGTCCCCTTTGACCACCGCCGCCGCTTTAACCGCGACTTCTGGGCGGTCTACGACGGCCTCGATCTCGCCGAAGTCCTCGCCCGCGCCCGCAACTTCGAGGCCGCCTGGCGTCCCGTCGTCGCCGAAACCGTCATCCGCTTCACCGAGCGCTTCAGCCAGACCATCCCCTTCCTCAAACTGCCGCACCGGTGCGGTCATCGCGTCCGCACCGTCAATCTCGCCGAGAGCTTCTTCAAGAACTTTCGCCGCTTCTTCAGCCGCTTTCCCGGCTTCAACGACGAAGAGCACCTTGCGCGTTGCCTCGGCCTTTATCTGCTTGCCGTCCGACCGGAGCGCTGGCGACCCCATGCACTGCGCCTTACCGGCTGATCTGTCCACGATCGTTACGCCCCCGCCCAAGGCAATGGGCGCGGAACCCGTCCGCGCCCATCGCGCCGTATACCCACCGCCCGCGGCGCTCGGGTCGCACCTCTGCGTTGCCCTATCCTCCGCGGCGGCTTCCTTATCCTATCGCACCGGACCGCCCACCACAATCCCGCTCCCAGCCCCTGCGCTGGTACCCCATAAAGCGATAAACCTGATTACCCTTACCCCCGGACAGGTCACCAACCCTTCAACAGAAACTCTTGACAATGCCGGCCATGTCGGTATCGCGATCGCGATCGTCCGTTATCGTCGCCGTCGCCGTCCCCCCATAACCCAAAACCGAAAACCGAAAACCTACCTCCCCCGCCCCCACCGCATACCCCATGCCGGTCTTCCCGAAGCCGTTGCCGGTGTACCAGCAGCGCAACTCGTCGCCCTCGACGAAGCGGCCGCCACGCGTTCGGCTCGTCAACGGGC
>JBDRJH010000220.1:0-10635 GCA_043815125.1 Verrucomicrobiota bacterium
GGACAGCTGCCCCGGGGATCCCTTCGACTCCATCAAGCAGAGCTTCGACTACATCCAGGCGAACCTCGTCGCCTGATTTCCCTCCCGGCAAACACCGGCCGCAAGGCCGGTGTTTTTGTTTACCTCCCCTCCGTTCCCCGCCCATGAAGTCATCCCTTTCCCTCGTCTTCCTGTTGTCCCTCGCGCTCGCCTTGCTGGCCGCCCCGCTTCGCGCCGCCCCGTCCACCGCGCACGCCACCGGCGGAGGCGGCGTGTTGCTGACCGGCGCGTCCTTCGCCTCGAAGGAAAACACCTGGTTCGAGATGGGCTGCCGCAGCGTCGGCGTCACCGCCATCAACCGCGCCATCGGCGGCGAGGCCATCGCCAACACCGCCAACCGCATGGCCAAGGGCACCCTCTACTCGCCCGAGGAACTGGAGACGATGGACGCCCTCGTCATCATGCAGGTGCACGACAAGGACGTGATCGACCCCTCGCAGCTCAGGCACGCCTGGACCGACTACGAGACTCCCTTCAACAAGACCAACTACGCCGCCGCCTACGACTACGTCATCAAGCGCTACCTCTCCGAGTGCTATGCGCTGCGCGACAACCCGCAGTCCCGGTTTTACCAAACCAAGTCCGGCAAGCCCGCCGTCATCATTCTCTGCACCCATTGGCACGACGCCCGCGTGACCTACAACACCACCATCCGCCAACTCGGCGCCAAGTGGGGACTGCCCGTGGTCGAGTTCGACCGATACATCGGCTTCTCCAAGGACACGCCGCACCCCGTCACCGGCAAGCAGGTCAGCCTGCTCTACGCCACCGACACGCAAACCACCGACGGCGTCACCTACGGCTGGCACCCCAAGCGCGGCGAGGACTCCTACGTCCAGCAACGCATGGCCGCCATCTTCGCCGACACCCTGCGCCGCGTCCTGCCCGTCCGCCCGCCCGTCACCGCCGCCGAATAACCCGCCGCTCCAACCGTCCTCCTCCTTCTCATGTCCCACGCCCAACCCTTCCTCCACGACGATTTCCTGCTCACCACCGACTGGGCCCGCAAGCTCTACCACGAGCACGCCCGCCACCAGCCGATCTACGACTACCACTGCCACCTGCCGCCCGATCAGATCGCGGCCAATAAACAATTCCGCAACCTCGCCGAGATCTGGCTCGGCGGCGACCACTACAAATGGCGCGCCCTGCGCACCGCCGGCGTCGACGAGGAACTCATCACCGGCTCCGCGTCCGACTACGACAAGTTCCTCGCCTACTGCCGCATCGTTCCCCAACTCGTGCGCAATCCGCTGCACCACTGGTCGCACCTCGAACTCCGCCGCTACTTCGGCATCGACCTGCTGATCAACGAGGCCAACGCCCCGAAAATCTGGGAGCTCGCCAACGCCAAGCTCGCCACGCCCGCGTTCTCCACCCACGGCATCCTCACCGCCAACCAAGTCGCCATCGTCTGCACCACCGACGACCCCGCCGACACCCTCGAGCACCACGTCGCCATCGCCAAGAGCGACCTCAAGACCCGCGTCTACCCGACCTTCCGCGCCGACAAGCTCATGGCGGCCAACAACCCCGCCGTCTTCAACGCCTGGTGCGACCTGCTCGCCACCCGCGCCGAGATCGCCATCACCGACCTCGCCGGCCTGCTCGACGCCCTTGATCGTCGCCACGCGTTCTTCCACTCCGTCGGCGGACGCCTCTCCGATCACGGTCTGGAAAACCTGCCCGAGGCCGACTGCACCGAAGCCGAGGCCGCCGCCATCTTTGACGCGCTGCGCGCCGGCCGCGCCGCCACCGCCAAGGAAACCGGCAAATGGGTCTGGTTCATCATGCTCTTCCTTGGCCGCCTCGACGCCAAGCGCGGCTGGACCAAGCAGCTCCACCTCGGCGCCCTGCGCAACAACAACAGCCGCCTGCTCAAGCGCCTCGGCGCCGACGCCGGCGTCGATTCCATCGGCGACTTCCCGCAGGCCCGCGCGCTCTCGCGCTACCTCGACACGCTCGACCGCGACAACCAGCTGCCGAAGATCGTGCTCTACAACCTCAACCCCGCCGACAACTACGTCTTCGCCACCATGGTCGGCAACTTCCAGGACGGCACCATCCCCGGCAAACTCCAGTTCGGCAGCGGCTGGTGGTTCCTCGACCAAAAGGAAGGCATGGAGTGGCAGATCAACGCGCTCTCGCAGCTCGGCCTGCTCTCGAAGTTCGTCGGCATGTTGACCGATTCGCGCAGCTTTCTGTCGTATCCGCGCCACGAATACTTCCGCCGCATCCTCTGCAACCTGATCGGCGCCGACGTCGAGGCCGGGCTCATCCCCGCCGACGAGGCCGCGCTCGCGATGCTCGTGCGCGACATCAGCTACAACAACGCCGCCGGCTTCTTCGGCCTGGAAACCGCCGGCTGACCTGGGGGGAGAACGGACATCCCTGTCCGTTCACGTCGGGGTGGGAACGGACAGGAATGTCCGTTCTCCTTGGTTGCGCCGTCTTGCGATTCAGGGACCGCCGGGGTGCGGTCCTCGCGGGTCGGACAAAAATAGGCCGGTTGCCGAAAAATCGCTTGCGCTCACCCTTCGAAACTTGCTTCCTTTCACCTCTTCCCAAGCAGACATAGCTCAATTGGATAGAGCATCTGACTACGAATCAGAAGGTTAGGGGTTCGATTCCCTTTGTCTGCACCAGTTTAAACCCGCCGCATCCGCAAGGACGGCGGGTTTCTTTTTGGCTGGCCGCCACAACCGTGGTCCGACCGTGAGCACAATGTCCGACCACCACGATCCGGCCCGGCTGTCTCCCGCAGGGCCTCGGCAGAGCGCCGGTTTATTTGCACGCAGGCCCTTTGAGCAATTTAAGGAGCCTCCGAAAACGCCGGAGCTGTTCCAGGGAGCGCCGCTTGCCAAGCGGCGTGTTGGATGAGAGGTCACGAAAAAGCCAAGACAATCTACGGTGAACGTTGGTGCCGGAACACAAAGCTCTTCTACCGCTTGAGCCTTCGCTCCCCGGTCTCGCTTTTCAGAGGTTCCTTAAACCAGGAAACGGCAGTCGGATCGGGTCGCCTCGCGCAACCGGTTGGCCGTCTGCCGTCCGCGTCACCCGCTCCATGCACCCGCCGGGTGCACATCGTAGTTCCGCGAGCACCATGCAAATCAACACCCGGGGTGATATTCGACCGGCCCGACCTAAGACCCGGTCGGAACGGCCGCAGCTCTATCAGAAATGCGCTAATCGTGACCGGTCCCGTCGGCCGGCTCGCGCAGGCTGTGGATCACGTAGATGCCGACGCCGATGCAAATGCCGCAGTCGGCGACGTTGAACGTTGGATACACATAGCTGCCGAAGTGCAGGTCGATGAAGTCGATCACATGGCCATGGATCAGACGGTCGACCAGATTGCCGACGATGCCGCCGCACAGCAGGCCAAAGGCGATCTGCGCCGGCCGCTGCTTCAGGCCCAGGTGACGGCGCCAGACAAAAATCGCGCCCAGCGTGAGCGCGGCCAGCACGGCCAGGAACAGACTCTTGCCTGCCAACAGGCTCCAGGCGGCACCGGTGTTACCGACATGGACGAGGTAAAAAAAACCGTCGATCACGCTGATCGCGCCCGGCTCGCCGTAGGTCGGGTAGGGGAGCCGGGCCGCGATGGCCACCTTGGTGATCTGATCGAGCACGAAGACCGACAGACCGAGGGCCCACAACAGCCGATAGGTGCGCACACGCTCCCACCAAGGACTGGTCACTGCCGGGGAGGCGGAGGGTTCGACGGGCTGGGAGTTCATGGAAAGGGCGGGGAATCAAACGTCGGGGCGCAAAGTCGCCGGGAAACGCAAAGCAATGATGACAACTTTGCGGAACTCGGCGTCCTTGCGCCCAGGCGCCACGAAAATCGGTGCGTGGGCGAGCCGGGGATCAATCGTCGTCGCCGTCGCCACCGCTGCTCAGGGTGGCGCCCTCCTCGCCGAATTCGCCGAAGAGGCCGGACTGGGCGCGGGTGCGGTAGCGGGTCTTTTCAATCTCCTTCTGGGCCTCGGCGGAGTGGCGGGTGAAGGGCACGGCCAGCAGACGCTCACGGGCGATGGGCTTGCCGGTGACCTCGCAGATGCCGTAGGTGCCGTTCTTGATGCGCTTGATGGCGGCCTCGACCTCGGAGAGCGCCTCCTGCTCGGAGGAGACCAGCGAAAGGGCGAAGTCGCGGTCGAAGGTGTCGGTGCCGGCGTCGGCCATGTGTTGTCCGTAGCTGGAGAGGTCGCCGGTGTCGTCCTTGGAGGAGCGCTTGAGGGTCTCCTCGGTGTGGGTGTCGAGCTGGCCGGTCAGGTGGGCGCGCAGCTCAAGCAGCAGCTTGTAGTAGCGGCGGAATTTTTCCGGCACCTCGGAAACGTCGTCGTGCGGGGTGGTTTTTTTGGCGGTCGGGTTGAAGCCGAGGATGTCGGCGAGCGACGCGGTCTTGATGTGGTTGGGGGCGGCGGGCTTGGCGGCGGCCTCGGCGAGCTTGGCCTTCACGGCGGCGGCGCGGGCCTGGGCGGCGTGGATTTCGGTGCCGCCGGTTTCCTGCTTGGCGGTCTTGGCGATCTCGCGGACCTCATCGAGGGAGAAGGCGACGGGCTTGGCGGCCTTGACGCCGCGTTTGGCGAGGATGCTGGAGCGCAGGTTGGCGCGGCTCTTGTTTTTGCCGGAGGCGACGACGGGCTTGGCGACAGGCGCCGCGTCGGCGGACGGCTTGGTCGCCTTCGGGGCCGGCGCGGGGGCGGCCTTGGCGGGTTTGGCCGTCTTGGCGGCGGGCGCGGCTTTGGCGGCCGGGGCCTTTTTGGCGGCGGCGGATTTGACGGCGGGTTTGGCGGCTTTCTTCGGAGAGGATTTCACGGGAGCTTTTTTGACAACTTTGGGCGTCGGCTTGGGGGCCTTGGCCTTGGGTTTGGTGGAGGCTTTCGCCTTGGGAGAGGGTTTGGCTTTGGGGGCCGGAGCTTTCGGCTTGGCCTTGGGAGCGGATTTGGACTTGGAAACGGGTTTGGACTTGGAGAGGGGTTTGGACGCTTTCTTGGGGGCCGGCTTGGCCTTCGGTGAGGGTTTTGACTTGGCCTTGGCGGGTTGGGGTTTCTTACGCGGCGCCGGGGTGGGTTTCTTTGTTTTTTTGGCCATGGTATTTTGGGTAGAAAGCGAAAGATGGAGAGTTACGCGTCCAGGGCCTCCGTGCAGCGGGTGCAAAGGTCGCCGTGCGGGCCGGCCTCGAGGACGGGGACCCAGCGCCAGCAACGCGGACAGCGGACGTAGCCGAGCTCCTGGCAGTGCCGCACGGCCACGGTGAGCCCGGCGCCGGTGTCGGCGGGGGCAACGGTGACATGCGACACGATCAGCAGTTCGGGCAGGAAATCGCGGTGTTTCTCCAGGAGCAGCAGCGTCGCGTCGCCGGCCGGGGCCGAGAGCGTGATCGCGGCGTCGAGGGACTTGCCGATGTGGCCGGCCTGGCGGGCGGGCTCGATGGCCTCGTTGACCAGCGCGCGGACCTTGAGCAGCGCGGCGATGTCGGCCTCGACGGTGGCGTCGTGCCAGCCTTCGAGGGCGACCGGCCAGTCCTGCAGGTGGATGCAGTCGCTGGCGAACTCCTGGTTCTCGGTGTGGAAGGACCAGGCCTCGTCGGCGGTGAAGGTGATCACCGGGGCGAGGATGCGCACGAGGGTGCGGAAGATGTGGTGAATCGCGGTCTGCGAGGAGCGGCGCAGGGCGTTGTCGGTGCCGAGGGTGTAGAGGCGGTCCTTCAGGATGTCGTGGTAGACGGCCGAGAGGGTGACCGCGCAGAACTGGCTGCACAGCTGGATGACGCGATGGTATTCACATTTGTCATACGCCTCGGTGCAGCCCTTCAGCAGGACGTCGGTCTGGTGCAGCGCCCAGCGGTCGAGCGTGTCCATCTGGTCGAGCGGCACGGCGTGGGCGACGGCGTCGAAATCGAACAGGTTGGAGAGCTGGTAGCGGAAGGCGTTGCGGAAGGCACGGTAGGCCTCGGACGCGTTGTTGAGGATCTTCTCCGAGAGGGTGATGTCCTGGGTGAAGTCCTGCGAGGCGATCCAGAGGCGGATGACGTCGGCGCCGTATTGATTGACGAAGTTGTCGGAGGTCGGGGGCTTTTCGTATTGGCCGGACTTGGAGATTTTTTTGCCGTCCTCGCCGACGATGAAGCCGTGGGTGAGCACGGCCTTGTAGGGCGCGGCGCCCTTGGCAATGATGGCGGTCCAGAGCGAGGACTGGAACCAGCCGCGGTGCTGGTCGGAGCCTTCGAGGTAGAGGTCGGCGGGCCAGCTGGTGTTGCCCTGGCCGTTGGCAAGCACGGCGGCGTGGGACGAGCCTGAGTCGATCCAGACGTCGAGGGTGTCGCGTCCGCAGGTGAGCTCGGCGGCGGGGGGCCAGCCGGAGGGCAGGGCGACGCCGTCGAGAATCTCGGCGGCGGTGGCGTCATACCAGAAGTTGGTGCCGCGGGTGGCGATCTTGGCGGCGACGGCACGGATGACGCCGGCGTCGATGTAGGGAGTCTTGTCCGCACCGTAGAAGGCGATGATGGGCACGCCCCAGGAGCGTTGGCGGCTGATGCACCAGTCGGGACGCGACTCGACGGCGCCGCCGATGCGGTTCTGGCCCCAGCCGGGGATCCATTGCACGCCCTTGATGGAGGCGAGCGCGGCGTCGCGCACGCCGGCCTGGTCCAGCGAGACGAACCACTGGTCGACCGCGCGGAAGATGATGGGGGTCTTGGAGCGCCAGCAGTGCGGGTAGCTGTGGCCGTATTTGGCCTTGGCAAGCAGGTTGCCTGAGGCGGCGAGTTTTTTCAGGACGGCGAGATTGGCCGGCGAGGGCTTTTTGGCGGCGATGTCCTCGACGGTTTCGAGGCAGGAGACGCCGACGAGGTCGGCGGGGACTTTGCCATCGTCGAGGTAGGCGCCGTGGTCGCCGACCGGGCAGTAGATCTCGAGGCCGTATTTGAGGCCGGTGAGGTAGTCCTCGGCGCCGTGGCCGGGGGCGGTGTGCACGCAGCCGGTGCCGCTGTCGGTGGTGACATAGTCGGCGAGGACGATCGGCGCGGCGCGGTCGATGAACGGGTGGCGGGCGACGAGCCCCTCCAAGGCTTTGCCTTGGAGGTCTAAGGTCGAAGGTCCGAGGTCGAAGGAGGCGTCGAGGGTCTTGGAGGTTTTGGCGGCGGTGATGACGCCCTGCAGCAGGGCCTTGGCGACGATGATGCGCTCGGCACCGAGGTCGGCGGCGGTGTATTCAACTTCCGGATGCACGGCGACCGCGAGGTTGGCCGGGATGGTCCATGGGGTGGTGGTCCAGATGACGATGGAGAGGGGCTTGTCGGTGGGCAGGCCGGCCTTGGTCGCTTCGTCGGCGGGGATCGGGAACTTCACCCAAATCGCCGTGGACGTGTGGTCCTTGTATTCGATCTCGGCCTCGGCGAGGGCGGTTTCGAAGGGGATCGACCAGTAGACGGGTTTTTTGGAGCGGTAAACCAGGCCTTTCTCCACGAAGGCGGCGAAGGTGCGGATGATGTCAGCTTCGTAGGCGGGGGCCTTGGTCTTGTATTCGTTGGCCCAGTCGGCCTGCACGCCGAGGCGCTTGAATTGTTCGCGTTGGGTCTTGATCCACCCTTCGGAGAAGGCGTCGCAGCGGGCGCGGAGCTCGGCGGTGGTGACGGTGGCGCCCTCGGCGCGGATCTGTTGGGTGACTTTTTGTTCGATGGGCAGTCCGTGGCAGTCCCAGCCGGGCACGTAGGGCGTGCGGTGGCCGCGCATGGACTTGTAGCGAAGGGTGATGTCCTTGAGCGTCTTGTTGAGCGCGGTGCCGATGTGGACGTCGCCGTTGGTGAAGGGGGGACCGTCGTGCAGGGTGTAGACGGTGCCGGCGGCGTTCTTGCGTTGGATGGCCTGATAGAGGTCCAGTTTGTCCCAGTGGGCGAGGCGACCGGGCTCCCGGGCGGGGAGATTGGCCCGCATGGGGAAATCTGTCTTGGGAAGCTGGAGCGTGTTTTTCAGGTCTTGGGCCATGCCGATTTGAAGCGGCGCAGGCTAAGTCGCGCGGGGGGGGAGTCAAGGGTGCGCGGCGGGTTATTTGCGCAGGGACTGGCCGGCGGAGTTTCCGCGCGAAAAGGAGAACGGACATTCTTGTCCGTTCCACTCCGACGTGAACGGACAGGAATGTCCGTTCTCCGGCTGGTTCAGACGAGCTGGATGAGCTTGGCGGTGGCGGGCACGTCCTTGATGATCTGGGAGGGCTCGGGGCCGACGCCGAGGTAGCGCAGGTTGGGCAGCTTGTCGGCGGCGGGCAGGGGCTCGCCGTGGTAGGCGACGTCCACGAGGGCCTTGACCATGGCGGCGACATAGCGCTGGGCGTTGAGCGGGAGATCGGCAAAGCTGCGCACGGCGGACACGTCCTCGGTCCAGCCGGGGTGGCGGGTGTAGACGGGGCGAAGGGTCTTGCGCAGGGCGTCGTTGCGGGGGACGTGGTGGTGGCGTTTGCCGTCGGCGTCCTCATAGGCGACGCAGATGAGCAGGTCGCCGTTCCACTCGCCGCGATGGGTGAGGGCGTCGACCTTGTTGATCATGAGGTCCTGGAAACCGCCGTAGCGGAGGGCGTCGCCTTTCTCCACGGCGTCATACCAGCCGACCATGCGCTGGCGTCCGGTGGTGGAGCCGAACTCGAGTTTTTTGAGGAGATTGGCCAGCGGGTGCGCATGGTCCATCTCGGTGAGGAAAACGTGGGTGCCAACCTTGGTGTCGTAGGCCTTGGCGACGCCGAAGGTGTGGATGGCCTGCACGGGGATGCCGGCGCTCTCGAAGAACTCGGGCGTGAAGGTGTGCGAGGCGGTGACGTTGGGCGAGTAGCCGTGGCGTTTGTCGAGCCAGTAGGCCTGGCCGAACTCGCCGAGCACGGTGCGGCCGGCGCGGACTTCGCCGAGCACGAGCTCGCGGACCTCGCCGATGTTTTTGACCAGGCGCTGGCCGGCGTCCCAGTAGGTGGCGGTGAGTTTTTCGAGGTTGAGCGAGAAGGGGCCTTCGCCGCGGAACGCGGTGAAGTCGAAGTCGCTTTCCTGGAAAATGCCGAGGGCGAGGGCCTCGGTATTGGCGCGACGTTCGGCCTCGGAGAGTTTGGCGAAGAAACTGTCGAAGGTTTCCGGGGTGACCTGGCAAACGTGCTGGATGGTGCGGAGGGCGCGCTCGGCGCGCTGGGCGAGTTTGCGGGCGAAGAAATTGGGGCCGCCGAGGAAGTTGGCGTAGGTGATCTGCCACTGGCCGACCTCGTCGCTGTAGGCGGGGGTGATGCCGCGGCCGGTGGAGCCGCGGGGCTCTTCCTGAAGGATGTTGACGCGATAGTCTTCCCACGCGAGGTCGAGCAGGCGGTGGGTGAAATCGGAAACCATGGTGCGCTCGTCGATGAGCAGGCGGGCCATGACGTTGAAGCCCTTGGCTTCGAGCGGCTGGGCTTCCCACCAGACCTTGCGCGGGTCGGCGACGACGCCGCTGCCGATGGCGAGGTGGGCGATCTCGCGCTCGACCACGCCGGAGGGGAGGAGGTTGAGCTTGATGCCGGCGGCGGTGTGGCCGGAGTTGGCGCCGCCGTTGACCTTGAGGACCACGCTGACCGGCGAGGCGGAATTGCGGAGCTCGTGCACGACCTCGGGGATGAGGCGGCCCTTGCCCTCGTCACCGAGGGAAATGCCGACGTCGGCGATCAGTTGGCTGGAAAAAGGAAGCAGGGACATGATGGCAAACGGCAGAGCGAAGCGGGGGCGGGGAGAGGGGGCAAGTCAGGAAGCAGGTGGAGGGAGAGGCGGCGGGACCGGGGCGCAAAAAACCGCCTCCGGTCAATGGAGGCGGCTGAGATTTGCAGGACGCCTGATCAGCGGGCGATGAGCTTGAGGAACTCCGCGTTGCTCTTGGTCTTGGAGAGGCGCGCGATCATGGTGTCGGTGGCCTCCTCGATCTTTTGTTGCACGAGGGCGCGGCGGAAGAAGTGGATGCCGTCGAGGTCCTTGGCGTCGATCAGCAGCTCCTCGCGGCGGGTGCCGGAGGACTGGATGTTAATGGCGGGCCAGAGGCGCATCTCGGCGGCCTTGCGGTCGAGCACGAGCTCCATGTTGCCGGTGCCCTTGAACTCCTGGAAGATGACGTCGTCCATGCGGCTGCCGGTCTCGACGAGCACGGAGGCGACGATGGTCAGGCTGCCGGCCTCCTCGGTGTTGCGGGCGGCGGCGAAGAGCTGGCGGGGTTTTTCGAGGGCGCGCACGTCGAGACCGCCGGAGCCAGTGCGGCCGGAGTTGCGCTGGGTGTTGTGGGCGCGGGCCAGGCGGGTGATCGAGTCGATGAAGAGCACGACGTCCTTGCCGGCCTCGACGAGGCGCTTGGCGCGCTCGATGCAGATGTCGGCGATGCGCACATGGCTCTCCACGCTCTCGTCGTTGGAGGAGGCCCAGACCTCGGCGGGCACACTGCGGCGGAAGTCGGTGACCTCCTCGGGGCGCTCGTCGACCAGCAGGATCATGACGTGGCACTCGGGGTGGTTGCCGATGACGCCGAGCGCCATGTCGCGCAGCAGGGTGGTCTTGCCGGTGCGGGGCGGGGCGACGATGAGGCCGCGGGTGCCCTTGCCGAT
>JBDRJH010000221.1:0-7630 GCA_043815125.1 Verrucomicrobiota bacterium
GTGAACGGGCCTCGCGAGCGCGCCCCCTACGGGGTGGCGGGCGGGAGTTTGTTGAGGAACTCCTCGGGTTTCCATCTGGAGCCGTCGGCGCGGTGGATGATGCGGCCGTCGGGCGAAATGAGCACGGTGGCAAGGGTGTGCTGGATCATGTTGCCGTCGAACTGGGTGTGCACGCCGAATTGGGTGAGCAGGTCTTTGATGGCGCGCTCGGGGCCGGTGAGGAAGGTGAAGTTGGTGGTGTCGATGCCGCGGGCCCGGGCGTATTCCTGGAGCACGCCGGGGGTGTCGAACTCGGGGTCGAAGGTGATGGAAATGAGTTCGAGGTCGGTGCGGCCGGCCTGCTTGGCGGCGTCCTGGGTGCGCATCATGTTCATGGTGGCGGCGGGGCACATGGTGGCGATGGGGCAACGGGTGTAGATGAAGTTCATCAGCACGAAGCGGCCGCGGTAGCGGGCGATGTCGACGACCTGGCCGTCCTGGTTGTAGAGGGCGAAGTCGGGCAGGTTTTCGCCGATCTCGCGGTAGGCGCCACGGCCGCGGATGGTGGTGTCCTCGCGGAGACGGCCGGCGGCCTGGGTGACGCGGGTGTCGGCGAGGGGGTCGAGGGGCCAGATTTTTTCGAGGCGGAAGTCGCCGTCGTCGCCCTCGAAGAGTTCGCCGCGGATGCGTTGGCCTTCGCGGGCGTTGGCGAGGTCGCCGGCGTTGACGTGGAACTCCATGGCCATGGGTGGCATGTAGCCGGGGATCTCGTCGTGGTCGACCAGGAGGGTGCCGCGTTCGGTGTCGACGGAGAGGATTTGTCCGGTGAGGGGGCGGCCGGCGGGCGTGGCGGGGCCGGTCGCCGCGGGCTCGGGGCGCTTGCAGGCGGAGAGCGCGAGGGCGGCGGCGAGGACGGACCAAAGGGGATTGAGCGACGGGCGCATGGGTCAACCGATTCGACCGGCGGAAATAATTGTCAAAGGCATTGCGGAGACTAGTGCTGTCCCTTCGCTCTGTCCCAAGCCGTCCTAATGAAGATTTCCGAACACCGCGCCCCGTCCGTCCCCAACCCACCGCCTGCCGCGGAGGAACCGGTGGCGCGCGACCGGCGCACGGGCGGCTACAAGCCGGGACTGGCGTGGTCGGCCGCGATCGGCGGGGCGTGGGTGCTGGTGCTGGTGATGATGGGGGCGTTCACCACAAGCATCAACGCGGGCATGGTGTTCCCGGACTGGCCGTTGTCGAACGGTTCGCTGAACCCGGTGGGCTGGTTGCACGACGCGGCGATGTTCGCGGAGCACTCGCACCGGTTGAGCGCGGGATTGATGAGCATCATCACGCTGGCGATCACGGCGTGGGTGTGGACGGCGGAGGCGCGCCCGTGGGTGCGCCGGCTGGCGGTGGGCGCGTCGGTGTTGATTTTTGTGCAGGCGGGCGTGGGCGGGCTGCGGGTGTTGCTGGATCCGCAGCACCTGGACCTGCTCAACACGAGTGTGGGGCGGATCTTCGCGATGGCGCACGCGGTGTTGGCGCAGATTTTCGTGGGTTGTCTGGTGGTGCTGGCGCTGGCGCTGGGGCGGCCGTGGATCGAGGGCGGAGCGCCGGCCACGCCGTCGACGTGGCGACGGTTGGGGGTGTGGTGCTGCGGGTTGCTGGTCGCGCAGCTGGCGATCGCCGCGGTGATGCGGCACAGCTTCGCGGGGCTGGCGATCCCGTATTTCCCGCAGAGCACGGCGGAGGGCGGCTGGTTGCCGGCGGTGTGGAGTTTCAAGGTGGGCATTCACTTTGCGCACCGCGCGATGGCGGTGGTGTTGACGGTGGCGCTGGTGGCGCTGGCGATCCGGGTGTGGCGCGACGGGCGCGCGGCGGCCGGTGCCAAGCGCGCGGCGACGATGCTGGTGGCGCTGCTGGGGTTGCAGATCGCGCTGGGCGCGGCCTCGGTGTTGAGCCTGCGCGACGAGCGCTACACGACGGCGCACGTGATCGTGGGGGCGGCGTTGCTGGCGCTGACGGTCGGGCTGACGGCGTGGGGTTTCCGTTTCAAGCCGGCGCCGACCATCGAGGACGCGACAACGTTGGAGAAAAAGCTGACCCTGCGCCGCGCATGAGCGACGAGACCGAGCAGGCGGAGCGATCCGCGTCCCCCTCCCCTGTCGCGGGCAAGGCCGTCGCGGGCGGTGCGAAGTTTGGCGACTACCTGGAGCTGACGAAGCCGCGGCTGAGCTTCCTGTCGGTGGTGACGACGCTGGTCGGCTACGCGGCGGCGAGGCCGGGCTGGCACCCGAAGGAGTTCATTTGTCTGGTCGCGGGCACGGCGGCGTGCGCGGGCGGCGTGGCGGCCCTGAACCAGTGGTTGGAGCACGACACGGATGCGCGCATGGCGAGGACGGCGGACCGGCCGATCCCGGCGGGCAAGGTGGCCACGGGGTCGGCGTTCGTGGTGGGCGGCGGGTTGTGCTGCCTCGGGCTGGGGTTGCTGTTCGGCGGGGTCAACGGCTGGTCGTCGATTTTCGCGTTGCTGACGATTTTCGCCTACCTGGCGTGGTATACGCCGGCGAAGCGCACGTCGCGCTGGTCGACGGAGATCGGCGCGGTGGCGGGGGCGTTGCCGCCGTTGATCGGCTGGGCGGGCGCGGAGAACGGCGTGAGTCCGCTGGGCTGGGTGCTGTTCGGCGTGCTGTTGTTTTGGCAGATCCCGCACTTCATGGCGATCGCGTGGACCTACCGGCACGACTACTCGGCGGTGGATTTCCCGATGCTGCCGGTGCGTGACGCGGAGGGCGGCCGGGTGGCGCGCTGGTCGCTGGTGAACACGGTGGCGTTGGTGGTGGTGGCGTTGCTGCCGGTGGCGCTGGGGGAGTGCGGCTGGTTCTACGGCGCGGGCACGGTGGTGCTGGGCGCGTGGTTCCTGCGGGGCGCGGCGGTGTTTCTGAAACCGGGGGGGCGCGACGGGGCGGCGCGGCGGTTGTTTTTGATCTCCATCGGCTGGCTGCCTTTGCAGCTGGCACTCTTGGTGATCGACCGGCTGTGGTTGACGGCTTGAGCGAGGCGGGTTGCCTGCGGGGTTTTTATTTTCGACCAATTTTCACTTTATGGACGTGCATGACATTCCCGCGATCAACGCGGCGCTCAACGGATTGGCCACGGTGCTGATGACCGGCGGTTTCATCGCCATCATGGCGGGCAAACGCGAGGTGCATCGCGGCTTCATGCTGAGCGCGGGCGCGGTGTCGGCGGTGTTTTTGATTGGTTATGTGGCGCACAAGATCCTCGTGCGCGGGGTGCACACGCCGTTCGGCGGCGAGGGGGCGATCCGCACGGTGTATTACGCAATGCTGGTCTCGCACATCCTGCTGGCGATGAGCATCGCCTGGTTGGTGCCGCGCACGTTTTGGCTGGCGATCCGGGGCGACTACGAACGTCACAAGGCGTGGGCGCGCTGGACGTTTCCCATCTGGTATTACGTCAGCGTGACGGGCGTGCTGGTGTATTTTTTCCTGTATCGCTGGTGGCCGGCGGCGGCCTAACGGCCGGCGCCGCTGCGGGGCGCACGGCCACGCACGCTCCGACGCGCCCCGACGGACTCAGGGCGCGGCCTTGACGACCAGCACGCCGCCCATGCCGCTCAGGAAGTGGCCGGGGAAGCTGCACACGAACGGGTAGTTGCCGGGCTCGGCGGGGGCGTTGAAGTTGATGGTCACAGATTCGCCGGGGCCGAGCAGGCTGGTGTGCGCGAGGACCTTGTCGGCTTGGGCGGGCGGCAGGTAGTCGCTGCCGATGGCGGACATGGCGGCCATACAATAGGCGCGGGCGTCGGCGTCCTTGGTGAGAAGCACCCAGTTGTGGCCCATGGCGTTCTTGGGCATGCGGCCGTTGTTGGTGAGGGTGAGATTGATCGCCTCTCCGGGGGCGGCCTCGATGCGGGTGACGGAGAACTTCATGTCGTCGCCGGCGAGCACGGTGATGTCGGGCGGGACGGCGGCCTTGGCCACGGGCGCGGCGGATGTCTTGGCGGAGGTGGATTCGGGCTCCTGACGACCGCAGCCGGCTAGCAGGACGGCGGAAAAAACGGCGAGGACAAAGGCGGGGAACTGGCGACGCGAAAAGTTCATGCGGGCAAACCTGCAAGGCCCGCCCACCATCCGCAACGGCGCAGTGCCGGCCACCCCGCGGCCGGGCCAAAATGTGCGCGTTCTAATACCCGCAATCACCCTGCTGATAGCTGTTTTTATGGCTTGAAATGCAGGGGGGCATCCAGACGCTCAAAAGTTTGTGCCCTCGCGGCCAAGCATCCCTAACCGGTCTCATGAGTCTTTCTTCTTTTTTTCGCAGCGTTTCCCCTCGCGGTCTGGCCGCACGGTTGTCTGTGCTCGCCCTGCCCTTGCTGGCCGGCGGATGGGTCAGCGGCCCCCAGTCGACCTTTGAGACCGCCGGCCCGGTGGCCCGGTCCCAGACCAACCTGATGTATGTCACGCTGGTCGTCGTGATGGTGATCTTTGTGATCGTCGCCGGCGTGCTCGCCTACGCCACGATCAAGTTCAAGGCCAAGAGCGAACACGACGAACACGCACCCGTGCCGCCGCAGGGCCACGGCAACCCCTTGGTCGAGCTCGGCCTGATCGGCGCTTCCGTGCTGGCGCTGGTCATCATCGCCGTGCCGACCGTCCGGGGCATCTGGTATACCTACGACGTGCCCGAGGCCGAGCGGGCCAACGCCTACGAGGTCACCGCGATCGGCTACCAGTGGTGGTTCAAGTTCGAATACCCCGCCGAGCAGATCGACAACGTCGGCACCCTCGTCAACGCCAACGAGCTCGTCATCCCCGCCGGCCGTCCCGTGCGCGTGAACCTGCGCACCTTCGACGTCATCCACTCCTTCTGGGTGCCCAAGCTCGCCGGCAAGGTCGACATGATGCCCAACCGCGCCAACCACCTCTGGCTGCAGGCCGACGAGCCCGGCTACTTCTGGGGCCAGTGCGCCGAGTATTGCGGCGACTCGCACGCCGTCATGCGCTTTCGCGTGATCGCCCTCGCCGAGGACGAGTTCGCCGCCTGGGTTGCCAAACAAAAGCAGCCCGCCCGCACCGTCACCGCCCAAGCCGAGGCGCCCAAGCCCGCCCTCGCCGGCTACACCTTCACCAACCCCGGCCGCAACGCCCCGGGCTGGACCCGCGAGTTCGACGCCGATCCGTTCGGCAACTGGCGCAAGATGCAGGACGTCCCCGCGACCGAGGACGCCGCCCTCATCGCCCACGGCCGCGAGCTCTTCCAGCAGAAGAACTGCATCACCTGTCACACCGTGCGCGGCCACGAAGGCGGCGGCGTCACCGCCCCCGACCTCACCCACGTCGGTTCCCGCACCACCATCGCCGGAGGCCTGCTGGAGAACAACGAGGTCAACCTCCATCGCTGGCTGCGTTTCCCCGACGAGGTGAAGCCCGGCAACAAGATGTGGCTCGGCATCGGCGGCATGGCCAACGTCTCCATGCAGGGCTACGTCCACTGGGACCCCGAGACCAAGGCCTTCACCGACAAGCGCAACATCGAGGTCGACGACGACGAGGCCCGCGCCCTGGTCGCCTACCTGCTCAGCCTCAAATAATCCTCGCGCCCCGCCCTTTTCCCCGCGCCGCCGCGCCGACCGACCTTAACGCACCAACCCATTTCCGACCTCCTCATGGAAGCCACCGCCAAAGCCGACTTCACCGGGCACGACGCCCCCGCCAAAACGGAAAAACGTTCCTGGCTGTTCACCCGCCCGACCGCGACCACCGGCCTCGTCAGCTGGCTTACCACCGTGGACCACAAGCGCATTGGCCTCATGTATGGCGTGTGCTCGCTGTTCTTTTTCCTGGTCGGCGGCTTTGAGGCCCTGCTCATCCGCCTCCAGCTGGCGGTGCCCAACAACACCCTGCTCTCGGCGAACACCTACAACGAGATGTTCACCATGCACGCGACGACGATGATCTTCCTCGCGGTCATGCCCCTCTCGGCCGCGTTCTTCAACTACATGATGCCGCTGCAAATCGGCGCGCGCGACGTGGCTTTCCCCCGCCTCAACGGCTTCGCCTTCTGGGTCTTCCTCGCCGGCGCCATCGTGCTCAACATCGGCTGGTTCGTGAAATCCGGCGCGCCCGACATGGGCTGGTTTGGCTACGCCCCGATGACCTCCCACCAGTTCGCCGACCGCTTCGCCGGCGACATGTCCACCGACCTGTGGATCATGGGCCTGCAAATCCTCGGCGTCTCCTCGGTGGTCGGCTCGCTCAACTTCATCGTCACCATCATCAACATGCGCGCCCCTGGCCTCACCATGATGCGCCTGCCGGTGTTCACCTGGATGACGCTCTTCACCGCGTTCCTCATCATCCTCTCCTTCCCCGCCATCACCATCGCACTGGTCGAACTGATGATGGACCGCTCCTTCGGCACCGGCTTCTTCGAGGTCTCCTCCGGCGGTCTGCCGATTCTCTGGCAGCACTTGTTTTGGATCTTCGGTCACCCGGAGGTTTACATCCTCATTCTGCCGGCCATGGGCATCATCTCGGAGATCCTGCCGACCTTCGCCCGCAAGCCCCTCTTCGGCTACCCGATCGTGGTCTTCTCCGGCGCGGTCATCGGCTTCCTCGGCTTCGGCGTGTGGTCCCACCACATGTTCACCACCGGCATGGGCACGGTCGCCACCGCCGCGTTCTCGCTGGCCACCATGGCCATCGCGGTGCCCACCGGCGTGAAGATCTTCAACTGGGTCGGCACCCTCTGGGGCGGTCACATCACCATGCGCACGCCGATGATGTTCGCCCTCGGTTTCATCTGGATGTTCATGTTCGGCGGCTTCTCCGGCATCATGCACTCGGCCGCTCCGGCCGACGCGCAACAGCAGGACAGCTATTTTGTCGTCGCCCACTTTCACTACGTGCTCATCGGCGGCTCCATCTTCGCCCTGCTCGCCGGCATCCACTTCTGGTTCCCCCTGATGTTTGGCCGCAAGGTCTCCGAGAAAGCCGGCAAGATCTCCTTCTGGATCATCTTCATCGGTTTCAACGTCACCTTCTTCCCGATGCACTTCCTCGGGCTCAACGGCATGCCGCGCCGCACGTTCACCTACGACGGCAACATGGGCTGGAACAGCGCCAACCTCGTGGCAACCATCGGAGCCATCATGCTCGGCCTCGGCATCGCCTACTACTTCTACGTGATGATCCGGACCTACTTCAAAGGCGAGAAGGTCAAACACGACCTGTGGGACGCCCGCACCCTCGAGTGGGCCGTGCCCAGCTACCCGCCGCCCGCGCACAATTTCCACGTCACCCCCACCGTGCATGCCCGCGACGCCTTCTGGTATGAAAAGACCCATCGCGAGGAAATCGCCAAGGAAAAGGCCGCCCACGCCAAGGACGAGGAATCCCACGGCGGCATCCACATGCCCAGCCAGTCCTGGTTCCCGATCATCGTCGCCCTCGGCCTGCTGATCGGAGCGATCTTTTTTGTGAACCACATCTACGTCGGTCTCACGCTGGCGCAAACATCCACTGAAAAATATTCCGGCCAGCCGAATGATTGTTACCCCAAAAATTATCCGTACTGCTCTAATTGTGGCAATCGCTCTGGGTATCGGAATTTTCTTTGTTGTTAGGGCGCAGAGTCTGGC
>JBDRJH010000222.1:0-4455 GCA_043815125.1 Verrucomicrobiota bacterium
TCGCGCTTCGATGCAACCGACGCCTACAGCCGCCGCGCGCCCGCGCCGACGCCTGACTTTCGCGCCGGTTTTAAGTTCGGTGTGCCGCCCGCCGCGCAGCTGGAGTTTTTTGGCGACGAGGCCGCCGCCGAGTTGTTTGAAAATGCCGCCGCCGGGCTGGAGTCCGTCGGCGGCGTGCGGGTCGAGATCGATTTCGCGCCGTTCAAGGAAACTGCCGATCTGCTCTACTCCGGCCCGTGGGTCGCCGAGCGTTTGTCCGCCGTGCAGGCGTTTCGTGACAAGCATCCCGGCGCGCTCTGGCCCACCACGGAAAAAATCATTTCCGGAGGAGCGAACTACGACGCGGTTTCCACCTTCCGCAGTTTCTATCGCCTGGAGGAGTTGCGCCGCGTGGCCGAGGCCGAGTGGGCCAAGATGGACGTCCTGCTGCTGCCCACCAGCGGCACCATCTACACCCACGCGCAGCTCGCCGAGGAGCCGGTGCAATACAACACGAACCTCGGCTACTACACCAACTTCGTGAACCTCCTGGACCTCTCCGGTCTGGCGGTGCCGGCCGGCTTCCGCGCCAACGGGCTGCCCTTTGGCGTGACGTTGCTCGCGCCCGCCTTCCGCGACTCCGCGCTTTGGGTGCTCGGCGGCCGCTACCACGCCGCGCTCGGCGGCAAGCTCGGCGGCACCGACACGCCGCTCGCCGGTCTGCCCGCTCCGACGTCCACGCTCACCAAGACCGTGCAACTGGCGGTCGTCGGTGCGCACCTCGCCGGACAGCCGCTCAACCATCAGCTGACCAGCCGTGGTGCCACGCTGGTGCAGACGACCCGCACTGCGACCAACTACCGCCTCTACGCGCTGGCCAACACCGCGCCGCCCAAGCCGGGCTTGGTGTTGGATCCGACGTATACGGACGGGCAGGGCATTGAGGTCGAGGTCTGGAGCCTTACCGAGGAAGCCTTCGGCCAGTTCACCGCCGAGGTTCCCGCGCCGCTAGCCATCGGCACGCTGGTGCTGGCGGACGGATCAAAGGTAAAGGGCTTCGTCTGCGAACCGGCCGCGCTCACCGGCGCCACCGAGATCACGTCCCACGGCGGCTGGCGCGCCTACCTCGCGAGCCGCAGGTAGAGCAGGCGAGGCGGCCTGTCCACGCCTCCCGGGAAAACGGACATTCCTGTCCGTTTGCGATGGAGCGGCCGTGAGGGCGGGGGGGGACGGACAGGAATGTCCGTTCTCCGTCGGCAACCCCGTGGCGGAACGGCAGAGCCGTTTTGTTTTCGCCTGAGTCGATCCAAAGGGGGCGCTTTTTTGCGACTACGGCACGCGCGCCGTATCGAAGACGACCACCTTCGCCCAGAGGTGGGAGTGTTTTTCGATGAACGCCTGATGCAGCGGGTGCGCCTGATAGATCGCCTGGTCTTCCAAGCTGTCGAACAGCAGGATCTCCGACGCGTGGTAGCTGTTCTCGACGACCTCTCGTTTTTCAGTCGAGGCCTGCACGCCCACATGCAGATCCTTCACCTGGGGGATCTTTGCCAACGTCTTGATGCCTGAGAGCAGGGACTGAAGATCGTCGGTCGAATCCGGATTTTTCAGCCAGAAGAACACGTGGTGCACGAGATGGGTTTCTTTGAGCATGATGATAAAAGGGGGTGGTTCGAAAAGGTGGTCAAACCGCACGACGACGCCGGTTCGGATGCGAGTTGCACAATATTGCATGATTCTGCGTTTTTCGCCCCGGTCACAAGAATTAATGCGGAGAATCCGGGCGACCGGGAGAGCGCCTTACACCAAACACCGCTGGCTTTGGGACTTTGACCAAAGATGACCCGGAGGATCGTGGATTTCATAAATCGCGATTTATCTCCGTAATTTAAAAAACCAACCTCGACTGAACTCCGAAACATTTACATCCCTTTGCGTCTTTTGCGGTTTAGCGCATTTCGAATAATGACGTAGCCGTTTTGGGTGGACGGCGCTCTCCGGGCGCCGTCTGAAACGATCAGCCTGCCGACCGCGCCCGGAGGTCACGGTCCACCTCGGGACTCTTCAAGAAGCCGCCATCGTTTTATTTGAAATGCTTTAAAAATCCCCGGCTCCACCCGCCCGAACATTTCGTGTCTTTCCGTGACCTTGGTGGTTGAAAAAACCCGACGCCGACCGGCCCGGGCGCGCGTTCAACGCAGCACGTCGAACGAGCGTCCCTTGAGCGGAAACACCGGCTGGCCTAGGCGCTTGGAGCTGATGGCCTCGAATTGCAGGCCGATGCAGAAATCGTTGACGAGAAACTGCAGGAACTCGCGCTTCGACATCACCAGCGTGCGCACCGGGCCGAGGGCCGCGATGGTGGCGGTGGCCACGCTGTTTTGCAGCGCGCTGATCTCGCCGAAAAAATCACCGGTGTGCAGTCGCGCCACCTCCTTGTTCTTCACGCGCACGGCGAGTTCACCCTCGTAGAGCACGAAGAAGTATTGGTTGTCGTCGTTTTCGCGGATGAGCAGATCCCCGTCCTTGAACGACTCCAGCGCGCTGCGCCGGGCGAACGAATACATCGCGTGCGGACTCCAGTTGGAGGACAGCGGCACGCGGTGCAGGAACGCCACCTTCTGGATGATGTCGATGACCTCGCGCCGGGTCAGCCTGGCCAGCACCAGGTTTTGAAACACGTCGCGATCCAACGTCAGGAAAACCGCCTTCGAGCGGGTCCGCACCGAACGGGTCCTGCGGCCGCTTTCCAACAGCGCCATCTCGCCGAAGACATCGCCACTGGTCAGCTCGGCGACGCGCTCCAGGCGTCCGGTCGGCGTGTCGCGCAGCACCTCCACGCGCCCGCTCATCACCAAATAGAGCAGGTCGCCCGCGTCGCCCTCGCGGACCACCATGGACTTGGGCTCGTGCTCCTCGGCTTCGAGGTGATCGATCAACGCCTCCCGGTCCGCGGACTGAAGGTTTTGAAACAGCAGGGAATCGGCCAGCGTCGCCGCGATGGACTCACGACTGAGGTCGACGGTTTTGGGCCGCCTGAGATGGCGCCGCACGTTTCCCACCCAGCGCCAGACCGCGCGGCCGGCCAGCCAGACGGAGGTGGCTAGCGCGCCGGTGATCATCAGGCCAAACAAGGTCAGCAAGGCGAGCGCGGTGAAGTGCAGTCCGCCCGCCTCGCGATAGGCCTGCCACAGGTCCAGGGCGCTCGCGCGCAACGGCAGGCTGGCGGCGAGCAGCACCATGCCCAGCCAGCCGATGGTGTAGAGGGCGTGGCGTTGCAGGAACCTCACGTCGGTGCCCTTAAAACGCAGGCGCAGGGCCTGCCAGATCACCTTGTTGGGCTCGAAGCGAAAGCGGCGAAACGAATCCAGGTGGGGCGTCGAATAACGCGCATGCAACATCATGAGTCCCGGCGACCACCAGAAGGGAGACAGGTTGAACAGCAGGTCGCAGAACAGCAGCAGCGAGATGCCCGGATCGAAGAACGGCGTGATCGCCAGCGAGACCAGCGAGGGAGCGAGCCGGGCGACGCCCACGGTAAACTCGGCCTCGCGGCCGCCCATCACGGCGTCGTCCAGATCCGCGCGGAAGTGGGGCAGGAGCGTTTTCCAGACAAAGCGCGGGTGGTAGATCTCCGCGCCGAGATGCCGGGCGACGCACGCGGCCAGCGCGTAGCCGAGGCTGGTGGTCAGGCAGACGAGCAGCCAGCCGACGAGCAGATGGACCGCCGAGCCGGGCAGTTCGAAGGGGTTCATGACCATGCCGGCCACGGCGGTGATCGAGGCCACGACGACGAGCCGGCCGATCCAGGCTGGGGGCAGTTTTTGGGTCCACTCCGTGGCGGGATCGGCCGCGGGCGGGCGCTGGCCGATGACTTCGAGGATGCCGCTGTCGGCGGCCTTGACGACGAGTTCGTAAAACTCGCGCAGCGGCGGACAACGCCGGTCGGAGATGAGCTTGAACAACGTCTGGGGCACCGAGAGACCGCCGTCGCCAAAGGCCCGCAGGGCGTCCCAGTGCAGGTTGCTCATGTTGAGGTAGGCCCGGGTTGGCTGGCACTTCACGATGCGGATGTCGGACGTGTAGGCGGCCACCTTGCAGTGCGGCGAAAGGCGGAGGCTGGCGGTGCCCAGCAACGTGGGCTGGTCCATCCCGGCCACGGTGGGAAACGGGGGGATTGTCCCGGCGTGGGTCGGTGACCCTGTGTTGGGTTCTGCGGGAGGGACTGCAGGCGACGTCATGGTTGGGCTGGTCCGGGGCGGCGACGTTTTTGTGCAAGGGTTTCGCCATGCAGGCGAGTATTTTAGCCGATTTTTTACCCGGGCGCACCCGCGCCCCGGAAGCGGGCGAGCTCGGTGTCGCTGGGGGCGAGTTCGTCGTCGGGCGACACGAGGTCCTCCGTGGCGTCGGCGAGGGATCTGGCCGCGAGGCTTTCCTCCAGGCGCAGGTCGGGGATGCGGTTGAAGGCGATGCGCA
>JBDRJH010000223.1:0-4019 GCA_043815125.1 Verrucomicrobiota bacterium
AGTCGCTTCACGGTGAAAAGGAAGACCTGGGCCGGACCCTCCGATTGACGGTCGGTGCGGTCGTTGGGCCGTCCGACCTTGGCGATTTCTCGTTGCGGCCGCAGCAGGGCGACGTGCGCGCCCTGTTCGTGCCGCTCGAGCGCATACAGCGGGACCTCGATCTGGACGGCCGGGCGAACGTCTTGCTCGTGTCGGAACCGAGCGGTGGGCCTTCGAGCACAACCGCAGCACTAGAGACGCTGCTTGCACGCGCGGCACGCCTCGAAGATGTCGGATTGACGTTGCGACGTGCCGGTGACCGCCTTCGAACGGCGGACACGAGCTCCACCACGCGGCGAGGTGTCCTGGTTCTCGAAAGCGCAACCGGCCTGCTGGACCAGGTGCGTGCGGCCGCCGCCGACCGGGCTGCCGAAGACGCTGGTATGAAGGCGCAGCCGGTGCTGACGTATCTGGCCAACAGCTTGCGAAGCCGTGGCCGGCACGTGCCGTACTCGCTGGTCACGGCGATCGACCTGGACGCGGTCGCGCCGGGGGAGAACCTCAGTGACCGTCCGTCCACGCCGCCGCCGATTGTGCTGAACGAGTGGGCGGCACGCGATCTCCAGGTGACCACCGGTGATCCCCTGACACTCGAGTACTACGTCTGGGCGGAGCCTGGGACTCTACTGACACGCACCGCCGACTTCCAGATCGCCGCCGTGGTGCCGGTCGAAGGCGCCGCCGCCGATCCCGCTCTCGTGCCCACCTATCCGGGCATTACCGACTCGGCGAGTCTCACAGATTGGGCGCCGCCGTTTCCGATCGATCTCGGCCGAATCCGTCGAATCGACGAACAGTATTGGGCAAAGTACCGCACGCTGCCAAAGGCCTTCATTCCGCTGAACGTGGGGCAGGCGCTGTGGGGCTCGCGGCATGGCAACGTCACGTCGCTTCGCGTCTGGACCGAAGCCGGGCAGTCGGCCGCCCAGGCGCGCGATCGGTATGCGGAGCGGCTGCTTGCCCGGATCGACCCGCTGGCCATGGGCTTCTCGATACACGACGTCCGAACCGAAGGGCTCGCGGCATCGCGCGGCGCGACTGACTTTGGTGAGTACTTCGCCTACTTCAGTATCTTCCTCGTGGTGTCCTCGCTCGTGCTCGCTGCCCTGTTCTTCAAGCTTGGCATCGAACAGCGCGCCCGCGAGGTAGGCCTTCTCCGCTCCGTCGGTTTCACGACGCCGGGCGTCCGCCGGCTGTTTGCAGCCGAAGGGCTGGTGCTTTCCGCGATCGGCAGCCCCTTGGGCATTGCCGGTGCGGTGGCCTACGGGCACGTGATGATGATTGGCCTGCGCACGTGGTGGGCGGGGGGGGTCGGGACGACGGCCCTGACCCTTCATGTCGCGCCGTCGTCGCTCTTCGTGGGGGCGGCGGGAGCCGTTGTCGCCGCCATGGTGTGGATTTGGTGGACTCTCGGCGGGCTGGCGCGGCTATCCGAGCGGAGTCTGGTCGCGGGAGAGTTACCGCTGCCGACCGCATCACGGCGACCGATTGTTGCAGCCGTCGGGTGTGCGACCCTCGGCGGCGTGCTCATGGTGGCGACCGTCGCAGATCTGGTCGGCCGAACCGCCGCCTTCTTCGGGGCCGGCACGTCGCTCCTGCTGGCATCCCTATGCCTGCTCACATTCAGGCTGCGGCAGCCGCCGCGCCGGCTACTGCGGGGGCACGGATGGTCAACGGTGTGGCGATTGGGCCTGCGCAACGCGCGGGACCATCCCGGTCGAAGCGTCCTGTCGGTTGCCGTCATCGCCTCGGCGACCTTCATGCTGATCTCGGTAGACGCATTCCGCCGGGAGGGCCCCGCGGTGATGGACCGGCATTCCGGTGTAGGCGGTTACGGTGTGCTCGTTGAGCTGTTGGTGCCGATACCGGGCCGCCCGGATGGCCCCGAAGCCCGCGACACGCTTGGCCTGGCCGAGCGGCGCGACGTGAAGGTTGAAGCGTTCCGCGTGCGGCCGGGCGACGATACGAGCTGCTTGAATCTGTACGAGCCTCGCAGTCCGCGCATTCTGGGCGCAAGCGAAGCGTTCATTGCCTCTGGTCGTTTCGCGTTCCACAGCGCCGAGGCGTCGAACGAGGCTGAGCGTGCGAATCCCTGGCTGATCCTGCACCGGGACCTGGGCGCGGCTACGGCGCCCGTCATCGCCGACGCGAACTCGATGACCTATGTGCTCCACCGAAAGCTCGGTGATGATATCGTCATCAACCACGGCGGCCGGCCCGCGAGGCTGCGCCTGGTCGCTGCGCTGGCTGACAGCATCTTCCAGGGCGAGCTGCTGATGTCGGAGGCGAACTTCTTGAAGCTGTTTCCCGACCAGGAGGGTTACCGGTTCCTGCTCGTCGACGGGCCGCCGGACGGGGCGGCGTCTCTTGCGTCAGCGATCGAGGAGGCAGGGGCCGACATCGGTGCCGACGCCGTACCGACGGCCGAGCGCCTGGCCGAGTTCCACAGAGTTGAGAACACGTACCTATCGACCTTCCAGGCGCTCGGGGGGCTCGGGCTCATCATCGGCACGCTTGGGATGGCTGCGGTGCTGCTGCGGAACGTGCTGTCGCGACGACGCGAGCTGGCGCTTCTGGGGGCTGTCGGCTATCGCCGCGGACATCTTGTCGCAATGGTGGTCGCCGAGCATGTAGCGCTCATCGCGTGGGGCCTGGCGGTCGGGGCGGTGTGTGCGCTGGTGGCCATCGCCCCTGCCGTCGCCGACCGCGGCGGCCGGCTGCCGGCCGGCGCCGCTGTGTCCTTGTTGCTGCTCGGGGTGTTCGTGGCAGGACTGATCTCGTCGATTGTGGCGACCAGGGCCGCGCTTCGGGGGCGACTGCTCGACGGGTTGCGGACCGAGTAGTGATGAAAGGGGTCGGGACTGATTTCGCGTCTTACGTTCTTGTCTGACAATTATGTAAGACGCGAAATTAGTTATGTAAGACGCGAAATTAGTCCCGACCCCTATACGGGGAGGCGAGCAAAATGCCGATGCGGATCACGCTGGCGATCATGGCGCTCGTTGGCGCAGGTGTCGCGGTTCCCGCCGCGGAGAACTGGCCGCAGTGGCGCGGGCCCTCACTGAACGGCGTGAGCGGGGAGAAGAACCTCCCGGTTCGGTGGTCGACGACCGAGAACATCGGCTGGAAACTTGCGTTGCCAGCCTGGTCGGGTTCGACCCCCATCGTCTGGGGCGACCGTATCTTCCTCAACGTCGCCGATGGTGACGACCTGTATCTCTGGTGCGTGGACCGCGCTCGCGCCGTAGCACTCTGGAAGCAGCGCCTCGGCGGAGGGAACGTCAAAGTCCGGAAACAGAACATGTCTACGCCTTCGCCGGTCACCGACGGCCGTCATGTCTGGGTGATGACCGGCACAGGCATCGTCAAGGCGTTCGACTTCGACGGCAAGGAACTGTGGGTGCGCGACATCCAGAAAGACTATGGCGCGTTCGGCCTGAACTGGGGCTACGGCTCCTCTCCGCTTCTCTGGCAGGACGCGTTGTACGTGCAGGTGCTGCACGGGATGAAGACCGACGATCCATCGTATCTGCTGCGTATCGATCCGGCGACGGGACGAACGGTGTGGCGGGTGGAGCGGCCCACAAAGGCGCAGCGCGAGTCGCCGGACGCGTACACCACGCCGGCCGTGCTTCGCTACGGCAACACGACCGAGATCGTGGTGACGGGAGGCGACGCCGTAACCGGCCACGACCCCGCGACGGGCAAGGAGCTGTGGCGCGCCAGCGGCCTCAACCCCGACAACAACGCCAACTATCGGATCGTGGCCTCGCCCGTGGTGCACAGCAGTCTCATCTACGCCCCGTCGCGCGAGCGCCCCATGCTGGTGTTGAAGGCGGGCGGCCGTGGCGACGTGTCGAGCTCGCACCTGGTGTGGTCGTTCGACAACGGCCCGGACGTGCCGACGCCGGTCACCGATGGCACTCACCTCTACGTCGTGAACGACCGCGGCATCATGTGGTGCCTCGATGCGAAGACCG
>JBDRJH010000224.1:0-2190 GCA_043815125.1 Verrucomicrobiota bacterium
CTGCGGCAGGCGCGCCGGGTCGACGCCGCCGGTGAAGTAGAGCGCGTTGCGCTCGGCCGATGGCAGGCCCCAGCCGAAGCCGCGCAGCGCCAGTCCGGCGCACGTCGCCAGCGCCAGCAGGACGATGATCCCGCGACCCGATGAGCGGCGCAGTCTCGCTTGCTTCACATATCTCTCCACGCAGAGACGCCGGCGGGCCGCCCGCGCGGCCCGGTGCGATTATACCGTGAGGCGGCGACGGGCGATAGGGAAACGACGACAGCAGATCTGAGATTTCCGATTTCAGCGGGAACAGCAACGTAGCCGCGGCGCGCAGCTATTGCATAGGTCCCATTCCTCCCATTCGTCCCATTCGAACTTCGCAATTCGGCATTCGGCATTTCCGTGAGCCTGTTGCACAAATCCCTCGCGGCAGAAAGAGGGGACTTGACAGGCATGGTACAATAGGGCCGTCTTGCCAAGGGAGAAAAGAAAAGGATGGCCTACAACTTCACGACGTGCAACCGCGATCAACTGTACCTGCTGCCGCCGAGCATGAAGGACTGGTTGGGCGAGGATCATTTTGTCTGGTTCCTGCTCGACGCGATCGAAGAAATGGACCTGTCGGCGTTTCACGCGGCGTATCGGCGCGATGGCAAGGGCCAGAAGGCGCATAACCCCAAGGTCATGGTGGCGGTGCTGCTCTATGGCTACTGCCACGGCGAGCGGTCGAGCCGTCAGTTGGAGCGGCTGTGTCAGGAGAGCGTGCCATACCGCATCCTGGCGTCCGACACGGCGCCGGACCATTGCGCCTTCGCGCGGTTCCGTCAGCGCCACGAAGCGCAGTTGAAATCGCTCTTCCATGATATTCTGCGGCTGTGCGGCGAAGCGGGAGTATTGAAGGTCGGCCTGGTGTCGCTCGACGGGACGAAGATGAAGGCCAATGCGTCGCTGGCGGCGAATCGGACGCTGGCAGGGCTGGAAAAAGAGATCGCGGCGATGGTTTCGGAGGCGGCGGCGCGCGACGCGGAAGAGGACGTGCGCTACGGCCGGGACCGGCGCGGGGACGAATTGCCGACGGAGTTGCGCCATCGGCAGGACCGGTTGCGTCGTCTCGCCGAATGCCAGGCGCGGCTGGCCGCAGAGAAGGAAGCGGCGCGCCGGGAGCAGGAGAATAAGCTTGCGCAGCGTGAGGCCGAGGAAGCGGCCAGCGGGGCGAAGAAACGCGGGCGACGCCCCAAGACGCCCGACCAGGTGGTCGAGGCCAAGGCGGAAGCAAAAGCCAACATCACCGACCCGGGCAGCGCCATCATGAAGACGCGGCAGGGTTACGTGCAAGGCTACAACGCGCAGGCGGTGGTCACCGCCGAGCAGTATGTGGTGGCGCCGGGATTGACGAGTGAAGCCAACGATCAGCGGCAGTTGCACCCGATGTTGGCCGCGGCGGCGGCGAACCTGCGCGCGGTGGGCGTGATGAAGGCCATCGGCGTGGCGCTGGCCGACGCGGGCTATTGCAGCGAGCGGAACCTGAGCGAGCGCCGCGTGGGCGGCCCGGAGATTCTCATCAACACCACCAAGGACTGGAAGCGGCGCCAAGCCCTGCGCGAGGAGCCGCCGCCGCGCGGTCGCATCCCATCCGGGTTGACCGTGACGGAGCGGATGGAGCGCAAGCTGCGGACGAAACGCGGCTCGGCGCTCTACCGGCAACGGGCGCAGACCGTGGAGCCGGTCTTCGGCCAGATCAAGGATGTGCGCGGGCTGGACCGTTTCAGCCGGCGCGGCGAGTCGGCGTGTGCGAGCGAGTGGGCGCTTATCTGCGCGGCGCACAATCTGCTCAAGCTGTATCGCAGCGGGCAAGCGGCGTGGAATTGAGCGCCCGGGGAGCCGGCAACGGCGCTCCGGTGCGAATTGCACGCCGCCGATTGCGGCTCGGCCGTTTGCCTCGCCGCCCGCACCCGCGGTCATTGCGCTTTTGTCTATCTTACTGATCATCTCACATCCACGCTTACCATCAACCGGTCGCCGGTCGAAAAGTATTCGCGCAACAGGCTCCTATGGGAATCTGAACTCCACCGTCATCGGCGCCTACGCGAAACCGACGGTGCGCTTCCCGGGAAGCGGCGGCGCGAATGATTTTGCGAGTCTCTGCTGGCGAACGCTGATCATGACACAGCACGACCGGCGGCGATTCACCGAGAAACTCGACTTCCT
>JBDRJH010000225.1:0-27967 GCA_043815125.1 Verrucomicrobiota bacterium
GATCAAGCTCGCGGTCGACACGCTGCGGCACATGGCGTCGGGCGGCATTCGCGACCACGTGGCCGGCGGGTTTCATCGCTACTCGGTAGACGAGGCGTGGTTCGTGCCGCACTTCGAAAAGATGCTCTACGACCAGGCGCAGATCGCGGTGAACTATCTCGACGCGTATTCATTTACTGGTGACGAGCGGCTGGCCTGGGTGGCGGTGGAGACGCTGGACTGGACGCTGGCGGATCTCGGGCGCGCGGACGGCGGGTTTTATTCGGCGCTCGACGCGGACAGTCGTCCGCATGACGGGCCGCCGGAGTCGAAGTCGCTGGAGGGGGCGTTCTACGTGTGGACGCCGCGCGAGTTGTCGGCGGCGCTTTCGCCGGAGAGCGCGGCGCTGGTGGCGGAGCACTTCGGCGTGGAGTCCGATGGCAATGTGCCGTCCGCGCTCGATCCGCACGGCGAGATGGCCGGGCGCAACGTGCTCCGGCAGGTGCGTTCGCTGGCGCAGTCGGCGGCTTCGCGCGGGCTGACCACCGAGGCGACGGCGGAGGTGCTGGCGGGAGCGTTGGCGCGGCTGCGCGCGGTGCGCTCGGAGCGGCCGGCGCCGCATCGCGACGAGAAGATCATCACGGCGTGGAACGGGTTGATGTTGTCCGCGCTGGCCCGTGCGGCGGTGTCGCCGGCGGCGTGTCTGGCGGACAAGCGTGGTGGCTACCTCGACGCGGCGGTGCGCACGGCGGAGTTTGTCGAGCGTGAGTTGTTTGATGCGGAGCGCGGCGTGCTTTATCGCGCGTGGTTGGACGGGCGCGGCGAGAGCGAGGGCTTTGCCGAGGACTACGCGTTTTGGATCGCGGGCTTGCTGGACCTTTATGAGGCTACGTGGGATGCGCGCTGGCTGCGTTGGGCGGACCGGTTGCAGGCAACGATGGACGGGTTGTTTTGGGACGAGGTCGACGGCGGCTACTTCACCGCACCGGCCGGTGATGAGCACATCGTGCTGCGGTTGAAGGAGGACTATGACGGCGCGGAGCCGGCGGCGTCGTCGGTGGCGGCGTCGAATCTGGCGCGGCTGGCGGGGTTGTTTCGGGACGAGCCGATGAGGGAGCGGGCGCGGCGCACGGTGCTGGCGTTGCGCGGGCAGTGGATGCAGACGCCGCAGGCGGTGCCGGAGTTGCTGGCGTCGTTGGAGCGGGTGTTGTCGGATCCGGCGGAGGTGGTGTTGGCGGGTGATCCGGCGGCGGCGGATTTTCGCGCGCTGGCGGCGGCGTTGTTGGCCCGGCCGGGCCCAAGGCGCACCTATCTGGCGGCGACCGGCGATGCTTGGCTGGCGGAGCGCGCGCCGTGGATCGGCGACTTCGCGCCGGTGGACGGCAGGGCCGCGGTCTATGTTTGCGAGGATGGGACCTGCCGGCCGCCGGTGACGGATCCGGCTGGGTTGTGAGGCCGATCCGGGCGGCGACGGATCACTCGTCCTCGGCGACCATGAGGCCGTCGTCCGCATCTTCGCGGGCGGTGGCGGGGTAGACGGCTAGGCGGGTGGTGAGCGCGCGCACGTGGCCGAGGATGGCGAGGGCGTCGGGCTGGCGGAGGGCGAAGATGAGCAGGTCGATTTGTTCGCGGCTGAGGTGGGCGTCCAGGGCGGCGGCTTGCAGCTCGGCGGCGGCGGCGGTCATGCCGGCCTGGTGCCGGCGGACGTCGGCGATGGCCTCGGCGGCGACCTCGGGTTGGGAAAAGCGGATGCCGCTGGCGGCCTCGAGCCAGAGCAGCGCGATGCCCTTCATGTCGGCCGAGTCGGGGGCATAGCCCATTTTCTGGACCAGGCGGCTGATGGTTTTGAATTTAACGGGGCGCCCGGACTCGACGTTGATCACCGTGTTGCGGTGACAGCGGGCTTGGGCGGCCAGCGCTTCCAGGGTGAGGCCCTTGGCTTCCCGCAGGCTCCGGAAAAGCTGGGTGTAGTGCATTGGTTGGGAGTAGCGGCGGGTTCGGGGCGATGTCAACGCAGGCGGCGACACCGGGGTGTTTCCCCCGGCAAACATGCCCGATGTTGACATAAAATAGAACGCACACAAAAAATGTTCACATGCCACCGAAGATTGCGCGCAACGCCGGCCCCGCCCCCGAGATGGCGTCGAGGGAGCGGCAACGGACCGAGGTCCTGCGGGCGTTGCTGGAGATTTGTGTCGGGCTGGAGCGGATGCAGGAAACCGAGGATGGCCGGGCGGCTTGCCGCGAGGTCGCGGCGCTCCTGCGGCGGGCCCGGGGAGGAGACGCGATGATGCGGGTGTTGATTGTCGACGACTACGAGCCGATCACCGTGCTGCTGGCGGCCTGGTGCGAGGCGGAGGGGCACGAGGCGGTGACGGCGCACAGCGGACAGGCGGGCCTGCGTTGTCTCGCCGAGCGCGGGGCCGACGTGGTGTTGCTGGACGTGGACATGCCGGGGCTGGGCGGTCCGGCGGTGTGCCGCCTGATCCGCGCGGCGGCTCAGTGGGCCCACTTGCCGGTGGTGTTGATGTCGGGACGGGCGTTGCCCGATCTCGCCGGCCTGGCGTCCGCGTGCGGGGCGACGGCGGTGATTTCAAAACCCTTTGACTGGGCGGTGCTGGCAAGCGTCGTCGGCGGCACGGTCCGCCGTTGAGGCTGCAAATTAAGCGTGTTTCTGGCCAAACCCTAGGCTAGGGGTTCATTGTTCTCATGCGAATCCTCACGGTAGAAGACGATCCGGTGGCGCGGGCGGTGCTCGGCCAGGCACTGCGCAAGCTCGGGCACCAGGTTGTCGAGGCCGGCGACGGACGCGAGGCGCTGGAGTGTCTTCAGTGCGAACCGGTGCGCGTGATCGTGAGCGACTGGGTGATGCCCGAGGTCGACGGCTTGGAGTTGTGTCGGCGGCTGAGGGAACGCCCGGACGCGGAGTATGTTTACTTCATCCTGCTGACCAGCCAGACGGCCTCGGTGGACAACCAGCGCGAGGCGATCGAGGCCGGCGTGGACGATTTTCTCAACAAACCGCTCGCCGTGCAGGAAATCTGGATGCGCCTGCGCGTGGCCGAGCGCATCCTGAAATTCGCCACCCAGGTGCGCCAGTTGGAGGCGTTTTTGCCGATCTGCGGCTACTGCAAAAAGGTGCGTGACGACGGCAATTACTGGCAGCAGATCGAGAGCTACATCAACGAGCGCACCGGCACCGACTTCAGCCATTCGGTCTGCCCGGACTGCTACCAGCGCGTGGTGGTGCCGGAGAGCGAGCAGTTGAAAAAGATGGCCGTGGGCGAAGATGCGGGACAAAAGAAACCGCATGTCAAACGAACGACTTGATTACGTCGAGGAGCGGCTGGCGTGGCTCGAGCGCCACGTGGTCGAGCAGGACAAGGCGATGCTCGAATACTCGCGCGAGCTGGACCGGCTGCGCGCCGAGGTGAAGCGCCTCGCGGAGCGTCCGTCGGCGGGCGGGGGCGACCCGCTGGCCGGCATGGACGGAGCGGCGTCGCCGGCCGACGAACGCCCGCCGCACTACTGAGCAACGACGTCGGGGAACAGCCCGCACGCGAAAAAGCCGACCCGGCGAAGGGTCGGCTGCACGGTGGGAGGCGAAGGGGTGCGGCGGCGGTCGAAGGCGACTTACTTGCCGAACAGACCCTTGATGCCGTCGCTCAAGCCCTTGGTGGCGTCCTTGATGCCCTCGGCGCCGCCGCCGCCGCCCTGAATGAGCGCCTCGGTGGCGGCCTGGCTGACGTTGGCCAGCACGGCCCTAATGATGGCGCCCACGGCCTGGTCGGCGGTGATGCCACCCTCGGCGACGCCCAGATCGGTGATGGTGACCGGCGGCATCGGCACGGTGACGCCGGCACCGCCGAGGCCGAGAGTCACGGTGCCACCCTGCAGGCGAAAGCTTTTGAGCATGAATTTTTTCGCGGGTCCGCTCTCGGCGGCGGGTTCGGCCGGTTGCTCGGCGGCGCCGCTGAATTTGGCGAGATTTTCCTGAATCTGCTTTTGCAGAACGCCGATGTTGGATGAGCGCAGGTTGGATTCGTAGACGAACTCGGGGCCGTCGATGAAGACCTCGTCGACCACGATGACGTCGCTGAGCAGGGAGGACGGTTCGAGCTTCAGGCGGATCTCGGCGAGATAAAAGGCCTTGTCGGACTTCCAGCCCTCGGGGTTGCCGACGAACAGACCCTTGAGCGCGCCGCCGCCGGTGAGCAGCGAGATGTCCGAGGAGGCGAGCTCGACCTTGGTGCCCGTGACTCTGGGGCCGATGGAGTTGACGGTCTTGGTGACGATCGGACCGATGAAGAAGCCGACCGCGACCACGGCGACGACCAAAAGGAAAATCAGAATGCCCAGGAGGATGATAAGTTTTTTAATCATGACGGGTGAGGGGGGTTGTGAACCGAGGTCGTTCACCATGGCTCTCGCGGGTCACCGCCGCAAGCTCCGCGGGGACTTCCTGCGGGCTTGCCCCGCGGCGACGACGTTGCAGGGTGGGCGCATGTTGGATGGCGTATGGATCCCCCAGGCGGTGGAATTCGGCGGTGGCCCCGTGCCCCTGCCGTCCTCGCGCCTGCTCATCAAAAACGACCGCTACACCATGGAGGCCGAGGGGGCCGAGTCCGACCGCGGCTCGCTCCACTTCAATCACGCCGAGGTGCCCTCCGCGCTCGACATCGTCTGCGAGTCCGGCGCGGGAGCCGGTCGCACCATCCGGGCCATCTGCCGCTGGCGCGGAGACCTGTTGCAATTGTCCTACTTCGCCGAGGATACCGCCCGGCGGCCCGCCGACTTTCGCACCGCGCAAGGCTCGTTGCAGGTCATGGTGCGCTACCGCCGCGAGGCGCCGCCGGTGCCGCCGGTGGCGGAGTAGGGCGGGGAAGGGGCCGCCCCTTTTCGCTTGTCTCGCCCCGCGCCGGCCGAACCCTCGGCGCAAACCGTTTTTTATCTCCCCACTTTCCGCATCCATGGCCGCCAACTACACCGAAGACTCCATCAAAACCCTCTCGCCCCTTGAGCACATCCGGCTCCGCCCCGGCATGTATATCGGGCGACTGGGCAACGGCAACAACGCCGAGGATGGCATCTACGTGCTGCTCAAGGAGACCGTCGACAACTGCATCGACGAATTCACCATGGGCCACGGCAAGAAGGTCGAGATCTATCTCGACGAGCGCACCATCACCGTGCGCGACTACGGCCGCGGCATCCCGCTCGGCAAACTCATCGACTGCGTGTCGATCATCAACACCGGCGCCAAATACGACTCCGAAACCTTCCAGAAATCCGTCGGCCTCAACGGCGTCGGCCAAAAAGCCGTCAACGCCCTCTCCGTTTCCTTTCGCGCGCAGGCCATCCGCGAGGGCCAGGTGAAACTCGTCGAATTCGCCCAGGGCAAACTCGTCAAGGACCACAAGGTCGCCGCCACCACCGAGAAAAACGGCACCCTCATCGAGTTCACTCCCGACGAGGCTCTCTTCGGCAAAGACTTCAAGTTCCGCCCCGAGTTCATCGAGGAAATGCTGTGGAACTACGCCTACCTCAACCGCGGCCTCACCCTCCACTTCAACGGCAAACCCTACCGCTCCGACAAGGGCCTCAAGGACCTCCTCGAAAAAAAGCTTACCGGCGAACCCCTCTATCCGATGGCCCACCTTGAGGCCGAGGACATCGAGGTCGCCATCACCCACGGCGCCCACTACGGCGAGGAATACTACTCCTTCGTCAACGGCCAGCACACCACCATGGGCGGCACCCACCTCGCCGCCTTCCGCGAAGGTTTCGTCGCCACCATCCGCAACTTCTTCAACAAACAATACGACGCCGCCGATGTCCGCCAGTCCATCGTCGCCGCCGTCTCCATCCGCGTGCAGGAGCCCGTCTTCGAGTCCCAGACCAAGACCAAGCTCGGCTCCAACGAGATCGGACCCAAGGGCCCCACCGTGCGCCAGTTCATCTCCGGCTTCCTCGCCCGCGAACTCGACAACTGGCTCCATCGCAACCCCGAGGCCGCCGACGCTCTCAAGCGCAAAATCGAGGCCAGCGAACGCGAGCGCAAGGAACTCTCCGGCATCCGCAACCTCGCCCGCGAACGCGCCAAAAAAGCCTCCCTCCACAACAAAAAGCTCCGCGACTGCCGCGTCCACCTCGACACCAAGGACAAGCGCGCCGAGCAAAGCACCCTCTTCATCGTCGAGGGCGATTCCGCCGCCGGCTCCCTCACCGCCTGCCGCGACGTGCAGACCCAGGCCGTCTTCGCCCTCAAGGGCAAACCCCTCAACACCTTCGGCCTCACCAAGAAGGTCATCTACGAAAACGAGGAATTCCACCTCCTGCAAAGCGCCCTCAACATCGAGGACGGCCTCGACAACCTCCGCTACAACCGCGTCATCATCGCCACCGACGCCGACGTCGACGGCATGCACATCCGCCTCCTGCTGCTCTCGTTTTTCCTGAAGTTTTTCCCCGAGCTCATCACCAACGGCCATATCCACATTCTGGAGACGCCCCTCTTCCGCGTGCGCACCAAGAAGCTCACCCTCTACTGTTACAGCGAAGCCGAGAAACAAGCCGCCCTGCACAAGCTTGGCCAGAACGCCGAGATCACCCGCTTCAAAGGCCTCGGCGAAGTCAGCCCCGGCGAGTTCAAAGACTTCATCGGCGAAAACATCCGCCTCCAGCCCATCAGCCTGAAGAACCTCCACAGCAGCGACGACCTGCTCGCCTTCTTCATGGGCAAGAACACCCCCGACCGTCAGGCCTTCATCATCGACAACCTCCGCGTCGAAAAAGACCTCATCGAGGCCTGAGCCCCCAGGGAGGGCGGGCATTCCTGCCCGCCCCGAGCAACGTCCTCTCGCAGGCGCGTTGAGCGCTCCCTTAGACTAGCGGTTCCCGCGCCTGCAAGCCGTCACCCTACGCAGCGGCCCGCGCGCATGTCCCGTCGCATGAATCCCGCAGGCAGCACTTCGCACGCAGGGACTTCACCAGCGAAGTCCTCCGCCGCTACCCGCCGCCTCGTCCCGCCGCAAAGTGTAACTCATTAAGTGACACTTTTGGCCCCTTCACGGCTTACGTGCGGCCGAAGTGTCACTTAATGAGTTACACTTTGCCGGAAAGCCGAGGTCACGGCGACCCTTGTCCTCTCGCCCCGCTTTGCCCCCGCGTTGGCATTGATCTTGCAGTATTACGAAAATAAAACTTCGTAACACTTTCCAATTTCCACCGCCTCTCCCGTTCCCACCGCAGCCTCACTGCTTCCCAGCACCGCCATGCCTTTCGTCCGCCCACCCGCACCCACCGGCACCACCTTCACCACCCAGCGTCCGTCCACGCCGCCGCCCCCACCCATGCCGGTCATCCCCGACGACCGCCTCTTCCACGAGGAGATCATCCCCGGCGGTGTGGCCGTCTCCTTCAACATTCGCCGCCACACCACCCTGCGCCTCACCGCGCTCGAGGCCGGAGCCAACGTCTCCTTCCTCTGCTACAACCGCCACGAGCTCATCGACCGTTACAACATGGCCGACACCCTCAAGGGCCAGCACACCGCCAAGCTCACCACCGGCCACATCCTTGTCTCCGACATGGGCCGCGTGATGTTCTCCATCACCGGCGACACCCTCGGCTGGCACGACCCCATCGGTGGACACGACAACGCCGCCATCATCGCCAAAAAATGGGGCGAAAAAAACTACCAGACCGCCCGCAACGCCCACCACCGCAACAGCCACGACCTCTTCCTCATCGAGCTCGCCAAGCACGGCCTCAACCGCCGCGACCTCGTGCCCAACATCAATTTTTTCAGCCGCCTCGTTTCCGCCCCCGACGGCCGCCTCGAACACATGGCCGCCCACGCCCGCGCCGGCGACTTCGTCGACCTGCGCGCCGAGCTCGACCAACTCGTTGTCCTGACCACCTGTCACCACCCCATGGATACGGCCAAGACCTACGGCCCGCGCCCGGTCAAACTCCAGCTCTGGCGCTCCGATCCGCCCGCCGCCGACGACTACTGCCGCATCATCCGCCCCGAAAACGAACGCGCCTTCTACAACGCCGAACTCCTCTACGTCTGACCAAACCTTCATCAATTCACAGAGCCAAGCCAGAGGATGCACAGAGCGTCACGGAGTCCAATCCCTCCGAACTCTGTGACGCTCTGTGGTCCCTCCTTCTTCCTCTGTGAAAATAACTCCGAATCCGTGTCCATCCATGTAATCCGTGGTTAAAAAATCCTTCTTCTAGCATGTCCGTCCTCAACTACACCGAATCCTCCCTCGCCCCCGCCGACGCCGCCTACCGCCAAGTCATTCCCGCCGGCGATTTCTGGATGCATGAAATCAAAGCCGGCCAGACCCTGCGCATCCTCGACCTCGAAGGCAACCAAGCCGCCGACACCTTCTTCTACCACGCCGCCGACTTCACCGAACGCTACAGCGCCCAGGACACCATTCGCGAGCAAGGCGCACTCTACCTCACCACCGGCACCAAGCTCATGTCCAACGCCGGCCGCGCCCTGCTCACCATCACCGCCGACACCTGCGGACGCCACGACACCCTCGGCGGCGCCTGCGCCTGCGAAAGCAACGCCGTCCGCTACGGACACGGCACGCGCCACATGCACGCCTGCCGCCAAAGTTTTCTGCTCGGCCTCGCCACCTGGCCCAACGCCTCCTTCGACCTCAACAAGCGCGACCTCCCGGCCAACATCAACTTCTTCATGAACGTGCCCGTCACTCCCGAAGGCGGCCTGCAATTCGACGACGGCGTCAGCGCCCCCGGCCGCTATGTTGAAATGCGAGCCGAGCTCGACGTCGTCTGCCTCATCAGCAACTGCCCCCAGCTCAACAACCCCTGCAACGGCTGGAACCCCACCCCCGTCGAAGTCCTCATCTGGAACCCCTGAAATTTTAACCACGAAGTTCACGAAGAATCACGAAGACACGAACTCTGCTTTCCGAGCTTCGTGTCCTTCGTGAACTTCGTGGTTAAAAGCCCCCGAACCCTCCTCTCTCCCTGTGTTCACCAAAGTCCTCATCGCCAACCGCGGTGCCATCGCCTGCCGGATCATCCGCACGCTTCGTCGCATGGGCATCGCCAGCGTCGCCGTTTACTCCGACGCCGACCGCCACTCGCAACACGTCGCCCTCGCCGACGAAGCCATCCATATCGGCCCGTCCCCCGCCGCGCAGTCCTACCTCGACGCCGACAAAATCCTCGCCGCCGCCCGCGCCACCGGTGCCCAAGCCATCCACCCCGGCTACGGCTTCCTCTCCGAAAACGCCGCCTTCGTTGAAGCCTGCACCGCAGCCGGCATCACCTTCATCGGCCCCCGCGCCGAGCAAATGCGCCAACTCGGACCCAAGCACTCCGCCCGCGCCCTCGCCCGCGCCCACGGCGTGCCCCTCCTCCCTGGCACCGACCTGCTCCCCGACCTCGCCACCGCGCAAACCGAAGCCGCTCGCATTGGCTACCCCGTCATGCTCAAAAGCACCGGCGGCGGCGGCGGCATCGGCATGCAACTCATCCGCAAACCCGCCGAACTCGCCGCCGCCTTCACCACGGTCGTTCGCCTCGCGCAAAACAACTTCAAGGACGGCGGCGTCTTCCTCGAAAAATTCGTCGAGCACGCCCGCCACATCGAAGTCCAGATCCTCGGCGATTCCCGCGGACACGTCGTCGCCCTCGGCGAACGCGACTGCTCCGTGCAACGCCGCAACCAAAAGGTCGTCGAAGAAACCCCCGCGCCCGGCATCACTCCCGCCCAACGCGCCGACCTCCTCGCCTGCGCCGCCCGCCTCGGCACGGCCGCCGGCTACACCAACGCCGGCACCGTCGAATTCGTCTACGACAACGCCACCGGCCATTTCTACTTCCTCGAAGTCAACACCCGCCTCCAAGTCGAACACGGCGTCACCGAAGAAGTCACCGGCGTTGACCTCGTCGAGTGGATGATCCGCGCCGCCGCCGGCGACCTCGACCTCGCCTCCTACCAACCCACCGCCACCGGCGCATCCATCCAAGTCCGCCTCTACGCCGAAGACCCGGGCAAAGCCTTTCAACCCGCCGCCGGCCTGCTCACCGACGTCCACTTCCCCAAGACCGCCCGCATCGAAACCTGGGTCGAGACCGGCTCCGAAGTCTCCGCCTTCTACGATCCCATGATCGCCAAGATCATCGTCAAGGGCACCGACCGCGCCGACGCCCTCGCGCGCCTCGACGCCGCCCTCGCCGACACCCGCGTCCATGGACTCGAAACCAATCTGCCCTACCTGCGCCAGATCATCGCCAGCGAAGGGTTCCGTAGTGGAGCGGTCACTACGTCCTACCTCGCCGGCCTGCCCTTCGTGCCCTCCACCATCGAAGTCCTCGAAGGCGGCACCCAGACCACCGTCCAGGACTATCCCGCGCGCATCGGCTACTGGGATGTCGGCGTGCCGCCCTCCGGCCCGATGGACAACCTCTCCTTCCGCCTCGCCAACCGCCTCGTCGGCAACCCCGACACCGCGGCCGGCCTGGAGATCACCGTCAACGGCCCGACCCTGCGCTTCAACACGCCCGCCGTCGTCGCCCTCACCGGAGCCGACATGGCCACCACGCTCAACGGCAAGCCCGTCGCCTTCCACCGCGCCTTCCGCGTAAAAACCGGCCAGACCCTGCGCATCGGCTCTGTATCCGGCGCGGGACTACGCGCCTACCTCGCCGTGCGCCACGGCCTCGACGTGCCCGACTACCTCGGCAGCAAGTCCACCTTCACCCTCGGCCTCTTCGGCGGCCACGCCGGCCGCGCCCTCCGCGTCGGCGACGTGCTGCGCGTGCACACCGCCACGCCGGCAGGCGTCACCGACGACGCCTCGCTCCTGCGCGCCCCCGCCGCCGTGCAACCCCCGCTCACCCGCGAGTGGTCTATCGGCGTGCTCTACGGACCGCACGGCGCGCCCGACTTTTTCACCGAGGCCGACATCGCGACGCTGCTCACCACCGCCTACGAAGTTCACTACAACTCGGCCCGCACCGGCGTGCGCCTTATCGGCCCCAAGCCCGAGTGGGCGCGCCGCGACGGCGGCGAGGCCGGGTTGCATCCGTCGAACATCCACGACAACGCCTACGCCATCGGTGCGGTCGATTTCACCGGAGACATGCCCATCATCCTCGGACCCGACGGACCCAGCTGCGGAGGCTTCGTCTGCCCGTTCACGATTGTGCAAGCCGAGCTCTGGAAAATGGGCCAGCTCAAGCCCGGCGACAAAGTCCGCTTCGTCGCCCTCACCGCCCAACGCGCCAGAGAAATGGCCTACGCTCAGGAAGCGTTGATCGAAACGCTCAAGGTAGGGCGCGGACTCCGCTCCGCGCCTTCCGAATGCGTCCCCCCGCCCGAGCCAGCCATCCTCCACCAACTCCCCGCCCGCCCACTCGCCCCCGCCGTCGTCTATCGCCGCCAAGGCGACGCCAATCTCCTCATCGAATACGGCGACGCCCACCTCGACATCGCCATGCGCATGCGTGTGCACGCGCTGCAAACCTGGCTCGAGCGCCACCGCCTCCACGGCATCATCGACCTCACCCCCGGCATCCGCTCGCTCCAAGTCCACTTCGACCAACGCCTCCTCCCCTCCGAGCGCCTCCTCGAAATCCTCCTCCGCGCCGAGAGCGAGCTGCCGGCCATCGACGACATCGAGGTGCCCTCGCGCATCGTCCATCTCCCGCTCTCCTGGGAAGACGAGTCCACCCTGCTCGCGATCCGCAAATACATGCAGATCGTGCGCAAGGACGCACCGTGGTGCCCGTCCAACCTCGAGTTCATCCGCCGCATCAACGACCTGCCCAACCTCGAAGAGGTTTACCGCATCTGCTTCGACGCGAGCTACCTCGTGCTCGCCCTCGGCGACGTTTACCTCGGCGCGCCCGTGGCCACGCCCGTCGATCCGCGCCACCGCCTCGTCACCACCAAATACAACCCCGCCCGCACCTGGACGCCCGAAAACGCCGTCGGCATCGGTGGTGCCTACCTCTGCATCTACGGCATGGAAGGCCCGGGTGGTTATCAGTTCATCGGACGCACCTGTCAGATGTGGAACCGCCACAAACAGACCCCCGACTTCGTCGATGGAAAACCCTGGCTGCTGCGCTTCTTCGATCAGATCAAATTCTACCCGGTGTCCAACGCCGAGCTCACGCGCTTCCGCGAGGATTTCCCGCAGGGGAAGGTAAAACTCCGGATCGAGGAAACAACCTTCAAGCTGCGCGATTACCAAAAATTCCTCACCGATAACGCCGACTCCATCGCCGTATTCAAAAACCAACAACAAGCCGCGTTCGAGGCCGAGCGCCAGCGTTGGATCGACAGCGGACAACTTAACTTCTCCGCGTCCGACGAAGCCGCCGCTCCCGCCGACGAATCCGCATTGCCCGAAGGCTGCCTGGCGGTGCCCGCGCACATCCCCGGCAACGTCTGGAAAGTCCTGGTCGCGCCCGACGACACCGTCACCGAAGGCCAGCCGCTGGTGATCCTCGAGTCGATGAAGATGGAGGTGACGGTGGTGGCGTCCCGAGCCGGCAAGATCCGCGAAGTCCGCTGCGCGGAGGGTCGCCCGGTCAACGCGGGCGAGACGCTCGTGGTGGTCGAGGGGTGATTCCGGTGCCGGCGCATGTTGCCGGCGGCCGCGCGGACGTTCCGGTCAGCTTTGGAAATTGGCGAGGGCGGCCTTGGCCTGATCGATGATGTCCTTGGCGTCGTCCATGGTCAGCCGCACGCGTTCGAGCTGTTCGTGGCAGATGCCGAAGCCGTGGCGGTTGACGCCGAGTCCGTGTCCGGCCGAGCGCGCCATGCTGCCGACCAGATCCATCAGGTGGGCATAGGGCGAGGCGTCGCCGTCCGGGCGGGGGCCGACGGCGACCACGATCTCGGCGGGGAAGTTCCAGTCGCCGAGCACGAGCCGGTTCACCTGCTGATGGGTGACGCCGAAGGATTGCCCCTCCCAATCGGCCAGGCGTTCGTGCCCGGATTTTGGATACGTGTCGGCCTCGCTCATCGAGGGGGCGTGGAGCTTGTCGAGCACGATCATGCCGACGGTGCGCAGCAGGCCGGCGGTGTAGGCGGAGCGCGAGGCGAGTCCGACGCGCGCGGCGGCGAGCTCGGCGACAATGGCCGAGAAGAGGTTGTGACGCCCGAAGTGCTCGGCGTCGCAGCCGTAGCAGCGGAGCGGGCGACCGGCCAGATCGCGGCTGGTGACGACGCCGACGAGGCGGAACACCTCGCCGAATCCGACCCGCCGGAGCGCGTCGTGCAGATCGCCGACCTTGCCGTTGCCGAACGCGGGGCTGTTGGCGATTTTCAGCAGACGTCCGCTCAGCGAGGGGTCGCGCCCGATGAGCGCGGCGATGTCGTTGATGCCGGAGTGGCTGTCCATGAGCATGGCGTGCAGTTGCGCCATGATGCGGGGGGTGACGGGCAACGATTTGGCCGCCTCGAGCAGTTGGCTCTGGGAAAACGCTTGGGTGATCATAAGCACAGGGAATATCGACCTGTTGCTGATGTTATTTAGCCCGTTTTTTGCATGGTCCGGGCCTGGCTTTGGTCGTGTCGGCTGCCGCCAGGGGCGCTCACTCCACGCCGATCCAGACCGGGCCGTCCTTGGCGATGACGGGGCCGCGCTTGGGGGACTCGGGTTGCTCGATGGTCGAGGGCGCGAGCTTGAAGACGGGAAGGATCGGCGCGCCGTTGACGGTGCCGTAGGTTTCTCCGCGTTTCTCGATCAGGAGGAAGGCGCAGAAGACGCCGCCGCCGCGTTCGCCGATGAGGATGTCGAGGTCGATGACCTCGCCTTTCTCCAGCTTGATCCAGTCGCCGGCCTTGAGTTTGCCGGCGGCGACGGGCTGGCCGGCGTCGGAGGCGGGTTTCCAGCCGACGGTGGGCGTGGTGATTTCCTTCCAGTTGCTCAGGAGGACGTTTTTGCCGTTCACCGCGACGCTGCAGACCTCCTCGCCGTAGCCCCAGAAGCGCCACTCGCCGGACTCGGGCGCGGAGACCTGGCCTTTGTAGTGGACGAGCCAGAACTGGGGTTTGACGACGTCGGCGACCTGGAAGGCCTTGGGCGCGGCGGTCGCCGGCATGAGCGGGAGGAACACCTGGTTGGCGTAGAGCGGCAGGGGCGCGCGAAAGTATTGGTTGAGCACGGCCTCGTCCCACTCGGAGGCGATGAACGTGTCGATGAACGCGTTGTAACCCTTGATGTTCATCGGCGTGGGTTTGCCGTCCTGGGTTTGTTTCAGGTCGTAGAGGATGCCGATGAGCGAGCGGGTGCTGCGTTCGGTGGTGCCGAAGGCGGTGATGTCTTGCGCGGCGAGCGCCGAGGGGAGCAGGGCGAGCAGCGTGGGGATGAGCAGGCGGGACAGGGGCACGGGGCGGGGTAGGGGGCGTAGGGTCAGGAGGCGTCGGCGGCGGCGGAGGGTTCTTCGGCGGGTTCGGCGACCGGGGGGGCGGTGCGTTCGGCGATGCGTTTTTCGGCCTCGAGGATGATGGCCTCGCAGCCAAGGAACTTGTGGTCGTCGAGGCAGAGACGTTTGCGGCGGCCGTCGACTTGGTAGATGGCGTAGGCGATGCCTTTGTTGGCCCACTTGCGGCGGTCCATCTCGACGATGGTGTTGATGTCGACCTGTTCGCCGTTGGCGCCGGTGATGAGGTCGCCGTCGGCGCGCACGCTCTTGCGGTGCTGGAGGGCGACCCAGCCGACGAAGGCGAGGCCGCCGAGCAGAAGCACGCCGCCGATGCCGCGCTGGCCGGAGAGGTCGCCGGCGGAGCGGTGTTTGGGGAGTTTTTCGGGAAGGTCGTTGGCCTTGGCGTATTTTTCCCAGGCGCGCACGGCCTCGGGGTCCTTGGAGACTTTTTCGATGTCGAGCTTGTTGGCCTCGCCGTTCTCGTCGGTGGCGGGTGTGTCGAGCACGGTGCGCAACTGCTGGTGGCGGACTTCCTCGGCGGGCCAGGCGATGTAGCCGTCGTAGAGGAACCAGAGGGCGCTGCCGTTGATCATGAGAGCCATGAAGAACATGCGGCGGCGCCATTCCTTGGAGATGCGGGCGTGGACGTTCATGCGCCCGACTGGAACGGTTTTGAGGGAAAAAGCAAAGCCCTACGGTTTTGTCCCGCCGGCGGGTGCGGAACCGGGGGGCGGCGAGGGCAGGGTGCCCGCGCGCAACTGCACGGTGGCGAGCACCTTGGGCACGTAGTCGCGAGTCTCGGCGGGCAGGTGTGGGGCGATGCCGGCGAAGTCGGTGGCGCCGTGGGTCTTGAGCGCGCGGCGCACGGCGCCCTCGCCGGCGTTGTAGGCGGCCAGGGCGAGCGGCCAGTCGCCGAAGCGGTTGTGCAGGTGGCGCAGATAAATCGCGGCGGCGACCGCGCTGGCCTCGGGGTGGGTGCGCTGGTCGAGCGGGTAAAGGAAGAGCCCGAGCGAGGCGGCGGTGGCCGGCATGAGTTGAAACAGTCCGAGCGCACCGACCGGGCTGCGAGCGGTCGGATTGAAGCTGCTCTCGGTTTCGGCCAGCCAGACGAGGGACTCGGGCACGCCCTGGGCAGCGAAGGCGGCGCGGATGACCGGCAGGAAATGCTCGGCGCGGGAGGGCGGTCGGCTGCGTTGCATGCGTTCCAACCAGAGCGACAGGTCGGGCACGGTCGCCGAGGCGGCGGGCCGGAACGGCACGGGGGTGCCGGCGGTCGGGGGCGCGAGCAACGTGCGCAGCCGGCCGGTGAAATCCATGGGCGCCTGGGCGGGCAACGTGGCGCCGGCGGCGCGGGCGGTCGCGAAGGCCGCCAGCGTCAGCGCAAATACGAGCCGGAGTCTGCCCGGGGGAAAGATCACGGGTGACACTGGCCCGGCGCGGGGCGGCGCGACAAGGCTCCGCGTTGGTCGCGGACGAGGTTCACGAAGCGTTCACAACCTCAGAATCCCAGTCCTTTGCTTATGCCGCGCGATGTTTTTACCAAGATGATGCCGCCAACGAGCTGCGCGATATTTGCGATGGTGGCATGGCTGCTACCCAAACGATTTGATGCGGCAAAGCCGACCTGGTGGTCGCCGGCTTGGGCGATAAAGTAGAACACGCCGGTTTGAATCAATGCGGACGAAGCAACGACGATGACCAATGCTCCGACCACGCAGAGAAGCACGGCGCAGAGGTCGCGCGCAGAAACTCCAAGGCTCCATCTTTCGTCAGGGCCTAGGCCGGCGAGGCCTGCGACCAATGATCCCAACCAGCGGGCTTTCCACACGCTAAAAACGCCGATGACTAACGGGAGTAGGGCTATGGAGGCTTGAAAGATCTGAGCTAACGGTTGGTGCGAAGGGTAAAGGTCCCCAAGGCAGACGGCGTAAATTAAACCGGCCACATGATAGCTGGCGTTGATTATGGTATAAATCCCATAGGCGGCGAAGAAGCAGGCGAGGGCGGATTGGGGCTTCATTTCCCGCGAGGCAAACGCGTCGCCGCTCAGTCGTCCATGCCGAACGCCGTGCGCAGTTCCTGCAACGCGCTGTCGGGCATCGGCACGAGCGGGCCGAGCGGACGGCTCAGTTGCAACGCCTCGGCGGTCGCCTCCAGCACCTCGAGCCGGTCAAAGGCCTCCAGCAACGTGCGGCCGACGATGAGCGCGCCTTCGTTCTCGATCAGGAGCACGGGACACTTTTTGAGCGACATGCGCGCGGCGAGTTCCTCGGCGTCGTTGACCACGCAGGCAAAGGGCACCTTGGGCGCGTCGCCGAGCACGAGGTAGCTTTCCGGAATGGTGCGCGAGCTGAACTCGGCGGCGCTCATGCAGAAGGCCGAGGCGCACATGGGCTGGGCGTTGATGATGACGCCGATGTCGGGGTTGGCCGCGTAGATGAGGCCGTGCAGGCGGTTGGTGCGGCTGGCACGTTTGCCGGCCTCGGCGGCGTCCCGGGTGGCGCGGACCAGACCGGATGGCTTGAGGTCGAGGCGGTCGCGGCGGCGCGGCGTGATCACGAATTGATTGTCATCGAGCCGCGCCGAGATCGAACCGGCCGTGCTGATCATGAGCCGCTGGCGATAGGCGCGTTGGGCGAACGCGCAGATATCGGCGCGCAATTCCTTCTCGCGATTGGTGGGGGCGACCGAATCGAGCGGCGTGAGGTCGGGCACGGCCTGACTGGCGAGGCAATCGGCGGGCAACGTGCGCAGCTCGCCGAGCGCGGAGGCGCGGATCACGGTCTGCGCGACGAATTCAAGCGTCTCGAACCGCTGAAAAGCCTCCGCCAGATCGCGCCCGCCGATGACCACGCCGTGGTTTTCCAGCATGACGCAATCGGCACCCTCGGCGAAGGCGGCGGCGATTTTGTCACCGAGTTCCTGGCTGCCTGGGCAGGCGTAGGCCGCGTAAGCGATCTGGCCACAAAGGTGATGGGCGTGGGTTTGCACACGCGTCTCGGGCAGGCGGCGCACGATCGAGAAGGCGACCAACGCGCCCGGGTGGGCGTGAACGATGGCCTTGATGTCGGGCCGGCGGCGGTAGATCTCGCGGTGAAACGGAAACTCCGAGGACGGCGGGTGCAGCCCCTCGCGGGTGCCGTCGGCATGGACGCGCACGACATCGGAGGGACGGAGCGAGCCCTTGTCCACGCGCGACGGGGTGATCCAGATCGAGCCATCGGGATCGAGAATGGAGAGGTTTCCACCCGAGGTGGTCGTCATGTGGTAGCGGTAGATGCGGTCCATCGTCGCGACCAGTTCGTCTCTCGGGTGCAGCCAAGCGGTGGTGTCCATGACCTAGAATATCGGCCGGCGACGCGCACGGCACAACCCTTTGCCAATCCACGCGCCATGGTTGGCAAAAAATGCCAGACTCTACCAAAATCTATCAATAAAGGAGGGCGTCTACACACAAAGTAACCATAATGGTTACTTTGTGCAGAGGGTTTTCACGACTGAGGAGGTGTGCTTTTGAGCGGAAAAGTAACCATAATGGTTACTTTGTGGCGGGACGCTTGGTTTGTGGGCTGGAAACTTTTGACGGGTTTGGCTGACTCATGGGCTCCCAAACCCTTCCTTATCACCGAACTGAACACTCTATGAAACGTTCCTCCTTCCTGCGTGGCGTCCTCGCCTTGGTTTCCCTTTCCGCGCTGGCGGCCTTGCCCGGCCTGCACGCGGCCGACTCCGCGCCGTTGGTCACCGATATTCGCGTGGTGGTTGAGACCACCAAGGGCGACATCGAGGGCACCCTCTTCGCGAGCAAGACGCCGATGACCGCCGCCAATTTCCTGAATCTCGCCAAGCGCGGCTACTACGACGGCCTGAAGTTTCACCGCGTCATCCCGAACTTCATGATCCAGGGCGGCGACCCGCGCGGCAACGGCACGGGTGGTCCCGGCTACCAGTTCGGCGACGAGTTCAACGCCAACCTGCGTCACTCGAAACCCGGCATTTTCTCGATGGCCAACTCCGGTCCGGGCACCAACGGCAGCCAGTTTTTCATCACGCACGTCGCCACCCCGTGGCTCGACGGCAAACACAGCGTCTTCGGCGAGGTGACCAAGGGTCAGGACGTGGTCGACGCGATCGCCGGCGGCGACACCATCAAGGGCATCAAGGTGCTCGACTCCACCGACGCGCTCTTCGCCGCGCAGGCCGAAAACCTTGCCAGGTGGAACGCGGTGCTGGATCGCAAGTGAGGTGATGGTGGCGGCGATCACCGTCGTCCCGCCAATTTGGCCCGGCTCGTGGATGAGCCGGGCTTTTTCTTGGGGCGATATTGCGGGGAATATGGAGAACGGACATTCCTGTCCGTTTGTGTTTCACTTCCGACATGAACGGACAGGAATGTCCGTTCTCCTGTTGCCATCAGGCGGGCACGGCGCGGAAGAGGCAGACGCAGTTGCTGCCGTCTTCGGTTTCAAGCCACTCGGGGTGGAGCGACGCGAAGGTGCGGTTGATGAGTTTTTGGATGCCGCCGACTTCGATCAGGAGCACGCCGTGGGGGGCGAGGCGGGGCAGGGCTTGCGCCAGGATTTTGCGGATGATGACGAGGCCGTCGGCGCCGCCGTCGTGCGCCATGCGGGGCTCGGCCTTGAACTCGGGGAGCTGTCTGTCGACGTGCGCGCTGGGCTCGTAGGGCGGGTTGCTGATGATGATGTCGTATCCGTCTTTTGGTGACGGGACGTCGGCGAAGACGTCGGTGCGGTGGAGCTTCACTCGCGAGGCGAGGCGGTGTTCGCGGACGTTGATGGCGGCGACGTCGAGGGCGTCGGGCGAGAGGTCGGTGGCGTCGACCCTGGCTTTTTTGAATTCGTGGGCGAGGAGCAGCGCGAGGCAGCCGGAGCCGGTGCAGATGTCGGCGGCGTGGCGCACGGGGATGCCGGGCGGGAGCAGGTCCTGGAGGCCGGGGATGAGTTCGACGAAGTAGCTGCGGGGGATGATGACGCGTTCGTCGACGTGGAAGCGGTGGCCGCCGAGCCAGGTTTCGCCGATGAGGTAGGCGGTGGGCACATGTTGCTCGATGCGGCGGTGGAGGGTGGCCTGGACGCGTTTGGCCTGGGCGGCGGTGAGGGGGTGGTCGAGGACGGCGGGGTCGCTGTCGAGCGGGAGGCCGAGGGTGCGCAGGAGGAGAAGGAGGGCGTCGTCGTGGTGGTTGTCGGCGATCTGGCCGACGGCGACCTGGTGTTGCGCGTAGCGTTCGAGGGCGTGGTCGAGCCACTGGCCGAGGGTGCGCGGTGCGGCCGGTTTGGCCGGCGCGGGGCGGGAGGGATTTTTACGAGGAGGCATGGGTTGGTGCTTCTTCGGTGACGTGCTTGTGGTCGCGGAGGTGGTCGGGGCAGTAGCACTGGTCGCCGGCGCACTTGGAGCAGTAGCGGTAGTCGAGGTCGGGGTGGGTGGTGCTGTTTTTGCCGCAGACGACGCAGGTGTGGCGGGGCTTGGAGGCGACCTCGCGACGGGCGGCGGCTTGTTTGGCGTGGTAGTCCAGGCGGCGTCGGCCGGAGCGCAGGTCGTGGAGCATGGTTTTGCCGAAGAAGAGCAGGAAGTTGCCGGCGGCGGCGACGATCATGAGGCGGGTGGGGTTGTCGCCGAGGATGAGGCCGGCGAGTGCCATCAGCCAGGCGAAGGCCGCGAGCCAGCGGATTTGCACCGGGAGGATGAAGAAGAGCATCATGGTGAAGCTCGGGTTGAGGTGCGCGAAGGCGAGGAAGACGGAGCCGTTGACGAATTGGTTGGTGGCGGCGCGGTCGGGGAAGGCGAAGGCGGCGGCGACGGTGAAGACGTAGCCGGCGAGCAGGAAGATGTTGAAGCGGAAGACGCCCCACTGTTGTTCGAGCGCGGAGCCGAACAGGTGGAGCAGGTAGAGGGCGAAGGCGATGAAGAGCCAGCCGGCGTTGGGCGGGATAAAGACGAAGGTGAAGAGGCGCCAGATCTCGCCTTCCAGGACGAGCGAGGGGACGAGCAGCAGGCGGGTGGGGTCGAGCAGGCCGAGCAGGGTGGCGAGCACGACAAAGGTCTGCCCGATGACGAGGCAGAGAGTGGGGTGGGGGATGGCGAAGGGGGCGAGGCGGGTCTCGAGTTTGTGGAGCCAGGACATCGGGGGGGATGGACGATGGGAGATGAGTGTTGGACGGAGGCGCGGGGAGGTGGGCTCAGGGGGCGGCGTCGACGGGGACGGTGGCGGGGGCCTTGGGCGGGGCGAGTTCGACGAGGAGTTTTTGTTTCTGCACGGCGAGGGCGGGTTCGGTGACCTTGCGGAGGAGGGCGCGGGCTTGGGCGGGTTGGCCGAGTTTGCCGAGGACGTTGGCTTCGTGGAGTTGGAGGAGTTGGCGGTCGGCGGCGGTCTCGGCGCGTTCCTGGAGTTCGCGCCAGAGTTCGAGGGCGGCGGGCCATTCGGGTTCGGCGAGGTCGTAGTGGGCCATGGCGTGGCGATAGGCGTGGTCGAAGCGGTCGGGGGCGAGGTCGGCGGCCTCGGCGAAGGCGTCGAGCATGGCGTCGTCGAGTTTTTGGCGGGTCCACTGGCCGCTGCCGATGAAGGTGTCGCGGGCCTCGACGAGCAGGGTGCCGATCTGGTGGTGGTAGAGCGGTTCGCGGGGGGCGAGGGCGACGGCTTCGAGGTAGTAGTGGAGGGCTTCGAGGGGTTTGCCTTCCTCGGCGAGGAAGTTGCCGAGCTGGTTTTTGACGAGGGGAATGTCGGGGTCGAGGCGGTTGGCGGCGAGGAGTTGGACGGCGGCCTGCTTGCGTTCGCCGACGACGGGGTTGGCGAGGAGGAGGCCGTAGCTGGCGTGGGCGGCGGCGAAGCCGGGGTGGCGGGCGAGCAGGGCTTCGTAGTCGTGGACGAGTTTTTGAAACCGGGGGCGGAGGTCCTCGAGTTCGGCGGGGGTTTGTTTGGCCGCGGCTTGTTCGAGCAGGGGTTGCTGGCGGGCGACGAGGGCGGCGAGGTCTTCCTCGGCGGCGGTGGTGGCGCGGGCGGGGAGTTGCGCGGCGAGGGCGCAGAGGAGCAGGACGGCGAGGCGGCGGACGTTCATGATTGGCGGCAAGGAGAGCTGACAACATGCGCGGGTCGGGGTGCCGGCGTAAATAGCCAAGACGCGCGGGGCGCGGGGCGCGAACGAGCGTTGGGGCGGATGGGCCGGAGGGTGGGGGCAAACGCACCGTCGGGTTTCCCGGGCAAAACCCGACCGGCCGTCTTTCGGTGTGCTCCCGGCGGGTCAGAGGCCGAGGCCGGGGCCGGGGTTGTTGGTGAGGCTGTTGGTGACGTTGAGCCGGATGGTTTCGAGGTTTTCGCGCACGAGGGCGCCCATGGATTCGCAGTGGAGGTAGGCGTCGCGCTGAAAGTATTGGGCGAGTTCGCCGCGCAGCCGGCGCACGTTTTCGGGCGGGGCGATGCGGTCGGCGGTCATGATGTCCAGGAGCAGCTTGAGGCGGTCCTCGATGATGGCGGCGCGCTGGAGGATGAGCACCTGTTCCTCGCGTTGATACTGCTGCGCGGTCTCGATGCGCAGGTGTTTCATGCAGAACTGGGCCAGGGGGAGGTTGTCCTTGAAGAACTGGGGGCGGTAGAGGTTCATGCGGCCCTCGTAGCCCTGCTGGTCGAAGTCCATGGCGCGGATGCGGATCTGGGCGCCCTCGAAGTCGGGGGTGAAGACGACGACGTAGTTGTAGCTGCGCATGTCGCCGAGCAGACGGACGAAGCAGCGTTCGTTGAATTTGACCAGTTCCTTGGCGAGGCGGATGGGCTTGAGTTCGGGGCTGGCCATCCAGCGGGTGATGAACTCGTTGCCGGGGATGCCGGCGATGTGTTCCTCGACGAGGGTGTCGCCGTGGGTGAGGTAGTTGAGGCGGTTGGGCGAGAGCAGGTGCTCGAGCTCGAGGCCGTAGACGCGCGAGGCGTCGCCGCGCTTGATATAGAAGTGGTCGGGGTTGTCGTTGTAGGCGTTGACGATCCGGATGCGGAACGGGGCGGAGTTGCCGAAGGCGCAGAAGTCGATGCGGTCGATGTAGAGGTGTTGCATGACCGAGAGATCGCCGTCGACGCGCAGGATGGCGTAGACGCGCTTCAGGTCCTCCTGCAGGGTGCGCATCTCCTCGGGGCCGTAGTAGACACTGTCCCAGAGGGTCGAGCGGCCCTTGGAATCGCTGAGCGGCACGCTGTCGGCGAAGCGGCGCAGGCGCTCGTAGGTGACGGGCAGGTCGCGCTCGCGGCGATAGCGGGTCAGGTAGCCGCGCAGTCCGTCGCGGATGGGCACGTTGGGCTTCTTTTGCTGGGTGCGGATGCGGCTGGTGTCTTCGACCTCCATGTGCGCCAGCCTGTTGCGGGCGGCGGTCGCTGGCAACGGTGGAAGCGGTCGCCGGCGGGCGATGAGCCAAACTGCTGGACCGTATGAGAACGTATCCATGAAATTGGGATTGGTTTTGCCGGGGCATCCGCCTAGACCTCGCTTTTTATTTATGTCCAAGACGCACTCCGACATCGGACTCATCGGCCTCGCGGTCATGGGTCAGAACCTCGCCCTCAACATCGCCGACCACGGCTTCCGCATCTCCGTTTACAACCGCACGGTTGAGAAGACGGAAAAGTTCGTCGCCGAGAACCCCGACACCCCGGGCGGCCTCGTTTGCACCAAGACCCTGGAGGAGTTCGCCGCCTCCCTCGCCAAGCCCCGCAAGGCCATCATCCTCGTCCAGGCCGGCAAGGCCACCGACGCCGTGATCGACGGCCTCGCCTCCGTGTTCGAGCCCGGCGACATTATCATCGATGGCGGCAACGCCCTTTGGACCGACACCATCCGTCGCGAAAAGGCCCTCAAGGAAAAAGGTTTCCGCTTCATCGGTTCCGGCGTGTCCGGCGGTGAGGAAGGCGCGCGCTTCGGCCCGTCCCTCATGCCCGGCTGCGACAAGTCCGCCTGGAACGAGATCAAGCCCATCTGGAACGCCATCGCCGCCAAGGTCGACAAGAAGACCGGCAAGCCCATCCCCGGCGCCCAGCCCGGCAAGCCCGTCAAGGGCGGCGTGCCCTGCACCACCTACATCGGCGAAAACGGCGCGGGCCACTACGTCAAGATGGTGCACAACGGCATCGAATACGGCGACATGCAGATGATCTGCGAGGCCTACGATCTCATGAAGAACCTCCTCGGCCTCAAGCCCGCCGAGATGGGCGACATCTTCGCTGACTGGAACAAGGGCGCGCTCGACTCCTTCCTCATCGAGATCACCGCCGACATCCTCAAGCAGAAGGACCCCGCCTCCAAGAAGGCCTTCGTCGACGTCGTGCTCGACACCGCCGGCCAGAAGGGCACGGGCAAGTGGACCTCCGTCAACGCCCTCGACATGGGCGTCGCCGCCCCGACCATCGCCGAGTCCGTGTTCTCGCGCTGCCTCTCCGCCATCAAGGACGAGCGCGTCGCCGCCTCCAAGGTCCTCAAGGGCCCCAAGGTCAAAAAGATCACCTCCCCGGCCAAGAAGAAGGCCCTCGTCGAGGCCATCCGCGACGCCCTCTACTGCTCGAAGATCTGCTCCTACGCGCAGGGCTTCCAGCTCATGCGCGCCGCCCAGGCCGAATACGGCTGGAAGCTCAACTTTGGCCAGATCGCCCAGATCTTCCGCGGCGGCTGCATCATCCGCGCCGCCTTCCTGCAAAAGATCACCGAGGCCTACGCCAAGAACCCCAAGCTGGCCAACCTCCTCCTCGATCCCTACTTCAACAAGACCATCCAGAAGGCCCAGGAAAACTGGCGCAAGGTCGTCAGCCTCGCCGCCGAGAACGGCGTGCCCGTCCCGACCTTCGCCTCCTCGCTGGCCTACTACGACGGCTACCGCAGCGCCCGTCTGCCCGCCAACCTGCTCCAGGCCCAGCGCGACTACTTCGGCGCCCACACTTACGAGCGCACCGACAAACCCCGCGGCAAGTTCTTCCACATCGACTGGCCCGAGGCCAAGCGCCCGCAGCTCGAGGCCTGAGCTCCGGGTTTGTCGGAACCCGTTACCGGTCGGCCAACAATCAAGCCGCGTTTCTTCGGAAGCGCGGCTTTTTTCTTCCTGTCTCAAGCCGATGATTGGGGCGGTTGGCGATTTTCGCACCATGCAGACATTGAGATTGACGAATCGAAAAAATTAAACAAAAAAGCATTTAATAACTTATTCGATATGGCGCTCATTTCCAATAAACGTGGTTTCACCCTGGTCGAACTGCTCACCGTGATTGCCGTGATCGGTGTTTTGGCCGGCATACTGATCCCCGTTATCGGTCGGGTGCGAGAAGCGGCCCGACGGTCGAGTTGCGCCAGCAACCTGCGCCAGCTGGCCACGGCCTCCCAATTGTATTCCGCAGAGAATCGTGGGGCGCTGATCGCCGAGCCTTTCACCGAGAACGACGAGAACAACAGTCCGCGTTACTGGTTCCGGCAGCTTTACCCCTACCTGAAGGCGGATTCCGTGACCCGGGTGACCGCCCTCTTTCAGTGCCCGAACGACGAGGCTGCCGTGGAGGCCTTCTCGGACGGTGGCACCGAGTGGAATTCCATTTCCTACCTCCTGCTCAAGCAGGAAACCTCCCACAAGAAGCGGCTGCACATCGCCGCGCCCTCCCGCTCTCCGCAGTTTGTTGATGCCGAGAGGGCAGACACGGCGAATTACCGGTCGGACGCCAAGTTCGAGACCATCGTCAAGGGAGCGCTTTCAGACTGGCGCCACAACCAGGGGGTGAACGTCGCTTTCTGGGATGGTCATGTCTCGTTCGTGGAAGACCCGACCTACCAAACCTTGTTCAACCTCAATACCAACTGATCCTCGGTGATCACGTTGTTTGCCCCCTCTCCTCCCGGTCGGTCAGGCCGGGTCTTGGTATTTTCCCCTATGCATTGCTCCTACCTTCAGGCTCTTGTCGCCGCCGTATTTGTTGCGGTGGTCGGTCCGGTGTGTGCCGATCCGACCTGGGCCGCGGCCTGGGCGTCGCAGTCGCCCCCGCCGCAGGAGATGCTTTTAAAACAGACGGCGGCGGAGACCAACCAAACCCCCGCCGAGTTGTGGACCGCGGGCCACGGGGAGAAGGTCTTCATCTCTGCCGGACGTCCGCCGACCGAGTGGGCGTCGTGGCGGCTCGCTCATCTGTATCGACTGACCGGTGACGGGGCGACTGCGGAGCGCGCGGCGTCCCTGCTGGCCGGCTTGGCCTCACGCCCGGTTCCGAGGGCTCCCGCCGTCATCCACGCCGAGGGCAAACTCATCCCTTTTCCGGCGGCGATCGCATTCAGTCTCTTGCGTGAAGCGCCAGTCTGGCGCGAGACCGGCGCTTCGGCGGACGCTGCGCCCTCCCGGGATGCGGTCGAGCATTGGCTGCGGGGTTACGCGGCGGAGTTTCTGCGACTGATGGAGAATCCCGACCTGGTGACGAACTACACCCCGTTCGGGCTGCGACACGCCGCCTCTTTGGCGCTGATCTTACGAGACCCTGTGCTTATGCAGCGCTGCGACGAGCTGGCCCGGCGGTTGGTTTACGATCCGGAATTCTGGCACGCGGACCTGATCTGGCAGGAGGGCACGGTGTCCTATGCCCGGCAAGTCACGGGCAACCTGAAGGCATTGATGCCGATGCTGCGCGAGGGGGGCGACACCGGCTTGGCGAAAATCGCCCCGGATTCGCTGATGGAACTCGAGCAACGCATCGCCGACATCAACGCCGCCCAGGCCGGATTCGCCATGCCGGGCGGGCGGCCGATCCCGGTGAATGACACGCATTGGACGATTCCCCCGGAGGCGGTGCCAGGTGTGCCGCGAAACATCGCGTATCCGGATTTTGGGCACTACGCCCTCGCGGGGCGCGACGTGGAGGCGCATCTCTCGGCGGCGCCTCTGACCGGTGGCGGCCGTTATGGCGGAGGGCACTATCACGACAGCCGCCTGTCGCTGCAGCTGTGGGCGCACGGGCAGGAGGTGTTGCCTGATGCCGGCTACCCCTTTCAACCGGCCAACAACCGCTATTTTCACATGTCGCCTTTGGCGCATAACGTGTCGGTGGCATGGACCGGACGCGAGATTGAGTCCGATGCTCCCCGATTCGGTGTGTGGGGTGGTTGGTGGGCCCGCACTGCGGTCCTGGGCTACGACCCCGGCGTGGCCTCGGGTGGCGAGGTCACTTATATCGCGGCTTCCTCGCCGGGGGTCGAGGAGGAGGGGATCACCCGGAGCGAACGCACGCTGATCCAAGTGGCGACCGGCAGGTGGTCCGGCTACGTGGTGGATGTTTTTTGGCTGCAAGGCGGCGCGGCGCACGAGTCGTATCTGCGGCAGACCGAGGAGGAGGCGGTCGATCAGACGGTCGATGCACCATTGTTGCCGGTGGGGGCCAACATGGCACGAGTGCTGGGAGAGCCGGAGACCGGTGACAAGTCCTGGCGGCGGCTGCTTAAGTATCCACGCGTGGTGCGTGCCTCCGGGGAATTCAAGGTCACCTGGACCGGAGAGAGCAGTAATGTGGCGTTGAACATCTTCTTGGCGCCACAACCGGGCTCGACGAGCTGGCTCAGTCGGATGCCGCTGCTCAGGCCGACCGGCCAAAATCCGGCCAAGCGTGATGATTTTTCGGGCTGGCATCTTTACCGCCGGCGCGAGGTCAAACCCGATGACATCACCCTGTGGGCCGCCGTCCACGAGCCGGTTGGCAATGGGGAACAGCCGCGGGTGAAATCGGTGCAATGGGAGCGCTCGGCCGACGGGACCGGGGTGCTGGTCCGCGTCGCACTGGATGACCGCACCGACACCTGGGCCCTTGGCCTGCCGGAACATCCGGTGGAAATCGACGGCTGGAGCCTGCAGGGCAGGGCGGCGGGCTTCTCTACGGGCGGGAACGGGACCTGGGCCTGGGCCGCCGCCGGTGCCAAACTCGCGGAGGCCGGGGTCGTGCGCGTCGATGCATCGATCAACGCGCCGTCCCGGGTGGTCGCCCTGGCACGCACCGAGACCGGCGGGCGACTGACGGTGGATGGCGCTGTGACCATGCCTGAATCGGGCTGGGCGGCCCTGCGGTTCGCCGATGGCAGTGGCAAGGCGGTTAAGCTGGCCGGGGTAGAATCTTCCGGGGCCGCCGCCACCGTTTTTATACTCGGACACGACGCAGGCATGGAGATCGATGACGCGGGCATGAACCGAACCTCCTTCCCGCTACACTCCATACCGGGGCCGGTTGAGCTGGTGCCGCTCGGTGCAGCCTGGGTTCGTGAAACCGTGGCTCCGGGGGAATAATCATGAGAGCCGAACCGCCACCACCAAGCAGAGGTTTCTTGGCGGGCGGTTCGAGGTTGAGCGCGGGCAAGGCTTTCGGGAAGCGCTGTCGTCACGCGCCTCGTGCGCGTGACGGCCCGAGGCATGCAAAACACGATCGTGAATGACCGGTCGACACGTCCTGTCTCCGCGTTGGCCAACGCCGGCGCGTTAACGGGTGTCATTGCACCCCAACCCCAACCCCAACCCCAACCCCAACCCCAACCCCATGAAAATAGCTAAA